>NZ_JACJEB010000003.1:0-357868 GCF_014163845.1 Shewanella sp. SR43-4 | reverse complement strand
ATTTTAGCTTAGCCAATAATCTTTCAGCAGTATATTCATTGGTAATTAATGAATTAATTAATCGGCCTTGTAATGCAGCAAATATCGCATCCACTTTTTGCTGCCCTGCCGCGATACCATAGACAGGATTGGTTAAGTCAATATTTAACGGTGAGCTCATCACCAGTTGATTGATTGAGTTATCAAGTAATTGTCCTTGTTGGTTATAAACCCAACTAATGATTTCACCGATAGCATCATTATTAACTAATGCATCTAACTGAGACTGATTAATGAAACCGTCAAGTAGTAATGGTGGCTCTATGCCCATGTGGCCTATTCCGACAAAAGTCGCATCAGCTTGTTTGACTAATTCAAAAATACTTTTTACCGGCGCCAAGTCATGCAAAAGCTGTTTCTCAGCTACCGAGCTGGCAATAACGGGCAACGGCATTGGGTAGTGCTTAGCCTGTACTCTATTGGCCATACTCACTACGATATCAAAAGCAGATGCTGAACCGTCGAGCATCATATTGCCCAATAACGATACGATTTTATGCTGTGGGCACTGCATTGAAGGTAATTCATCGATACACGCTTTAAGTGCACGGCCAGTGCCAAAAGCTAACGTTTTTGGCTGTTCGGACTTTAAATAACGCTCTAGTACACTCGCGCCACCTTGTGCTAATCCATGAACCGAACTGCTGTCAGCGGGATCGCTTGGTACAATTTCGCATTCTAGTAAGTTAAAGGCCTGGGTCAGTTGATGTCCCAATTCCATGCATTTAGCAATTGGATGGTCTAAACGGACTTGAATTAGGCCTTCACTCACGGCTAAAGCAACTAAACGCTGTGCAGACTGTCTTGATACTTCTAATTTTTGAGCGATTTCATCTTGAGTATTTTTAGCAACATAATATAGCCAGGCAGCACGTGCAGCTTGCTCTAGTCTTGCGAGTTCAGAGTTTGATTTGGTATCCATGCTATCCCTTTTATGCACTATCAACGCACTAATGCTGGCATTAAACGAACAAAATTCTGCCAATGACTTAATACTGGCACTGTTGGAAATACTTGTGATACTCGGTGTAATTGATTATCAAGGCGATCGATAATATGACCACCGCCAACATAATGAATCACGTCCATATTAGCTGTAATTGCAGCACTTACACCAAAATAACTGTCTTCTATGACTAAACAATGCTGAGGCTTTACGCCCATTGCGTCTGCTGCATATAAAAATAAATCGGGAGCAGGTTTGCCTTGTTTAACTTGGCTTGCAGTAAAGATATGACTGCCAAACACCTCGGTTAATCCCACCACCTCTAATGCTCTCGTTGTTCGGGGTAAACTGCTACTGGTTGCAATACAATATGGTACTTTCAAGCTAGACAATACTGATTTGATGCCATCTGTTACCGTTAAATTTTTTTCAAATTCTACAAGTAATTGCTGTCGATACTCTTCCTCAAAATGTTGAGGTAAGCTGGTAGACAATAAACGCTTCACCTTGTCTGCTACAGTTGTAAATTGACAACCTAAAAAGTGTTCTTGTACAAACGCCATGTCAATGGTGCAGCCCAACTCGGCGAGTTTGTCGATTAACACCCTGGCACTAATGACTTCACTGTCGATAATCACGCCATCACAGTCAAAAATAATCAATTGTGTATCAGTGTTCATATACCCGCCTTAACGCTATAAATCAGAACTATAAATCCATTTTACAGCTTGTTGGACATCAAATAACAATCATTTATCCAATATCGTCATAGTTGATAGGCCCACTAATGCTGCATAAGGCGTGTATAGATCACTAAAGCCATTCAATTACTCTAAAAACACAAAATGAGCAAATGCCCTCCTAGTGAGCATATTCCCTTTTATAAATATTGATGTCAATCACAAATCTTCAATTAAATAAGCTAAACAAACTTTAGGCATTGCTTATGTAGGCTAGCAAGGAATAAAATATTATTAAATTTCAATGCTGTATTTTTACATTGGTTAATAATTTGCTTCAGAGTCACTTATAAAAGTGAACAAGAAACATACCGTTTTAAATATAAAACAATGACTAATGCTTTAATACCAACCAATTTCACTCAACGAAGGCCTGTTAATTCGTTATGTAAACAAGGCTTTCATGCTGTAAATAACATAAATAATCATAGTATTGTGTACTAGGGTGTTTTAAGTGATAGTGAAATCAAAGCCTTATTAAGATGCGATATTACTGATTCAAAAACACCTAAACCGTAATAAAATTACCAATTATTACGATTTTGTGGTCATCATCACAACAAACAGCCCCTAGAAGATGTAATTTTATTTACAAAGAATGTTTTGCAAAACTGCTTTGTTGAATGTTTTTAAAGGAAACCACTATGACAGTCACCAATATACAAGAACTTGATTTATTAGTAGAACGCGTTGCCAAGGCTCAGGCTGAATTTGCAAACTTTAGCCAAGAAAAAGTAGATGCCATTTTTAGAGCCGCTGCTTTTGCTGCTGCAGATGCGCGTATTTCATTGGCTAAAATGGCGGTAATCGAAACGGGTATGGGTGTATTAGAAGATAAAGTGATTAAAAACCACTTCGCATCTGAATATATTTATAACAAGTATAAAGATGAAAAAACCTGCGGAATTCTTTCCGAAGATATCACCTTTGGTACCATCACCATTGCCGAACCTGTCGGCATTATTTGCGGTATTGTGCCAACCACTAATCCAACATCGACCGCTATTTTTAAAGCGCTTATTAGTTTAAAAACTCGTAATGGGATTATTTTTTCTCCACATCCAAGAGCCAAAAACTCAACGACTACCGCTGCGAGAATAGTATTAGATGCAGCAGTAGCGGCTGGTGCGCCTAAGGATATTATTGGCTGGATAGATCAACCCAGTGTTGCATTATCAAACCAATTAATGACCCACGCAAAAGTTAATTTAATTTTAGCCACTGGTGGTCCAGGCATGGTGAAAGCCGCCTACTCATCTGGTAAACCTGCTATCGGCGTTGGTGCGGGTAACACTCCTATCGTGATCGACGAAACCGCTGATATTAAACGTGCTGTTAGCTCTATTTTAATGTCAAAAACCTTCGACAACGGTGTTGTATGTGCGTCTGAACAAGCCGTGATTGTAGTAGACAGTATATATAAGCATGTTAAAGAACGTTTTGCTCATTACGGTGGTCATATTTTATCTAAAGCTGAAACTGCGGCGATGCAAAATGTCATTCTTAAAAATGGTGGCCTTAATGCTGATATCGTTGGTCAAAGTGCGGTAGCTATTGCGGCCATGGCAGGCTTTGAAGTCCCCAGTAATACTAAAGTACTAATTGGGGAGGTTAACGATATTGATGATGCGGAAGCATTTGCCCACGAGAAATTGTCTCCGTTGTTAGGTATGTATAAAGCCAAAGACTTTAACGAAGCAATGGATAAAGCAGAGGCCTTAGTGACCTTAGGTGGTATCGGTCATACCTCAGGCTTGTATACCGATCAAGACACTCAGACAGAACGTGTTAAAACCTTTGGTTTTAGAATGAAAACTGCACGTATTTTGATTAACACCCCTGCTTCTCAAGGTGGTATTGGTGATTTATACAACTTCAAATTAGCACCGTCATTAACCCTAGGCTGTGGTTCATGGGGCGGTAACTCAATTTCTGAAAACGTTGGCCCAAGCCACTTAATTAATAAAAAAATGGTCGCTAAGAGGGCTGAAAACATGTTGTGGCATAAGCTTCCATCATCAATTTACTTCCGTCGTGGTAGCTTACCAATCGCATTAGAAGAATTAAGCGACAAAAAACGTGCATTAATTATTACTGATAAGTTTTTATTTAATAACGGCTATTGCAACGAGACATTAAAAATCCTTAAAGCACAGGGCCTAGAAACAGAAGTGTTTTATGAAGTAGAAGCAGACCCAACCTTAGCCATTGTGCGCCAAGGTGCTAAAGTGGCACAAAGTTTCCAACCTGATGTAATTATTGCATTAGGTGGTGGCTCACCAATGGATGCAGCTAAAATTATTTGGGTAATGTACGAACACCCTAATGTCGACTTTGCTGATTTAGCATTGCGATTCATGGACATCCGTAAACGTATTTATAAGTTCCCTAAAATGGGACTTAAAGCCCAAATGGTAGCGATACCTACCACATCGGGTACCGGTTCTGAAGTGACTCCGTTTGCAGTAGTCACCGATGAGGTCACAGGCAAGAAATACCCTATTGCAGATTATGAATTAACACCTAATATCGCGATTATTGACCCTAACCTTGTGATGAACATGCCCAAGTCATTAACCGCTTTTGGTGGTATTGATGCAATAACTCACGCGTTAGAAGCTTATGTCAGTGTAATGGCAAACGAATACAGCGATGGCCAAGCATTACAAGCGCTCGATTTATTGGTGAAATACTTGCCTGATGCTTATGAGTTAGGTGCCAAAGCCCCTGTCGCTCGTGAAAAAGTACACAATGGTGCGACAATAGCGGGGATTGCTTTTGCCAATGCATTCTTAGGAGTTTGTCACTCAATGGCGCACAAACTGGGTGCAGAGTTCCACTTGGCTCATGGTTTAGCTAATGCATTATTAATCTCTAACGTTATCCGCTTTAACGCGACAGATATGCCAACTAAACAAGCGGCCTTCAGTCAATACGACCGCCCTAAAGCATTATGCCGTTATGCTGCAATTGCAGATCATTTAAAGCTAGGCGGCAAAACGGATCAGCAAAAAGTAGACAAACTAATAGATAAAATCGAAGAGCTGAAAAAGATCATTGGTATTCCTGCATCGATTCAAGAAGCCGGTGTTAATGAAGCAGATTTTATTGCAAAACTGGATCTACTTGCAGAAGACGCGTTTGATGATCAATGTACAGGTGCTAACCCTCGTTACCCATTAATCAGCGAGATTAAGCAAGTGTTACTCGATAGCTTCTATGGCCGTGCTTACAAAGACTAACCAAAAGCGCTATTAGAAATGATAAACGCCTTACACTTGTGTAAGGCGTTTTTTTATCTATCGATATTAAACGAGGCAACCGATACTAGCTTTCGAGCATAATCAGATATTAGGTCTCATCATGATTATCTAAAGCCAACTTCACTGCACTATTAGCGTGGATTAGCGTCGTGTCATACAAAGGCACTGGGGTATGTTGTTGCTGCACCAATAATGCAATCTCGGTACAGCCTAAAATAACCGCCTCGGCTCCTTGGGCAAACAACTTATCAATAATCAATAAATAAGCCTGACGAGACTGTTCATTAATCTGCCCTAAACATAACTCTTGATAAATTACATCATGAACAATGGTCTGATCTGCCGTATTCGGCACCATAACCTCAATAGGATAATTGTCGCTAATACGGTGTTTATAAAAGTCTTGCTCCATAGTAAAACGGGTGCCGAGCAAGCCCACTTTGCTAATACCATCGGCAAGTAGCGCATTGGCTGTGGCATCTGCAATATGCAAAATTGGGATGCCTATTTCGGCTTGTATCTCATCGGCAACCTTGTGCATGGTATTGGTACAAATTAACAAAAATCAGCACCACCGGCCTCAACAGCTTTAGCGGCATCGGTCAATAACAATGCTGTTTGTTGCCACAAACCTTGATGTTGTAAGGTTTCAATTTCAGCAAAATCGACACTGTATAAACACACTTTCGCTGAATGTAAGCCACCTAACGCGGACTTTACTCCTTGATTAATGGCTTTGTAGTAATTGAGTGTCGACTCCCAACTCATGCCGCCGATCATGCCAATAGTTTTCATGTGCTAATACCTTAAAACAGTCGATGTATTCAAATTATTCATTTTGACTCGTTTTCCACAACGCAGTGAGCTGCTCAACAAATTGACTGTCTTTGTTTTTAGAATTGGAAACAACCAGCCTAAATGCTTCGCCTTGCAAAGGCTCTATCATGATGGTGGATAATTGATCCTTTTGTTCATTTAACTCAGTGGTGATATCTTTGATATCAGCAATTGCCACTGAATACGAGATAAACTTGCCATTTTCAGTCCAATATGAAAACACCTTCGTGGCACTAAAACCATTTCCTTCAACTTGATTATTAAGCCAATGATGACTGTAAAATAATACCGGTAGCTCTTGTTCACTGATCAATTGATGTTGGCGTAAAAATGTAATATCTCGGCTCCACAACTGTTGTCCTTCAATGACCTCATCTTGACTAGACAAGCCAATAGTTGACGCAATACTCACCAAATAGAGTGGTAAAACACACAGCCCTATGACGAGATGACGCAGTCGCCAGCGAGAGTTATGTTGATATGCGGCTCCTGCTTTGTCATTAATCCGGTTAATGTATAACGCTAACGGTAAAAAAGTAATAATGAGGATCAACACATCTACATAAAAGTCATCACGCATTGAATAGGTTATCGACACAATCACATAAACAACGAATAAACTAATGGCGGTAGTTTCTGAGATCAGCTTTTTGGGCTGCTCTCTAGCATCATTGTTTGCTTTTAACTTAGCAAACAATGGGAAATACCAGACTACGTTAAAAAAGGCTCTTGCCCTCGGCCAAATTGACGATTGCTCTAGCGTGCGAATATATTGCCAGTTTTTATAACACCAATAATAAATATACACACCAAGAGTCATAAAGATCATCACAGACATTTTGGTCGTGGATACTGGGTAGAACTGGGCATCATCAGCAGGAGCTTTCTCTCGCAGCCAGGAAACTAAACAAAACGAAGTACCGATAAAAAAGCAAAAAACATAGCTGAGTAAAATACGTGAATCTGTGTCTAAATCATCAATAAAATCATTATCTGAGGCCGTCGTGGAATAAGCAGTACCATAATCAACCAGACCAAAACTGCCCACATCAGCGACATTTCGTAATGCTGCAACATATTGATCAACTTCATTGGCTTCGACACGGTCAACTTTCGATTGATAATGATATGCTAATGTCAGCTCATTTATAGAGTCATCGAATGTCACTTTGTAATTAAAATCAAAAAAGGGGTTCGTTTCGTTCAAAACTTCTTTATCAAATGTCCACTTCTGATCCAATAATTTAAGCTTAATATCACCCGATAAAGTAATGGGATGACTCAAAGACAACATTCTTGGTCCATGACTTTCTGGCATGGAAATGTAGGGGGAGACTTGGCTTTCGTAAACGCTAAGACCAAAACTACCATTGTCAGCTTTTATCCAAGGTTGTTTGATTACGTAGTGTTCTTTAAAAATTGTCGTGCCGGTTTCAGTATTTTGGCTTACAGACATAGGCGTAGCAACTTCAAGATCATTAAACGAATTTTTATAATAATTTTGATAATTGTCTGACAGAGACTGTAAGCCAATATCAGCTAATCGTCCACGAATACGAGTACCTTGCTCTCCTTGATAAGTGGTTGTGACATATAAACTCCCCTCACCATGAACTCCTTGTGTAAAATCATACACTTCATGAAATTCTACAAGAGAACCACTTGCTGCTGAATCCATTAATTCAAGTTGTTGAGTATTGTCTCCAACCACAAGGGCGAAGCCATAATTGGGTTGAAACACAACCGGTAAAGCAACATTTTGATTCAGCAGTGTAGGGTCTAACCAGTAAAATTTATTATCTAAGCTGACTTTGACTATCATGTGATTAAATGCTGATGCTCGAGGTAAGGAGTCTTGTAAGATTTTGCCCTCTTTGGTATTAACCAAAACAGGTGATGCTTGAATGCCTAATCCTCTAAGTAGAGCAATTAATAACACAGATTTATCTTTACAGTCGCCATATCGCTTGGCCAATGTATCGCTCGCCTTAGCGGGTAAATGGCTGTTGGCTCCAATTTCAATACCCAAATAACGAATATCTTGTTGAACAAAATTCAACGCAAGCATGATTTGTTCGGCTTGGGTATCAGCACTTCGGAATTGATTAACCAATTCTTGAATTGCTTGATTTTGATCTATTTGTGGCGCAAAGAGCGCCTGAGCCCACTCTCTAACCTGTTGCCAAGAATCCATCTCAGACCAATAAGCGCTAGCATAAGGATGGAACCAACTGGCAGCGTCTGAATAATACTTACTCACGGGCATGTCTTTTAACATCAGCTGATAATCAATTTCATTGCCTAATTGCGTTTGCGTAAATTTCATCTCAGTATTATTAACAGAAAAATTAAGCGGTTGCTTTTTCCCCCAAATAATACGCAAAAATTGTTGATGTACGGGTACATCCCATTGTAACCGTCGAGAATCTGAATAGATCCCTTGGTAAACAGGATTAGTGCCAACAATACTGTATTGATAATCAACAATATCGCCGACACGAATATCATGTAAAAACCAGCTCGCCGTTTTAGAGGCATCGTAAATTAATCGCTGCCCACTTTCGACTTGTTGTAAATTAAATTCACTGTCTGCTTTTTTATCAATGACCGCCCCATCCCGAATAACATTCATCTTATGGAAAATAATTTTCTGATAAGCGGGATCAAACGTAATGCTAATTTGCGAGACAGCTTCTAAGCCTTTGGGCGTCATCGCTTTGGTCGCATAATGATTAAACTGAGTTAGACTGCCATCGGCGGTGACTTTAGACTGCTCATCAATAAGCAAGTAATACACCCCATCGGCAAGCTCTGAAGATGGAACCTTATCTGGTAAATCATACGCTATTGGCGTAACCCAATTAGGCACATTGTCAACCAATAGGCCTTGGTTTTGATGAGCCCCAAGGTGCCATTGAGAATTGAAAGATTGTCTCGGTAATTCAGCATGGATTGGGCTAGCAACGACTGGGGGGGAGTAAAAAGTAATAAAATAAATACTGCATAACGCGAATGTTGCTGACAACAACAAACGATGACCATGGGCCATATGATCTAAAAAGCGCACCATAAAAATATCCTTGTGCTAACAAAAGTCATTTAACGGGCTGTTCCGCCCATTTTTAAGTAGCGCTATGTTATTACAAGTTACTTACAATTAACAATTTTTAGTCGTTCAACTCGTCTATATCACCTACAAACTAACCCCTGCCAAATTTAAGACATAAAAAAACCAGCATAAGCTGGTTTTTCAACGGTAGACTCATTGGTAAAGATTAAAGCGCTGCTAAAGCATCTTTACACAGTTGGGTAATGCGATCCCAATCTTCATTTTCAACTGCATCTGTCGGGGCAATCCAGCTACCGCCAATGCAATCTACATTCGACAGTGCAAGGTAGTCTTTATACGTCGCAGGGCTAATGCCACCTGTTGGACAAAAACGAATACCCGAAAGTGGACCAGAGAAAGATTTTAGTGCATTAATGCCACCAGAAGCTTCAGCAGGGAAGAATTTGAAATGAGTATAACCCAACTCCATTCCCACCATAACTTCTGAAATACTAACGATACCAGGAATTAATGGCACAGTGCCTTTTTTAGCCGCTTTTAGCAAATCAACCGTTGCACCTGGAGTAATAATAAATTGTGAACCAGCATCAATTGCTTGTTGTAATTGGGTCTGATTTAAAATAGTTCCCGCACCCACTAAAGCTTCTGGCACTTCTTTAGCTATTTTAGCAATGGCTTCAAGCGCACAAGGTGTTCGAAGTGTTACTTCAAGTACGCTAATACCGCCAGCAACTAAGGCTCTAGCCAAAGGCACTGCATGCTCTATTTTATTAATCACCATCACAGGAACAATCGGGCTGCGTTTAAATACATCTTGTGGCTGGAGTAACCAGTTATTAGGCTCAATCATAATACCGACTTCCTTTATTTTTAATATAATTCATCAAGAGCATGTGTACTGCGGGCACCTGTTTCAGGGCTGCTTAAGCTACTGCGTAATGCACCGAATAATTCACGGCCCATGCCATAACTTGAATGGTGTAAATCGACCACGCCTGCTGTTCTGCTTGCCAGTGTTTTCTCATCAACAAAAAGGGTTAACTCACCTGTTGAAGCATCAACCCGGATCAGATCGCCATTTTCAACTTTGGCTATCAAACCACCGTCAAGCGCTTCTGGAGTTAAATGAATTGCTGCAGGAACTTTACCTGAGGCACCAGACATACGGCCGTCGGTCACTAATGCAACTTTAAAACCTTTGTCTTGCAGAGTGCCAAGATATGGTGTGAGCTTGTGCAGCTCTGGCATACCATTAGCTTTAGGGCCTTGGCCTCTGACGACAACAACACAGTCTCGATCAAGCTCACCGGCCTGGAATAGCGCATCAAGCTTGTTTTGATCATCAATGACAATCGCAGGTCCTTCTACTACACGATTTTTATCGGGTACTGCAGACACTTTAATCACTGCACGGCCAAGATTACCTTTGAGTAATTTCAAGCCACCGTTCTGTTGGAATGGGGTATCAAGATGCGTTAACACTTCTTTGTCTAAGCTTTCTGTCACGCCATCAACCCATTTAAGTTGCCCATCAAGTAGGCGAGGTTCTTGGGTGTAACGACGTAGGCCCTGACCGGCGACAGTATTCACATCTTCATGCAATAGACCACCATCGAGTAGCTCTTTGATTAATAACGCCATACCACCTGCGGCGTGGAAGTGGTTAATATCAGCATGACCATTAGGATACACACGCGCTAACAGTGGCACGGCATCAGATAAGTCAGAAAAGTCGTCCCAGTTTACAATTATGCCTGCGGCGCGAGCAGCTGCCACTATGTGCATAGTCAGGTTCGTTGAACCACCTGTCGCAAGAATTCCCACAATTCCGTTAACTACTGATTTCTCAGAAACGATTTCACCTATTGGTGTATATTGTGTGCCCATAGATGTTAAACGGCACACTTGTTTCGCGGCCATTTTGCTTAATTCATCGCGTAATGGATCGTCAGGATTAACAAACGATGAGCCAGGTAGCTGTAAGCCCATTATTTCAAGCATTAGCTGGTTAGAATTAGCCGTACCGTAGAAGGTACAAGTACCAGCACTATGATATGACTTAGCTTCTGCTTCAAGTAGCGCCGCGCGATCAACCTGACCTTGAGCAAATTGCTGACGAATACGGGCTTTTTCTTTATTCGGAATACCAGACTTCATTGGACCAGCAGGCACAAATAGCATAGGTAAATGGCCGAAACTTAAGGCACCGATTAATAGTCCCGGTACAATTTTGTCACAAATACCCAGTAGTAGCGCACCATCAAACATATTATGCGATAAGCCGATCGCGGTAGACATAGCAATAACTTCACGGCTCAGTAAACTTAACTCCATGCCTGGTTGACCCTGAGTCACACCATCACACATAGCAGGTACACCTGCAGCAACCTGTGCAACACTGCCGACATCCATACACGCTTGTTTAAGCATATTTGGGTAGGTTTCGTAAGGTTGGTGTGCTGATAACATGTCATTAAAAGCGGTGACAATACCAATATTGGCTTTCGTTAGTTGACGTAAAGAGTCTTTGTCCGCTGGCTGACAGGCCGCGAATCCATGAGCCAAATTGCCACAACTTAGGGCGCTACGATGAACACCTTTTGCTTTGGCATCATTTAAGGCCGTTAAATACGTTGAACGAGACTGTTTACTGCGTGCAATAATTCTATCGGTGACGGCTTGTACTACTGAGTGCATGGTAAAACTCCTTACGCGCTATAGAACACATCAACGGGCGTTTTACGCTGCGCTAATACGGCTCTAATGGGCATTTGGGTAACATCATCATTCTCAAGAGCCTGATGATAAACAGTTAGCTTTGGTTCTCCGACGAGATGCAAATAAATCTGACGGCTATTTAAAATGGCATCTTTAGACAAACTAATACGTGCATGAGGAGCAGTTGTCGGATTGACTGCAACGCATAAATCTTTGGTAGTTAATGCATTATCGAGTTCAGCACTGCAAGGAAACCAAGAGCATGTATGCCCATCAGTGCCCATGCCTAATATCACCACATCAAAGGGACGCGGGAAATTAGCTAACGACTCGCTGGTCATATCACAACCCGCTTCAGGGGTCGCAAACATATTTTTTAAGCCGCGAAATTTGGCACTGGAGGCACGATTCTGCAGTAAATGCTGGCGAACCAACCTTTCGTTTGAATCTTTTTCATCAGCGTTAACCCAGCGTTCATCAGCTAAAGTGACATAAACGTCAGCCCAATCGACTACTTTATGGCTAAGTAAATCAAATAATTTCAATGGTGTTGAACCACCAGAAACCACTAAACTGGCTTTGCCTCGAGTATCCACAGCATTTTGTAGTTGCTGGGCAATTTTCTCAGCTAGTTTGGCTTCTAAATCTGCTGGATTGTCGAAGGATTTAAATACAGTATCTTTAATCATGTCAGCTCCCTACTCGTCCCAAGAACGGCCATCTTTGGTTATTAATGCGACCGATGCCACAGGTCCCCATGTGCCAGCAGGATAAGATTTAGGCTTTTCACCACTTTGTTCCCATGACTGAATGATGCCATCAACCCATTTCCAGGCTTGCTCAACTTCATCACGACGAACGAACAGTGCTTGGTTTCCGAGCATGGCTTCTAACAACAAACGTTCATATGCATCTGCAATACGTTCGGTTTTAAAGGTATAACTGAAGCTTAAATCGAGCTTAGTCGTTTGTAGACGCTGCTTTTGCTCAAGCCCTGGAACCTTGTTCATCATCTGAATTTCAACCCCTTCATGAGGTTGTAAACGAATGGTTAGCTTGTTCGGTGGCAGATTCCGGTAACTTGCACGATACAAGTTATGAGGTGGATTTTTAAAGTACACCACAATTTCGCTACTCTTAAAGGGCATACGCTTACCACTGCGTAGATAGAATGGCACTCCAGCCCAACGCCAGTTATCAATATCAACACGGATAGCAACAAAGGTCTCTGTGTGGGATTGAGTGTTGGCATCCTCTTCTTCAAGATAGCCAGGAACAGGTGAACCTTTTAAGAAACCTGCACTGTATTGACCACGAACGGTATTTTCATACACATTGTCTTGGTTAATTGGCCGCAGTGACTTAAGCACTTTCACTTTCTCGTCACGAATACTGTCAGCATCTAAATTGACGGGAGGATCCATGGCAACCAAGGTCAGCACTTGTAATAAATGGTTTTGTATCATGTCACGCATTTGGCCTGCGCCATCAAAGTAGCCCCAGCGCCCTTCAATACCCACTTCTTCAGCAACCGTGATCTGGACATGATCTATGGTGCGGTTATCCCATTTAGAAGAGAATAAAGAGTTAGCAAAACGCAGGGCAATGAGATTTTGAACGGTTTCTTTACCAAGATAATGATCGATTCGGTAAACCTGATTCTCGTTAAAGAACTCGGCAACCTGGTCATTAATCACATGCGATGATTCTAAATCAGTACCAATTGGCTTTTCGAGCACAACACGGGTATCAGATTGAATAAGGTCTTGCTCGTGTAAACAACGGCAGATAGCACCAAAAATAGAAGGAGGAGTTGCGAAATAATTCACCATGACGCGTTTACTTGGTTCAAGTAAATCGTGGAAGGCACTATAACCTTCAGGATCTGTAAAATTAGTACCGATATAATGACAACGACTCAGGAAGCGCGCTAACGTGGTGGGGCAAAGTTCGTCTTTAACAAATGTATTTAATGCTTTAGTAACTAGGGCAACAAACTCTTCTTGAGTGAATGCGTCTTTTGCTACTCCGATTACCTTGGTTTCTTTATCAAGCAATCCTGCTTTATCTAACTGATATAGAGAAGGTAATAATTTACGCCTAGCTAAATCGCCTTTAGTACCGAAAAGTACGAAGTCGCAAGCCTTAGCTCCAATTGATTTGCCCATTGCTGAAAGCTCTCCTAATTATATGTGTGTGTCATGTTCGAATTCGGTAGATGAATAAAAGCACACTTTTGTTGTAATATAACAACAGAATTTGAATATTGCATCTTTAATTTGCAATTTTTGTATTGTTGTTAACCTAGTCACAAGTATCTATTATCTGCTATGATTTTCCACCAACACCAAGGCTTACAAATCATTTAATCGTGATCGATGTCGTGAAAAATAACTACAGTTGATAATCAACGGTAAATAAATAACTTAATTCACGTAATTCCTGTAAGTTATGATATAAAATTACATTACCTACTTTTTAGCTACTTTCTAGCGGATGCTTGCTTATGAATACCCTTGAAAAGGTTCAAAAAAGCCTTACCCAATTTAGTAAATCTGAACGTAAAGTTGCCGAAGTCATATTAGCCTCACCGCAAACAGCGATACATTCAAGTATTGCCACCTTAGCAAAGATGGCCGATGTTAGTGAACCTACGGTCAATCGATTTTGTCGTCGATTAGACACTAAGGGATTCCCTGATTTTAAGTTACATTTGGCTCAAAGTCTTGCTAACGGCACACCTTATGTTAGTCGACACGTTGAAGAAGATGACACCCCAGAGTCATACACAACAAAAATCTTCGAATCTTCAATGGCATCGCTGGATACGGCTCGTCAGAGTTTAGACACTTCGGCAATTAATAAAGCGGTTGATATTCTCACTCAAGCCAAGACTATTTCGTTTTTTGGCCTTGGTGCCTCTGCTTCTGTGGCCCATGATGCGCAAAACAAGTTCTTTCGTTTCAACGTGCCAGTGATTTGTTTTGATGATGTATTAATGCAACGAATGAGCTGCATTAACTGTAATGAAGGCGATGTAGTGGTATTAATTTCGCATACTGGCCGAACTAAATCACTGATTGAAATAGCGCGTATTGCTCGAGAAAACGGCGCTGCAGTCATCGGCATTACGGCACGTAACTCGCCACTGTCTTTTGAATGTACATTGCCTGTCACTATGGAAGTACCAGAAGACACTGACATGTACTTACCTATGGCGTCACGCTTAGCGCAATTGGTTACCATAGATGTACTCGCGACAGGGTTTACCTTACGCCGTGGTCCGCGTTTCCGTGATAATTTAAAACGCGTAAAAGAAGTATTGAAAGAATCTCGGGTAAACAAGGATATGACTATCTAAATTGATGGGTTGTTAAATTAACACTCATGTACAGCCGTCATTTTTATGCTCGTTTGAACAACAATAACCACCTTTTAAACTGACTTTTGCACCAAGATTACCAAAGAACTGGTAAATAATTACACAATTAAGTTCTATTTGATCGCGTAAATGCTCATAAATAGCCATCAATTATTGTTCACTAGGCCAAACACTTTATTCTGTTTGGCCTTTTTTATTGTAAAAACCGCGAAACTGTCACATAAATTACACATTAAAAACGATCTTTTTGTTGGTAACTTTACTACATTTACTGAGAATGTCTGTTAATATAGTGACATCATTTTAGTGCCAAGATCACAAGAGCACTTTAATAACCAAATTCTATTTAACACAAAATCTTTCTTATCATTAACGGAGTATCTCATGTTCCGCAGAACTAAAATCGTTACAACACTTGGGCCAGCAACTGACCGCGATGACAATTTACGAAAAATTATCGCAGCAGGCGCTAACGTCGTTAGACTTAACTTCTCACACGGTTCACCAGAAGATCATCTAAAGCGTGCTACGGATACTCGTAGAATTGCTAAAGAATTGGGTAAACATGTCGCTATTTTAGGAGACTTACAAGGTCCTAAAATTCGCATTTCTACCTTTAAAGATAACAAAAAAATCAAACTTAACTTGGGTGATAACTTTATCCTCGATGCTGACTTAGCTAAAGGCGAAGGCGATCAGGATCAAGTGGGTATTGATTATAAGCAACTGCCTGATGATGTTGTCATTGGCGATATCTTAATGCTTGATGATGGTCGTGTGCAGCTGAAAGTTGACCGTGTTGAAGGCCATAAAGTCTTTACTACTGTTACTGTTGCTGGCCCGTTATCGAACAACAAAGGTATCAACAAAAAAGGTGGAGGCTTAACCGCTCCTGCCCTTACCGAAAAAGACATGGCAGACATTAAAACGGCTGCATTGATCAATGTTGATTTCCTTGCTGTGTCGTTCCCTCGTACAGGTGCTGATTTAGACCTAGCACGTAAGCTTGCACAAGAAGCCGGTAGCTACGCATTAATCGTTGCTAAGGTTGAACGTGCTGAAGCGGTTGAAACTGATGAAGCAATGGATGATGTTATCCGCGCTTCAGATGTTGTGATGGTTGCTCGTGGTGATTTAGGTGTTGAAATTGGTGATGCTGCACTTGTTGCTGTGCAAAAACGTTTAATTGAGCGTTCTCGCCAACTAAACAAAGCCGTGATCACTGCTACACAAATGATGGAATCGATGATTTCAAGCCCGATGCCAACACGAGCTGAAGTCATGGACGTGGCGAATGCTGTGTTAGACGGAACCGATGCGGTAATGCTGTCAGCGGAAACCGCTGCTGGTGACTTCCCTGAAGAAACGGTTATGGCAATGGCGAACGTTTGTTTAGGTGCAGAATTACATCCTAGTGTTAATGTGTCTAAGCACCGTATGGATCAGCGTTTCTCTTCAGTTGAAGAAACTATCGCGCTTTCAACCATGTATGCGGCTAACCACTTGCCTGGCGTTAAAGCCATTATTTCGTTAACTGAATCTGGCGCGACAGCAAAATTAATGTCACGTATCAGCTCTGGTTTACCAATTTTTGCTTTATCTCGTCATCAAAAGACATTGGCCAGCATGGCAATGTACCGTGGTGTACAGCCAATTGAGTTTGACTCAACAGCATATCCTGCAGATGAGCTCGCTAAAGAAGCATTAAACTGTATGGTTAGCAGAGGTTATTTGGTCAGTGGTGATATGGTACTGATGACTAAAGGTGACGCGATGGAAACCATTGGTGGCACTAACACTTGCAAAGTATTGATCGTTGCTTAATTGATATTGCATGTCATGAGGCATACTCAATAGCAGGTATATTGCAGTAGACTCGGCAGTTGAAAGCCAATCTCCGGATTGGCTTTTTTATGGCTGTATTTTAAGATATTCTGCTTTATGCACTTTGATATTTCCCTTCTCAGACCGATAACTTGTTAATTTAGTTTGCCATAGTAAAAAAAAGCCCCGACAGAGTCAGGGCTATTTACACAAAGGTTTTATAAAACCATTAAAGGGTTTTATTAATTCTGATTAAATTTTATCAAAATCATCAACATTGATAGCCGCTAAACGCAATACATCTGCCTCAACAAGCTGTTTATGTTCCGCTTTGGTGATAATGTCTTTTTCTAGTGCTTGCTCAAATAACTCAAGCATTGGCAGCTTAGATTTTAAATGACCACTACGTTGCGCTTTCTTTAGCTTCTTATACAAATCTTTCGCAGCATATTTTGCCAAGAAAGCCTGCTCTACTTCAGCGATACCACTTTCATCACCTTCAACATCACTGCATAGGAAGGTAATACGATCACGAGCAGGTCCAGGTTTGAGCATACCAGTAACTAAATCAACCGCATATTTATCACTTGGTGCATTGAAATGATTTCCTAATGGGAATATCAATACTCGTAGCAATACCGCAGCGATTTTGCTCGGGAAGTTACGAATAGCATCATTAAGTGCTTTTGCCGCTAGATGTAAACGCTCTGTCATCACATAATGTACAGCAGGTAAATCATCTTGCTGACGGCCATTATCTTCAAACAATTTCAATGTCGCAGATGCTAGGTATAACTGGCTTAATACATCACCCATTCGCGCAGAAATCATTTCTTTACGTTTAAGATCGCCACCCATAATCAACATCGACAAATCAGTCATTATCGCAAGCGATGAAGAGATCCGCGTCATATCACGATAATATTGTTGAGTCGGACCACTAACTGGTGCACTGCCTAAACGACTTCCGGTTAATGCATAACCAAATGAGCGTAATGCATTACCAATGGCATAACCAATATGACCCAGTAACAATGAATCGAAACGATCTAAAGCTGATGTTTCATCTTCCATTGCTGCGGCTTCCATTTCCGCCAAAACATATGGATGACAGCGCGTTGCTCCTTGACCAAAAATCATCAATGAACGAGTCAGGATATTTGCACCTTCTACCGTAATTGAAATAGGTGTGGCGATATACGCATGACCTAGATAGTTTTTAGGTCCTAATTGGATACCTTTACCAGACTGAACATCCATCGCGTCCTCTAATACATCACGGCCTAACTCGGTCATGTGGTATTTAGCAATCGCGGTCACCACAGAAGGTTTCACTTTTAAGTCGATACCTTGGGTAGTTAAACGACGAGCAGCTTCAAGTTGGTAAGTATTAGCGATAATTCGCGCTGTAGCTTCTTGTACGCCTTCAAAATGTCCGATTGGCATACCGAACTGTTGACGAACATAACTATAAGCAGTGGTCGTTTTGGTCGCCACATGGCCAGATGCCGTAGCGAGTGCAGGTAATGAAATACCGCGCCCAGCAGACAAACATTCAACCAGCATACGCCAACCTTTGCCGGCAAACTGTGGTCCACCAATAATCCAATCCAATGGAATGAATACATCTTCACCACTGGTTGTCCCGTTCATAAACGCCATCATTAATGGGTTATGACGACGACCGATTTCAACACCTTGATGATCTGTTGGGATAAGCGCACAGGTGATCCCTATATTTTTAACATCACCTAACAATCCGTCAGGATCGCGCATTTGAAAGGCCAATCCCAAAACCGTCGCGACAGGAGCCAAAGTAATGTAACGCTTGTTCCAGGTTAAACTTAAGCCTAATGTCTCTTCGCCTTCAAACTCACGGCGACACACAATACCGACATCAGGAATAGCACCAGCATCACTGCCCGCTTCTGGACCTGTTAATGCGAAACATGGAATATCTTTACCCACAGCCAGTGAAGGTAACCAACGTTCTTTTTGTTCTTTAGTACCATAATGCGTAAGTAACTCACCAGGGCCTAAAGAATTAGGCACCATAACGGTAACCGCCGCACTGACACTGCGCGTAGCAATTTTTGCTACTATGGTTGAGTTTGCATAAGCAGAAAACTCACGACCACCAAATTTTTTAGGAATAATTAACGCAAAAAAACCTTGCTCTTTAAAGTACTGCCACAACTCTGGCGGTAAATCTTTGCGATTATGAACAATATCAAAATCGTCGATCATGGTTAATGCGGTTTGAACTTGATTATTTATAAAGTCCTGCTCTTCAGCACTTAACGTTGGCTTACCGTAGCCGTGTAAGGTGTTCCAGTTTGGCTTACCACGGAATAACTCACCTTCCCACCAAACATCACCCGCTTCCATTGCTTCCTTCTCGGTACTCGACAAAGGAGGTAACACTTTTTTGAAGAACGAAAATACTGGACGCGTAATAAATTGCATCCTGATATTACGTACGCCAAAGAGGACAATGATCGCTATAACTAGCAATATGACGATACTCATTTTATACCTTCTTAGTTTGTTAACACAGGAACAGCAACACCTGCTGCCATGTAGGGGATGACTTTACGAAGAATCGCTTCAATGTTGTTATGTTCACCATACTCAGCAGCGGCAATTTCATTTAACGCATCTGCAGAAGCCATGGTAAATACTATCGTCCCGAGGGTGAAATGCAAACGCCAAAACATTTCAGCTGCGGGAATATGCGGTGCACTGGCCGATACGGCTTGCACAAAAGTCGCTAAATGTTCGCCATAATGCGTGGTGATAAACCAACGTAAATGCCCTTGGCTTTCAATGTAACCACGACCCAACAGCTGCAAGAAAATAATCGTGCCGCCATTGCGCACTTTGTTAAGCTCGAGTAATGGCTTAATTAAAGCAGAAAAAATTTCATTTAGTGACGCATCTTCAGGCGCATGATGTATGCGTTTAATTTCTATCGCAGCGCTTGGCATAAATACATCTAAGTATCTTGCGAGTACTGCGCGAATTAATTCTTTTTTCGAACCGAAATGGTAATTGACCGATGCCAAATTGACTTCAGCTTTACTGGTGATCAGTCGCAACGACGTTTCAGAAAAACCTCTTTCAGCAAACAACTTTTCAGCTGCGTCGAGTATTCTTGTTTTTGTATCAGTACGACTTGCCATTCCAAGACCCAAGTTAATTTAAACACCCGTTTAAATTAATCATTGAGCGAACAGATGTCAATCGAAATTGTTAGCTTTCTTTAACAACATCAACATCACAAACAGCAATAAACCTGCCAAATTGTTAACTATTATACAAAGTTTGCTATTTTGTGGTTGGCAGACATCAACAGTTAGAAAGGACACACACTAGATACACTTGCCTTTAAAACGACCGTCTCAAATTGATCCTGCGCCTTTATGACATGAGAATTCGGTCACTGTAATTGCACAAATGGATTTATTTTTAAAAAACGCCACCATAGACAGTGTTAATCAAGCCATTATTGCACTTTCTAATACCACTATGTACTGACAGATAATGGGTTTACTCTAAACGCTACCCAATACGTCAGAGACATTGGCTTATGATGAAAACGATTAGAAATAACATTGCCTTAGGCCTGTGAGTTTATTGATTGCTCTATTGCACAGACAAGTATTCACCGATACCACTAAACCGTAGAAATAAAACCAAGCTCGGTGGGATCTAGAAGAAAAGCATCGAGGTGTTAAAGAACCAACGGAGCAGTGTGAAGCAGAGATTAATGCCAACGCAGAGTCTATGTAACGCCTAATCTATACATTGCCGTTATACAAACCTAGTGTGATATTGCCAATACTCTAGCCCATTCATTACGTAAGTATTTATAGAAGTAAAGACGCTTGAGGCAAACACAAGTATGTGTTCAAAATCGCTGCCTGTTAACCTTGGCCTGAAGCATTCAGTGGTGACAGCTGAGATAACATGACTGCAAAAGCTTAACGATATGGCTTTGCTCCACTACAAATATCACTAGGTATGCAAAACGCACAAAGCAAGCCAACAGCGAAACTGGTAATGCTGACTTGAGCGACTAAGAGTATGAATAAAAAATATCGTCAAAATACAAATGTCAGCGCTAATTAGTACTTAGTTGAAAAAGTTATTTGCCATCAAATTTTTTCAACCAAACAACATCGGCAGTTAAATTTTTGGGATTATTTTTTGCTTTTATAATATGACTGGCTTTTTCGATGCAACACACACCCGATAAAAACTACCTAAAACCACGACCCTTTCTATTCAGTTCACTATTTTCAATTCTTTTTTGCGGTGATTTTTTTAGCATGATAAATACCGCACCTACTCCACCACATTCTTTTGTGGCCGAATGATAAGCGGTAACGGGTTCAATAAATCTTAGCCAATGGCATACCGCTGATTTCATTAACCCTGGATAAGGTTTACTTTTATAACCCTTGCCATGAATAACCAAAATATTACGTTCACCGCGCTCATAAGCACCTAGCACGCAACTAAGTAAACTTTCACGGGCCTGCGGTAGCCTATATTGATGTAAATCCAACACTGTATTAAATCGGTATTTACCAAGGCGCAGTTGGGTAAATACTTCATCTTGAATCCCATCCATTTTGTAGCTCACTACATCATCGGGCTCAACCGCTGTAAATAAATAAGGATCGGTAGGCAATAACTGTAACAACTCATGTTGTTCCGCTGCTGCTCGCTTTGCCAATTGAGCATCTGTTACACTTAACGGATTAAGCCATCTTGGGTCTGTATGCGACTGATGTTCTTGCTTAAGAGGACTAACATCGGCCATTTCTTGTAAAAATAATTCGTCATCACTTAACGACATGTGCCACCTCCAACATACTTTGTAAAGATTCTATGCTTTAGCAAAGTGGATGATTAATTTATAGTTATCGTTACGGTATCGCTTGCCATTATTGATTTACACTAGATAAAAAAGAGAACCATTCCTTGAAAAGAATATTATCCTTAATGAATACGCTCAGGTTATTGATATTGCTAACCGTTAGTGTGTGCCTAAGCACCATGAACGTTTATGCAACAGAATCTATACCCCATAAAACGTTGAATGCTAATTTTACAAAATTGACGCAGGCATTTGAACAGTTAGATCTTGCCGCGATAGAACAAATATATACCGACGATGCTGTATATATCTCTGAAACACAAGACCGAGGTATCATTAGCGGTAAAGAAAATATTCTTAGCCTGTACAGCCAATTTTTTAACAAAATTAAACGAAAAAATGCCAAACTTGAAGTCGACTTTAGAGTACTGGTACGACACAACGAGCCCAATAGCGCAACTGATGTGGGTTATTATTTAGTGCGTTTTCATCCAGGAAAAGATTCTGGAGAACCTGTCAGTGAATTTGCTGGTAAATTTGTGACTGTTTTTAGTAAAGATAACAAACAGCAATGGAAAATTAGTGTTGATTCGAACACCCATGCTGCGCCCCATTTTTACTATGATGCCAAACCCGTCCCCAATCTTTATTACGGTCGCCAATTTATTACCGCTGCAAAAGAATAAACTCAATGAACCATAATGATTTAATAGACACTAACAGCACGTATTGCCCTTGTGGCAGCGCCGTCGACTATGCTCAATGTTGTCAGCCATTTCATCTAAATCAGGCTGTGGCTGACACACCAGAGCGATTAATGCGCTCTCGTTATAGCGCCTTTGTGTTAAAGCAATTTCATTATTTAATTGTGACTCATCATGCGGATCATTTACAGGGATTAACCGAGAAGCAGCTGGCACAATTTAAAACGCAGTGGTTGGGATTAGAAGTGCTTTCTTCGACACAATGCGCTGAAAAAGGTGAAGTGATTTTTAAAGCATGGTTTATCGAAGATAAAAAGATCGATGCGATATATGAGCGTTCGTCGTTTATCCAACAAGATGGCCATTGGTTTTATACTAGTGGAACACAAATGCACAATCGTTTACCCGGTCGAAATGATGCTTGTATTTGCCATAGCGGCAAAAAGTTTAAACTGTGCTGTGCCAAGCTCATGAGTTAAAACAGCAAAACCAATAATGCCGCTTAAAAATCACTGTGCCATATCATCAGCTAAAAGTGCATAGATGCACTTTTTAGCTGATGAATAACCTGATGTATTTTTCCGAGATGTAACCAATATGGCAGAAATGACCTCGCCTTCATACTCAATAAATCTTATCTGATCACGCTTGTCTTTTCGTCATTAACTCAGTTAAAAAGTCTAATTATTATCGGTTAAGCAGCGTTGATTAGCTGTTGTTGATAATATGTTAGCTAGCTCTCATATATAAATTTAATTAATGTGTAATATTCGTTTTATTTATCTTATTTATATTGAGCACACTCGGTTGTGTCGAAAATAAAGGATATTGTATGACATCATTATCTGGCCAGCAGCCTAGCCAAGATTCAAGCCAAGCTAAGCCATCCAAGTTTACTGAAAAAATGCAATCAGTTAGTGCTCGCTTGACATTGAGCATGTTAATCACTTTAGGCGCACTATTATTTTTAGCATATCAAGGTATATCAGGTATGCAACAAGCCACAAACTCAATTGATGACCTATACTCGCAGGGCATGCAACATAGCATTCGAGCAGGCAAAGTATTAGATGAGTTAGGCAATGCAAGAAGTGCCTTGTTGTTATCCTTGCAGCATGATCCCTCATCAGAATTTGCCAAACTCCATGATCACCCAACTGACATACACATTAATGATATTAATCAATCGTTGAAAATACTCCATGATATTATTGATAATGAAATTCTAAGCTCCAATTTAAATACCGATGAAAGAGCCCAAGTTAACAGATTGGTTCATCAACTTGATGTCATCACAGATAACGGTTTTAATCGGGCATTGGTAGAATTAAATGCGGGCAAATTCAGACAAGCAAATATGATTCTATTAAAGGATATTAATCCTGTTTTCAAATTAGTCTCTGCAGAGGCCCAAGGCTTTCTGGATATACAAATTGCTGAAGCAAAAGCTAATTTTGAACAATCAGAGAAGAATATTAGTGCGTTCCGGATAAAGGTAATCATAGCAGTGCTGTTGAGTATGATAATTGTCACCTTTTTATCCTTAGTGATTATTAAACGCATCAAATTAGCATCAAAGCATTTAGAAGATAGCGCGAATAAAATTTCCTTGGGTGATTTGACCCAACGTATCCATTTGACGGGGAACGATGAATTTACCCACATAGCTACTTACGTAAATCAGATTGTTTATAGTTTTCAAAGTATCGTTAAATCAATGCACCAATCTACATTCTTGTTGGCAAGCGCATCAGAAGAAAACTCGGCAGTTGCGGCGCAAACAAAACTAAATATTCTCGAACAGCAACAACAAACTCAGAGTATTGCTAGCGCTATCCATCAGTTTTCCGCAACGGTACATGATGTGGCCCAGAGTGCCAGTTCGGCTGCTCAAGCCTCTGAACATACAGATAATGCTGCGTCTAAAGGGCAACAGGTGGTTAAAGAGAGTATTGCCAGAATTGAACGCTTATCGATTGAAATGCAAGAGTCAGTCTCAGCAATGAAATCAGTGGCACAACATGCTGAAGATATTGGCAGTGTTGTCGACGTGATCCAAGCCATCTCTGAACAGACGAATTTATTAGCATTAAATGCGGCCATAGAAGCGGCTCGTGCTGGTGAGCAGGGTCGAGGATTCGCTGTGGTAGCGGATGAAGTTAGAACCTTGGCCAGTCGTACACAACAGTCTACCCAAGAAATACAGAAAACGATTCAAAACTTACAAAAAGCTAGCCGAGATGCGACTCAACGTTTAGTGCAAGGGGCTGAAAATGCACAACAAACGGCAACGGAAGCACAAAAAGCGGGTGATGCATTAGCTGAAATAACTGACAGTGTTGATCAAATTAATGCCATGAATACACAAATCGCCACAGCAGCGGAAGAACAAAGTTCGGTGACAGAAGAGATAAACCGCAACATTACGAGTATCAGTGACATTTCCAATCAAACCGCTGCCGGAGCGGAACAAAGCAGTGCCGCCAGTAATGAATTAGCTAAGTTAGCCGAAACGATGAAAGCAGAAATTGAAAAATTTAGACTTTAAGGCTTAACGACTCAGTTAAATAACAGGAAGTTAGATGCATGACTTCCTTTTTTAATTGATGCAAATCGTTCACCGCTTTAGTTCAACATCGCTTGGAACCGCCCTAGTGTATAAGTAAAAAAGACGCTCTCCAACTTACCTTAATGTGTTACTGAACTAGAAAATGTCTTAATGTCACATGAAAGATAAACACTAACAAAATCTAAAACTAAGCGATAAATGATTCAGGTTGCATGTTAACTGTAGTCGCAGACTGGTGGTTATTAATGAATAAACCAAAATCATTCACCCGTATTGCAGGGCTATACAAAAATCCTTGGGCTTGATGACAACCGCTTAGGGTTAAAAAGGCTTCTTGCTCTGTCGTTTCCACCCCTTCAGCGGTTAATGAAATGTTCAGTGCTTTCGCCATAGCGATGATGGCACTGACAATCTCACGACTTTCGCGGCTGGAAGATATATCCATAATGAATGATCGATCTATTTTTAATTTGGAAATAGGAAACTGTTTAAGGTATTTCATCGAACTGTAACCAGTACCAAAATCATCAATCGCTAAGCCAACACCTAATTCTGCCAACTCATGACATAAATTAATCGCATAGCGAATGTCACCCATGAGTTCAGTCTCAGTGATTTCAAGGATCAATGTATTGGGCTTAATTCGATAGCGGGTGATTAATAGCCATACGAGTTCATACAAATTGCCACTAAAAAATTGTCGCGCTGACACGTTGACATGCATGGTAATGTTAACGTTTTTATGTTGCCATAAATTTAATTGCTTACAGGCCGCCTCTAATACCCATTCACCAATTTGATTAATCATCCCGGTTTGTTCTGCTATTTCAATAAACGTGCCTGGATACAGCACCCCTTTTTTAGGATGATTCCAGCGAATTAATGCTTCAGCACCAATGTATTGATGATGCTGGAGATCCATCAAAGGTTGATAGTACAGCTCAAACTCACGGCCGCGAATCGCATGCTGCAAATCTCGCTCAATTTCCGCTTTAGTGGTAAATGTTTCAAGTAACGCTTCATTAAAAAATTGGTAATTATTATCGTTTTTCTTCTTGGCATATTGCAAGGTAATATCCGCACAGGATAACGGAGTAAATAAGCCCACAACAGACTTGATGTCTACCACGGCAATGGCGGGGTTAGGTTGTATTTTCGCTCTGGAGATCATTGATGGCGCCGCCAAATTCATATACAAACGGCTAATAATGGCTTCGACTTCGATTTCAGAAGTCACTAGAGGCAGTAACACAGCAAACTCATCGCTACCGATCCTTGCGACATCAATCGCATTGGCAGACGTTGCAAAATGTTTTAATCGTCGTGCTATCTCAATCAGTAAAGCATCGCCATCTTCATGGCCATGAGTATCGTTAAAACGCTTGAAGCCCAATAAATCAATGAGGATTAATATGCCATCAGCAGCGCGATCAAGTATAGGGGTAAAATGGCTACGATTGTGCAAACCGGTTAACGCACAATGCCAAGCCAAACGTTCTAATGCCACTTTATGTAAAAATGCTGCGGAATTATCATAACTGGAAACTAGCGCATAATGTTTACCTTGTTCAGTGACAAACGGCTTAATATGATACTTTAGCCAATATTCACTGCCATCGGTGCGTGTCAGCTTAAGTTCGCCTTCCACAACTTCACTAGCGCGTAATTTTTCGATGATATGATCAAGTAGTTTAGGAGCGTTTCTAAAAATATCGAGATTAGAAACGCTATGATGTTCAACGTTATTGCGAAGCAATCCAGTCATTTTTTGATGAGCACTATTCACGTACTCAATAATACGACTATCGATATTGACCAGCATAACAACATGTTCTGATTGCTCTGTGGCATTGCGTAACAAATGAATTTGTTCATTACTGTCATAGGTATAACGTGTAGACAAGGCTAACGCCAGCTGATCTGCACATTGGATTGCAAGCTGAATGTCTAATTTACCCCATTGAGTCTGTTGGCAACTTTCCACCGATAATACGCCCTCGATATGGCCATTAATTCGGATGGCAATATCAATACTGGTAACAATATTGTGGTGTTGGTAGTAATCAGAAAAAGTGTCGACGAGGTTAATATGAGCATTGTCAGTAGATAATATGTAGCGATGACAACGTAGTTCGTTGATGTACTGTGGATCAATGGTCATTTGTTTCAAATGGGAGATATACACCAGCGTCTGGTCCACATCACTTGCAACCAATGCATGCTCAGAAATAAGGCATTCATCAACCAGCAAGCCATCATTATTTTTATGTCGTAATGACCAAACAGACACAAATGATGCTTTAAAATAATCCCGCAGCAATTGACAAACCAGCTCTGCGGTTTTGGTGAAATCACCTTGTTGTTTTGCACTGGAATTTACAATTAATTCCAATAAGTGCTGGTGTTCTCTTCGACTCATTTACATCCCGAAAAAAATGGTTTCATTTCCTAAATCTATAACGTTTGTAACTCAAAATACTTATCATTATTGGTTTTGGTATTCTGAGTGTGAGTCAACATGTTATAGCAATACTTAGAGAGCAAAACTCGCGTTAAAGGCATCATAAAGTTACATTAGCAAAAGCTACTATGACTTTAGTTAAGTAACGCAGATTACACGCGATACTTAAAAACAGCAATCCTTTGGTAATACATTGTTACGCTTTACTAGGATTAATATTACGCGAGGTATACTCGGATAAAAATCTTTAACAACAAACATATAACCAATATTTCTTTTCATTACACTGCAGATAGATCTACAGTTGATTTTCAAGTTGAAAAATCATTTTCTCTACACTAAAAGCGAAATCAAGCTTGAGTTCAATGGTATTATCGGCATCAATAATGACAGCTTTTGTATCAGCAAAACGTTGCTGAGCAATTTCCTGCATCGCTTGAGCTTGTGACAATGCATCATCACCAGCAAAACTAAGCACTAATAATGTATCTTCTGCCTCAACTACGGCACCAATATCGACGTAACTTCCGCATTCGGTACAACTATCGCTTACAAGGCCTTGCTGCTGTTTAATTTGTTTAATCATGACTTCACCCACTAGTTAATTTAACGGTCACTTATCAATATAACGTAGATCAAGCTGCCATTTATTTGCCATGCTCACAAATCCTAAAAGTATTCACTTAATCTAAACAAGATCACCGCATTACAGGCTTATGCTAGCTGAAGTGCTAACGTGTTTGATATCTTACGCTGCGTGCTGAGTTGATCTAAAAAATGCATGTCTTCTATGGGAGTATGTTGCTGGTAGGCATTAATCGCTTTATTTTTAGTGAGGTAATCACAGTTACTTAATACTTCGACCATAGCATCAGATTGCGACCCTCTGATGACCAGAGCTTCAGGTGTTAATGCTTGTTGCAGTTGAAACTGTCTGGCACCTTGTTGCTGAAATATCATCGCGTGATCAAAGGTGTCTGGATGGACAGAAATATCATCAACTAATAACTGCGGTTGCGGTACAGAAAATTTGTTGCGTAACTTTTGCGTGTTATCAGTGTCAGTTTCTAATTGAAACTGTGCCATATCACGAGCATCTACAGACAGCATAGCCAATAGCAAGCCAAATTCACCGCGACGATTATGCTCAATCGCGACGTTTAATCGGTTCCCTATTTGTAATTCATTGACTAATGTTGACTCAATTTGCATATAAAAACATCACAACTACTGCTCGATGCTATTTTATCGACCAAACAGTCATAAACTTTAGTAATTTATTCAACTTTACACTTTACATACAAAAGGTTTCTGACTACTATGGCGACCGCAATTGAGGAGGGGTTCCCGAGTGGCCAAAGGGATCAGACTGTAAATCTGACGGCTCAGCCTTCGAAGGTTCGAATCCTTCTCCCTCCACCATTTGCGTTGTTATAAAGTGTTTGTTGTGAAGCGTTAAAGTTGTAAAGCGTTAGAATGTAAAAAGAGAGTAAGAAAAAAGAAAATATGTGGAGGGGTTCCCGAGTGGCCAAAGGGATCAGACTGTAAATCTGACGGCTCAGCCTTCGAAGGTTCGAATCCTTCTCCCTCCACCATCTTTCTTTTATTCATATTATCTTGCTGTGGAGGGGTTCCCGAGTGGCCAAAGGGATCAGACTGTAAATCTGACGGCTCAGCCTTCGAAGGTTCGAATCCTTCTCCCTCCACCATTTTACATTTTGTTTTATCAATTTATATCGTGATACTAGCTAAATATCTGTCCACAATTCCTCGTTATAAAGATCGTTTTTTCTCAATTCCTACACGACAAGTTTACCCCCTATCGATACTAATTTTTTGCTTAATCTTTTCTGCTGCTGTTAATTGGTTATTTCGCCGGTCAACATTATTGATGCCATTATTTACGGTATTTTGTCTTTATCTGCTCTATTTCATCCTTTACTGCCATTATTGAACAATAAATACCTATATGGGTCGATAAACACTACTCTTAACTTTGTATTTTAGTTATTATTTATTCCTTTTTGGAATAACGAGTATTATTGCATGTCATCATCTTGGGTCAATCAGGCCATTGCAAAAATAGAAGCCGATTATCAACGTTCTGCTGATACACATCTAATCAAATTAGACTTGCCACAACTTGATGGCATAGACATTTATCTAAAAGATGAAAGTACACATCCTACCGGCAGCTTAAAGCACCGTTTGGCTCGATCATTATTTTTATATGCCCTTTGTAATGGCTGGATAAAAAAAGATACCCCTATCATTGAGTCATCCTCTGGCAGCACTGCCGTTTCAGAGGCCTATTTCGCTCGATTACTCGGTTTACCTTTTATTGCGGTAATGCCTAAAAACACCGCTAAAAAGAAAATTGAACAAATTGAATTTTATGGGGCTAAGTGCCACTTTGTTGATAATGGCAGTCAGATGTACGCAGAATCAGAAAGATTGGCTGCTGAGTTAACAGGTCACTATATGGACCAATTCACTTATGCTGAACGTGCAACAGATTGGCGGGGTAACAACAATATTGCTGATTCTATTTTTAACCAAATGGAACGCGAACCACATCCAATCCCAAGTTGGATTGTGATGAGTCCAGGAACTGGCGGCACCAGTGCCACTATTGGTCGCTATATTCGCTATCAACAACAAAAAACCCAACTGTGCGTCGTTGACCCAGAAAACTCAGTCTTTTATGATTATTTTCACAGTGGTGATGCAACGATTGTGAGTGATAAATACAGTAAAATTGAAGGTATTGGCCGACCTCGGGTTGAACCATCGTTTATTGCAGGGGTGGTTGATAGCATGATTAAAATCCCAGATGCCGCGTCAATCGCAACCATTCAATGGCTAGAACAATTAATTGGTCGTAAAACGGGCGCGTCCACTGGCACAAACTTGTATGGGGCGTTATTGCTGGCAACACAGATGCGACATGCAAGCCAAACCGGTTCAATTGTGACGTTAATTTGTGATGCTGGTGAACGTTATCTCGATACCTACTACAACCCCGAGTGGATCGAAAATAATATCGGTTGTTTTCAGCACTATCGCGAGAAACTGTCTGCCTTTAATGTTTGTGGTTTAATCAGTTAACTAAACATTAAAAAAGCCGTTGAATCTGGATTCAACGGCTTTCATTATTGGCTCAGCATCAAGGGGAAACGTTGCTAAATACACATTAGTCGATATTCAAATATTTGTGAGTTTGAATCGATAAACGCCAATTACGCGCAATACACACTTTCATTGCAAGATCGGTTGCCCGCGCCTTTTGACTAATCGGTTGTAAACAAATCGTTTTGGCACTGATATCTATGTGTTGTAACAGCTCATCTAATTCTTCAATATGACGTTCTGTCGCAATAGGATGTTTAATTTCGTTAGCACGATTTAAGGCTTGATCAAGTACCTTGTAGCCACCTTTCATATTAATTTTAGGTGATACCGTCACCCACACATCAGGATGACATTTCACTTCAAACGTACCACTGGTCTCAATCTGGATCTGATAACCCGCCTCAACAAAATCGTTAGTTAATTCCGTTAGGTCATACAAACACGGCTCACCACCAGTTAACACGATATGTTTTGCGGTAAAACCTTTGTCCCGAAATGCTTGCAGTAATGTGTGACCATTATGATCAGCCCAACGTCCTATGGTGCCATCGACCTGAATCACTTGCTCTGCGGTCACGTTATTCTCAGGTAACACATCCCACGTTTGCTTGGTATCGCACCATGAACACCCAACAGGGCAACCCTGCAAGCGAACGAACAGCGCAGGAACACCAGTATAGGTACCCTCGCCTTGTATGGTTTCAAATACTTCGTTAACGGGATATTTCATTGTTTACCTTACTTGTAGTGACCAGCAGTAACCGGCTGACGAATTACGGGCCGGCATTTATAGAGTATTTTGCCATTAGCTGCAAGTATTTACCGCTATGGCTTTGCAGTTGAGCCTGCCTTAGGTAAAATATCCATTCTATTTACCTGAACCACTGGGCGTTGATCACCCCGATCTTGCAAGTCAGTTCAGTACGTTAAGAGTATATCCATGTCAGATACAAAGCTAAACACACCGACTAAAGCCCTTGTTGTTTTCAGTGGTGGTCAAGATTCAACCACTTGTCTTATCCAAGCATTATCACAGTACGATGAAGTACATGGGATCACCTTTGATTATGGCCAACGTCATAGACAAGAAATAGAAGTGGCAAAATCATTGGCAATTGAGTTGAAATTAGCCAGTCATAAAGTCATGGATACTAGCTTATTAAACGAATTAGCTATTTCGGCGCTAACGCGTGATGCAATTCCGGTTTCACATGAATTGATGAACAATGGTTTGCCAAATACTTTTGTTCCTGGCCGTAACATTTTATTTTTAACCTTAGCAGGAATTTACGCGTATCAATTAGGCTGTAATGACATTATTACTGGCGTATGTGAAACCGATTTTTCTGGTTATCCAGATTGCCGCAATGAGTTTGTGCAATCTATGCAACATTCATTAGCATTAGGCATGGATAAACCTCTGAAAATTATTACACCTTTAATGTGGCTTAATAAAGCAGAAACATGGGCATTGGCAGACAAATATCACCAATTGGCTTTAGTACAACATCAAACCTTAACTTGCTATAACGGAATTGTAGGCAAAGGATGTGGCGATTGCCCTGCTTGTGTACTTCGTCAACGTGGTTTAGATGATTATTTACAAAACAGCCAACTCGTGATGGACTCGTTAAACAGTAAGCTGTAAGCCTATTATTGATATTTAGCCTGTAGTGTAAAGTTAACCATCTGATTTTTATTTTCTTTAAGATTGCTTAATCAATATGAAAACACACTATTAACCTAGTGAAGTCTTTTTAGTCTACAGTTAATTCTGTATTGAGGTAAATCGGCTTAATTAGTCGTGAACAGAAGTATATAGAGGATATTTTGCTAAAACATAATTCAAACACAATTGGCCTGTATCATTTTCTTGTGGTGATCAGTCTTATTTGTATTGCTCTGTTTGCAGCAGATATTCCCTCTCCTGCATTTTTACCTATTGATCAGTATTTTAGCTATCAGTATGACTTAATTGCCAGTGGTCAGGTTTGGCGCTTAGTCACCGGAAACCTGTTGCATACCAATCTATGGCATTTGCTAATGAATTTAGCTGGATTTTGGGTAATTGTTTTTTTACATGAAGTACATTACAAAAATCATTCAGGCAAGTTGTTGCTACTGTTTTTGAGCTTATGTTTATTTGAAGGCATAGGTTTATACCTGTTCTACCCTACCTTAAAGGCCTATGTGGGTCTAAGTGGCGTATTGCACGGATTATTTGTATTTGGTGCTGTGATGGATATACGTAAAGGCTACAAGTCGGGATACTTACTCGTGATAGGAGTCATGTTAAAAGTCGGTTATGAGCAAGTATTTGGTGCCAGTGACAGCGTGACTCAATTAATCAATGCACGGGTTGCCACTGAATCACATCTTGTTGGCCTTATAAGCGGTCTATTGTGCGTGTTGTGTTGGTCGATAATGGATAATCGCTTAAGACACCATAATGAGGCATAAGCTTGTGTCTGTCTTACTGCAATAATCTCACTAACAATATCCTCACAGACAATATCCTCACAGACAATAGTTTCACAGACAATCGTTTCACTATCAGACATTAATGATAAACAATGAGTACACTAAGGTACTCATTGTGTCGTTATTGGCTCAACTTCTGGTACGGGCGTAACCTCGGATTGATCCATTTCTGCAGCTATCCCAGCATTGGGTTGTGTCACCTGGCTCGCGGCATTGGCTTGTGCTCGCTCAACTAATTTATCGTATTCTGCTTGGGTAATAAGATAACTTTTTAAGGCGGGTAACGATTTTGTCGCCGGTTCAGTCACGGGAATATCTGACATTCCACTAATATCAACTCGTCCAAATAACACAACTAATGTAATCACAAGCAGGTGGACAAATACCACGAGTAAAGCAAGATAAGGACTCCTACTCACAACAGCCAAAGCCCGTTGCAAGGCATTAGCATTTGGCTCATCAGGCTGTAACAAAGGTTCGTTGCCATTGACTGAACTTGTTACACCCGTTAACTGCAGTTGGATATCATCAGCGACTTGCTGGCGATGCCGTTGTAACTCATGTTCATCCACAACATCATCTTCTGACTCTACAAAAGGTGTCACGTTTTTGTCAAAATCAATACTAACAGCATCTGCTTGCGGTAATGATTTATTTCCCCAACGCGAGTGATGGCGAGTTGATGCTGAAATACTCGAATGGGATTGTTGGTTATTTTTAAACATAAAGTCTAATCTGCCAATAATGATTGCCTAAGTATAACGTCAACCGCCTTATTGAATAGCACCTTATTTATGCGGTTAACCCCTCAATGAGATTAATAAAGCTTAACCCAATAAAGCGTAAAAAGACGATCTACGCCATGATGTATGAGACTTAAATTTCAGCTTACACGTGTTCACCTAAATATAGCTATTTAATATTAGGGCTGATAAACTCAATTTGCTCAAAATCCTTTCAGCGTTATTCACAGGATATTATGAATTCACTATCAAACATCTCGACATCTGAGCAAACATCTACCGTTTCTTCTGGCTCAGATTACGGCCATAGGGAAGAACAAGCCAATGCATTATCGCATGCGCTTGGCGTGATAGCAGGTATTGTCGGGTTAATTCTGATGCTTATAAAAGCTCCAGATCATTTAACCTTGCTACAAATCACAGGTGTAACGATTTATGGGGTCAGTATTATTGCGTTATTTTTAGCATCGACCTTGTATCACTCAAGTAAAAGCGCGCTGTGGCGAAAACGCTTTAAAATGGCTGATCATTGCGCCATTTATGCGCTCATAGCAGGCACCTACACTCCAATGATGCTGATTAGCCTTCAAAGTTCTCAGGCCACGATTATCCTTGTGGCTATTTGGACATTAGCTCTAGGAGGAATTATATTTAAAACCTTGTTCATTGGCCGATTTAAAGCTTTTAGTGTACTGCTGTATTTATCCATGGGGTGGTTATGTGTCACCATAATAAGCGACTTAAACACTAAAATGAGTGATTTAGGCTTGGGCTTATTATTCGCAGGCGGCTTATTTTATAGTTTAGGCGTGGTATTTTATGTAGGTAAACGTATCCCATATAATCATGCTATATGGCACTTATTTGTTCTTGGCGGTGCGATTAGTCACTTTTTGTGTATCTACTTAACCGTACTGTAAAAGTGAGCTAAGGTAATCGCCAACTAAAATACACTACAATCGTAATCAGCTTGATTACGATTGTACTTTTGAAAATGTTTTATTATCCTTGCCTAATATTCAACATCTAATCACTATTGTGTCTATAGTGGGTTTATTTGGGATCTAATGTCTACCCTATCTTCAATTGAGCGCATTTGGTTTGTTGTTAACCTTATCCCAAAAGGCAATGTGTTACCTTATGGCGTTGTTGCTGACTTTGCAGGATTACCAGGCAGAGCACGTTACGTTTCTAGGGCGTTAAAATTAGCACCACAGAATCTAACCTTACCTTGGCATCGAGTGATTAATAGCCAGGGTAAAATCTCGTTTGCTAACAACACTGATGCTTTTCAAACTCAACAACAATTACTAAGATTAGATGGAATAGAAGTGAACGCAGGCAAGATTTCATTGTCTCAATATCAATGGAAACCTGATATCGCCACCCTAGTAATGACTTTACCCTTTTAATATCAAGCTATTAACTATTATCAAAATTGAAGGTAACAATACTTTGGTCAATAAATTAACTCGCTTATCCACGTTAATCTTGTGTATTAGCCCGGTGATCCACGCACACGCAACTGACAATCAACAACCTATTGCTGATAGCGAAACCACGCCTAAATTACATCAATCAGAAACCACCGTCATAACAGAAAAATTTGCACAAGTTAATCCAGCTGCGGCATTAAGTGACATGGAACAAGCAGCCATTTTATCGCCCTTAACAGCCCATACTGCTAGCTATAAGGTGTTTTATGGTAGCTTCGAGTTAGGTGTAGCAAATTATCGCTTACCTGCAACCGATAGCGGATTTTACAGCTATCATTTCGACAGTGATGTCAGCTTATTAATGCTATCTGATCAACGCCACCTTAAAAGCGAATTTACCCTAGAAAACGGTAAATTAGTGCCATTTCGATACATACAAGAACGCACTGGTACAGGTAGTGATTACACTGAACAAACCGCCTTTGTCAAAGGGCAACAATTTATTCACACCATCTACAAGCAAGAAGCATTAAAGCTGCCATACCAAGAGAAAGTATTTGACCCTTTGATGGTGCAATTACAATTTAGAATGGATTTAGCGGCCAATATTCGACCACTAGATTATAAAATGGTGAAAGAAAAAGAAATTGATGACTATCAGTTTCGAGTCTTAGGTAAAGAAAAAGTCACTATAGAAAGCGGTACTTACGATACCGTAAAAGTTGAAGTTGTCCGCGACAGTACTAAAAGACAAACCTTTTTCTGGATGGCACCGACTTTAGCGTATCTGCCAGTGAGGTTAAGCCATTTCTCAAAAGGCAGTAAACAACTGGATATACAGCTAGCAAGCTACCAATTTGAGCAACCTCTACCACCTATGACACCGACACTCATTGATGGCTCTAACAAGCAAAGTTCAACGGCGGTAGATGAACTGGATACAGACCCTGAAACTAGTGCTCAAATCACAGAGTCAGAATTAGATGAAATAAAGCAATTAGCGGAGGATTAACTCACCTTTTCTAAATAACTTCCACTCACCTGGCTGTAACACAACCCAATTTTCGTTATTGGTCAGTGGCCTAGTTGCAATAACGGTTACCACGTCGTTTGGCGTGGTTTCTTGACTAAAATCAATGACCACATCGGTATCAATTAAAGTTGCCTTTCCAAACGGTGCACGGCGCGTGATATGGCATAAGTTGTTGGTACAATATGTCATCAAATCAATGCCATTACTCAACAACATATTAAACACACCTAACTGTCTTATTTCATCAGCAAGTTGACTGATATAATCAAACACATCATCGAGATTATCAGGCTCATGCTCACCAAACTTATTGACCACAGATTCTAAAATCCAGCAAAAAGCTAATTCACTGTCTGTATCACCTACAGGTTGAAATCGAGAAACGATGAATCTTGAGTGGTAATCCGTCAATTGGCCATTGTGGGCATAAGTCCAATAACGGCCCCATAACTCACGGCTAAAAGGATGGGTATTGACTAAGGATACGCAGCCTCGATTCGCTTGGCGAATATGACTAATGACAATTTCACTTTTAATTGGATATGACTTTATCAGCTGTGCAATATGTGATTGACTACTAGGACAAGCGTCTTTAAATGTGCGGTTTCCTTTACCTTCATAAAAGGTAATTCCCCAGCCATCAACATGAGGACCCGTTACCCCACCACGCTCAGCTAAGCCTGTAAAACTAAAAACAATATCCGTTGGCACATTCGCGCTCATCGCCAGTAATTCACACATTAGCCTTGCCTTTTCTGTTGCTATATTGAGCTAAACACTTTTCATAAGCGTATTGTATCGAGTAAGCCAATTGAGTGGAATATTTCTGACACACAAATATTTAAACAATTGTTTGAAAAAGGCTTGTAATCGAGGCGGCATAAGGTTAACTTTTATGTGACACAGGTCCGACCACGATCATTCCTGTGAATGAGATCAACAATAAATAAGCTATTTTGCCTACATAATAGCTTTAAGGAGAAGTACAGTGACCACCCTACTTTGGATCATCGCGATGATCTTTGTGCTCGGCGCTATGGCATACTTAAGAGTATCGCTATTATCAACCACGATTGCTGCGGCAATTGTGTTAGTCGTCGGTAGCACCTTGGACATTATTGGTGTAATTACATGGATTGTATTCCTTGTTATTGCACTGCCACTCAATATTAAATCATTCAGACAAAACTTTATCAGTCGTCCGCTGCTAAAAGTGTATCGCGGTATCATGCCTGAAATGTCTTCTACAGAGAAAGAAGCCATTGAAGCAGGTACAACGTGGTGGGAAGCTGATTTATTTGCCGGTAACCCTAACTGGAGCAAATTACACAACTATCCTAAAGCGCGTTTAACTGCCGATGAACAAGCATTCCTAGATGGTCCTGTTGAAGAAGTCTGTAAAATGACTAATCAACATCAGGTATCACATCAATTAGGCGATTTGCCTCCAGAAATCTGGCAATTCTTAAAAGATCATGGCTTCTTCGCGATGATCATCAAGAAGAAATTTGGTGGTCTTGAATATTCAGCTTATGCCCAGTCATGCGTATTACAAAAGCTTGCTGGCGTCAGCAGTGAATTAGCCTCTACTGTTGGTGTTCCTAACTCATTAGGCCCTGGCGAGCTTTTACAGCACTATGGTACCAAAGAGCAGCAAGATCACTATTTACCTCGTTTAGCTAAAGGTATAGACGTGCCATGTTTTGCACTGACTAGCCCTGAAGCAGGCAGTGATGCTGGCTCAATTCCAGACTTTGGTGTTGTGTGTAAAGGTGAATTCCAAGGCGAAGAAGTGCTTGGTATGAAGCTAACATGGAACAAACGTTATATTACGTTAGCACCAGTCGCGACTGTATTAGGCCTGGCCTTTAAACTACGCGACCCTGAGCACCTACTAGGTGATAAAGAAGAATTAGGCATTACTTGTGCCCTTATTCCAACTGACATTCCAGGTGTTGAAACCGGTCGTCGTCACTTCCCATTGAACTGTATGTTCCAAAATGGTCCTACACGCGGTAACGAAGTGTTTGTACCATTAAGCTTCATTATTGGTGGCCCAGAAATGGCCGGCCAAGGATGGAGAATGTTGGTTGAGTGTCTGTCTGTTGGTCGTGGTATTACCTTACCTTCAAACTCAGCCGGTGGCGTTAAAACTGCCGCTGTTGCGACAGGTGCTTATGCACGTATTCGTCGCCAATTTAAATTACCTATCGGTAAATTAGAAGGTATCGAAGAGCCAATGGCCCGTATCGGCGGTAACGCATATTTAATGGATGCCGTTGCAACCTTAACCACAACTGCCATCGATTTAGGTGAAAAACCTTCAGTTATCTCTGCCATCGTTAAGTATCACTTAACCGACAGAATGCAGAAATGTATTATTGATGCAATGGACATTCATGGTGGTAAAGGCGTCTGTCTTGGCCCAAATAACTATTTAGGTCGTGGCTATCAAGCTGCTCCAATCGCCATTACTGTTGAAGGTGCAAACATTCTAACGCGTTCAATGATTATTTATGGACAAGGTGCTATCCGCTGTCATCCATATGTATTGGCCGAAATGGAATCAGCGTTTGATACTGATGCAAACCGTGGCTTAGCTAACTTTGATTCAGCTATCTTTGGTCATATTGGTTTTGCAACGTCGAACTTTATTCGTAGTTTCTGGATGGGTGTTACCTCATCTTACTTCACCAATAGCCCTTACTCAGATAAAACAAAACGTTATTATCAACAGATGAACCGTTTCAGTGCAAACTTAGCGCTATTATCTGATTTGGCCATGGCGACACTGGGTGGCAACCTAAAGCGCAAAGAACGTATTTCTGCCCGCTTAGGTGATTTACTGAGCCAATTGTATCTCACTTCTGCCACGCTTAAGCGTTATGAAGACGATGGCCGTTTAACTGAAGATTTACCTTTAGTGCAATGGGCTGTTGAAGATTCATTATACAAGTTACAAGATTCATTAGATGACTTGCTTAACAACTTCCCAATGGGTTTAGGCATTGCACTACGTGCGGTAATCTTCCCATTCGGTCGCCCAATTAAGCGTCCTAGTGATGTGTTAGATCATAAAGTGGCTAAGATCATGCAAACGCCTTGTGCGAGTCGTGATCGTTTAGGTAAAGGCCAGTTCTGGACTGCTTCTGAGTTCAATCCAGTCGGTATCCAAGAACAGACGTTCAAAGATATCCTAGCGGCAGAACCACTCTATGACAAAGTCTGTAAAGCTGCTGGTAAACGTCTACCATTTATGTGGTTAGATAAAGTTGCTGCAGAAGGTAAAGCGCTTGGTGTGTTAAGCGACAGCGAAATCGCTTTACTTGAACGAGCTGAAATTGGACGTTTGAAATCAATTAACGTTGATGACTTCGATACCAATGAGCTTCAAGCACAACTTGCACCAAAAGCTAAGCAAGAGAAAGCAGCTTAGCTGCTAGGTTTAAAACCTAAAAATAAAAAGGGTAAAGCGTAAGCTTTACCCTTTTTTATAGTAATAAATTATTCAGATAACTAAAGGACTAAGATGAAACACCTTACTGGATTACAATTGATGCAAGCCATGCTTAATGGCGACATCCCTGCCCCTTCAATCACCCAAACTATGCCAATGAACGCGATTGCGGTAAGCGAAGGCAGTGTCACCTTTGAAGCTTTCGCTGATGAGCGCCATCTCAACCCAATGGGCGGCGTGCATGGGGGTTTTGCTGCAACGGTTCTTGATTCAGCTACAGCATGTGCTGTGCACTCTGCATTACCCGCAGGTGTCGGTTATTCAACCATAGATTTAAATATTAAAATGGTCCGCCCTGTGCCTCAAAAGCAACGCTTATTGGCTAAAGGCAGCGTAATGAACTTGTCTACATCTCTGGGCATTGCAGAAGCAACCTTAACCACCGAAGACGGTAAACTATTGGCCACAGCCACCGCAAGCTGCCTTATTCTTCGTGGAAAATAGTCAATATTTGACCGCGTTAGGATGAACAGATTGTTAATCTCAAAATATTACTTCACTTGGGTTTAATCTATAGCCGCGCGGATATTCATGCTGGCAAGGTGTACTGAACTGTTCACGCCAGCCAATGTAACCTAATACAATAAGCCACCTCAAATTAGTATGAAAACGACTTGCAAACAGCAGCTTGCACTGCCAATCACCTTGAATTAACTTACAATAGACTAGATTATTCTGAGATGAGTAAACAAAAAGCCAGTCATGAAAATGACTGGCTTTTTGTTGTGCTTATTATCGTGTCAAACGAGGATCAATCGTCTTGTAATTCGATTTCCAACTGTTTGGCCACCGCTTCAGGAGAGCTACTGTTACGGGCAAATAAGCTGTATGCAACCGGGATGACAATCAAGGTAAAGAATGTTGCTAATAAAATCCCCGATAACACAACAACACCAATAACAAAGCGAGTTTCAGCACCTGCTCCAGACGCCATCACTAACGGAATCGCACCTGCTGCTGTCGTAATACCTGTCATTAGGATAGGTCGGAGTCGTTGTGTTGATGCTTGTAAAATGGCTTGTTGAAATTCAACTCCGCGATCGCGCAGCTGATTTGAAAACTCAACGATCAAAATACCATTTTTAGCTGCTAATCCTATCAACATAATAATACCAATTTGGCTATATATATTCAGACTTTGACCTGTTAACCAAAGCCCCACGAGTGCACCTAAGGTGGCTAGTGGCACGGTTAACATAATGACCATAGGATGAATAAAGCTCTCAAATTGAGCCGCCAAAACCAAAAATACAATCCCTAACGCCAATAAAAAGACAAAGTTCATCGAGCTACCAGAATCTTGGTAGTCAAGTGATGGACCTTTGTAACTTATGACCGCTTCGGCAGGCAAATAGGTTGCAGCCAAATCATTCAGGTAGTCTAACGCTTCCCCTAAACTATAATCTTCTGCCAAATTAGCTTCTAAGGTAATTGAGCGCATTCGATTATAACGGTTCAACGAACTGGCATCGGCGAACTCTTCAATTGATACTAAATTAGATAAAGGGATCAATTCTTGAGAACGATCTGAACGCACGTAGATATTTTCCATATCGGTAGCCGTGCTTTGATTCTCACGATTACCTTCTACAATAACATCGTACTCTTCACCATCGCGCATAAAGGTGGTCACTAAACGAGAACCTAACATCGACTCGAGTGTTCTACCAATATGAGAAATTGACACACCTAAGTCTGCTGCTCGTTCACGATCTATCACTACCCGCAACTGTGGTTTAGTCTCTTGATAATCATGATCTAAGCCAATGAGCTTATGATTTTCTTTGGCTTTTTCTATCATGATATCGCGCCACTGAGCCAGTTCTTCATAGCTAGGGCCACCAATCACAAACTGCACTGGTTTCCCCACACCACGGCCAAATGCTTGGCGCATGATAGGAAAGGCTCTTATACCGGCTAAGTCAGATAAACGACTGCGAATATCAACAATGATCTCGTTAGCACTTCGACGTTCCGCCCAATCTTCAAGAACAATAATCGCCATACCATTGGAGAAATCAGAGGAGCCTCCAAACCCACGTGGAGCACGGATCAATAAACGCTTAATTTCACCGCTTTCAACCAATGGCATTAAGCGTCCTTCTACTTCATCCATATATTTTTCAATATATTCAAAGCTCGCCCCTTGCGGACCATTAACCATCAAGAACATGGAACCACGGTCTTCTTGCGGCGCGAACTCTTGTGGCACTTTATTGAGTAAAAAACCACTAAATGCAAAGGCAATTAATACAACCAGCGATACTAGAACAGGACTTTTCATGCCTATTTTCAGGGTGGTCAAATACCAGCCAGATAAAATATTCATCATCTTATCGACTTGTTTAACTAACCACGGATCTTGATCGGCCGGTTTAAGTAACTTAGAACACATCATCGGCGTCAGTGTTAATGCAACAACACTGGAAAAAATCACCGCAGCACTCATGGTGACCGCAAACTCTTTAAACAGCTTGCCTAAATCGCCCTCGAGGAAGGTGATCGGCATAAACACAGCAACCAGCACCAAAGTTGTCGCCACCACAGCAAAAGCAACTTCACGAGCCCCCAAAAAAGCGGCTTTCAATGGTGAATCGCCATCTTCAATACGCCTGTGAATATTTTCCAGCATGACGATGGCATCATCGACCACCATACCAATCGCCAATATCATCGCCAGTAAGGTTAATAAATTGATGGTATAACCAAGGGCATACAGCACAATAAAGGTAGCCAATAAAGATACCGGTACCGTAATGGCAGGAATAAGCATGGCCCTGACCGAACCTAAGAATAAATAAATCACCACAATAACTAACACCATGGCGATAAAGAGGGTTTGATACACCTCATCGATGGAAGCTTCAATGAACACTGAACTGTCGTAGGAGCGTTTAATGTGCATCCCTGCTGGCAGGGTTGGATTTAATTTATCGACCAAGGCATTGGCCGCTCGCGCCACTTCTAAAGTATTGGCTGTTGATTGCTTACTGACACCTAAACCAATCATTGCTTCTTTGTTGCCCCGGAACATAATCCGTTCTTCTTCAGAACCAATATCAACCTTAGCTACATCGCCAAGTTTAACTAAGTAGCCATCCTCACCTTGGGTTATCACCAAGTTTGAAAAATCTTCCGCGGTTTTGAATACTCTGTCTAAACGCACGGTAAAAATACGTTCTTTTGATTCAATTGAACCGGCGGGTAATTCTACGTTTTCTGCCCGCAATGCTGCTTCAACGTCTGATACCGTTAAGTTACGTGAGGCTAATGCTTGACGGTCAATCCAGATCCGTAAGGCATATACCTTACCGCCACCTAAACGCAGTGTTGATACGCCATCAATCACCGAAAAACGATCCACTAGATAACGGTTGGCATAATCAGTGAGCTGCAAAATATCCATTTGGTCTGATACCAAATTGAGCCACATGATCACTTCATCGCCGCCGTTCGCTTTATAAATCGATGGCGCGTCCGCTTCTATAGGAAGCCTTTCAAGTAAACCAGAAATGCGATCACGCACATCATTGGTTGCGGCCTCAATATCACGATTAATATCAAACTCAATGGTCACACTTGAGCGCCCATCACTACTGGATGAACTGATATGACGAATGCCTTCTACGCCACTAATTTGATCTTCAATCAGCTGAGTAATCCGGCTTTCAACTACCGATGCACTGGCACCACGATAACTGGTTTCCACCGACACAATCGGTGGATCGATATTGGGATATTCACGCAGCGGTAATTTACCAAAAGACACCAGACCCAATACAATCAGCAAAATACTGATTACAGATGCTAAGACCGGCCTTTTAACCGATAAGTCAGTTAATATCATGCCGATGTCTCCATTCCTTCGACTTGAGCGAAGGTGAAGTTTTCGGCTTGCTGCACTTTAACAGTATCACCAGGACGAACTTTGAGAATGCCACGAATGATAATTTGTTGGCCCACGTCAAGGCCTTTAGCTATTTCAACCCAACCTCGGGAACGTGTACCTAAAGTTACTTCAATTTGTTCTACTTTGTTTTCTGCATTAACGAAATAAACGAAGTGCTTGTTTTGAATTGGGATAATAGCAGCTTCGGGTAACAATAATGCTTCACGACTTTGCTTAATTAAACGCACCTTCATTAACATGCCGGGCAGTAATTTATAATCATCATTTGGCATAACAGCACGTACGATTACCGCGCGAGTATCTGGATTAACACGGGTGTCTATTGAGGTAACAACACCTTTAAATATCTGCTCTGGGTAAGCTACAGCTCGGGCTTCTACGAGTTTACCTGGCTGTAATTCTTGAATGAAACGTTCTGGTACAGAAAAGTCTAATTTAATTTTGCTCACATCATCCAGAGTACTGATTTGCTCGCCTGGGGTAACTAAGCTGCCCACACTAACTTGACGTAAACCAAGTTTACCCGCAAATGGAGCTTTAATTGCACGGTCTTCTAGGGCCGCTTTTGCCTGTTGCACTTCTGCACGAGTGGTATCAATTAAACTTTGTAAACGGTCACGCTCTAACTCGGCAATGGTTTTACTGGTGACCAATGAGCGGATACGATCTAATTCACGTAAATTTTCAACTAGCTTGATTTCGGTTACGGCCAGCTTGGCTTTATGTTCCTCGTTTCTGAGCTGCACGAGCAGTGCACCTTTTTCGACCAAATCACCGTCATTAAAATCAATCTTAGTGACAATTTCAGTAACTTTGGATGTCACGATAATAGACTCGTACGCTTTACCAGTACCCAAAGCTTCTACTTCATCACGAATAGGCATAATCGCCACTTTAGCAACCACCACATTAGGTATAGGCCGTGGGCGTTGAGCAATAGCTTCTTCAGGAGACATTAAGTTGTACGCCAACAGTGCCGCTAGCACTATGACGATCAGTACGATTATCTTTTTCATTTTGAGTCCAAAACCATTAAAGGCTAAATGAATTATGTATAGGATTAATGAGCTTATGTGATTGTACTTAGCAATGATTCGACATCAAGTCGTTTTACTTTTGCTTACAAATTACGAACATATCCAACAATTAGATCATATCCTATCCATATTCACTTAATTGGCTGTTTTAACCAAGGTTTAAGCGCTTTATGAATATTTTAGGCAGTATTTGAGTAAAAAAAAGTATTACAGCCTGATTGTCGACACATGCTGTGACAAATTGCTTAACATCATGACGCCAGTGATCGGGCTCAAATTTGCAAATTTGCTGCGTTAACTGTCAAAACAACAATTAACAACTTGCCAACGCCTGGACAAAAAATGGTATTGAGGGCTTGTGAAGAGCAAAAAAAAGAGACGCTTTAAGCGTCTCTTTTTTAGTCCAAGCTATGCATGAAACTTAACGAACTTTTCGGTCTTCTTGCATTAAGTCAGAGATAATTTTGTACACTTCAGTAATAGACTCATCAGGAAGAGGTTTATCTTCTGCATCACGAAGTAAAATTTTAGTCTGATTGACATCATCTGTTTCTTTAAGCAATAAACGATAATTGCCTTTTTTCAGTGTTAATTTCTCTTCGCTCCACAACGAGCTCCAGAAACCACCACTTTCTTCTAGATTAATATAAAACAAACCTTGGCTGTTATCGGTATCAACAACATCAAAACCCATTTCCGGTAATACTAAACGCAAACGATCCCATACTGACTTGTAACTTGCGTCAGCTAACCAATAAGCCGCTTCGTCAGTATTTGTGACTAAGTCGACCTTAATCCCAAGGCTTTGCTCAATTCGTGCAGCACGAATCGCTTGATCACGTTTGATGCTCATGTAAGCAATAGCATTATTAAGCATGTCAGTGGTATAACGACGCTTATCTTCACCGCTTAATAAGATTTGCTGATCTTTATCGTCATAGAACTCTTGGTGTTCAATTAAATCTATCGCTACAGTACCTGAACGACCGTGGGGTTTTACGTCTATTTGAAAACGGTAACGCTGACGCAGTTGATACACTTTGTCACTGCTCCACCAATTAGACTCAATGATTTCATCATTTTCAATCCAATCTGTTTCAATAAAACCGGCATTCATATCTTCACTACGAACAGGGATATTGCTCTTCGCTAGATAACCGTTGATAACGTCATAAATTTCTTGTTTTAAATCTGTGGTGCTTTCAATCGATTCAATCACAACACGAATATTGTCACTGCTTTCTTCGATATGAGTACCTTCGGCCATAGGTAACACTTGTAATGGCGCACGGATATCAAGATTTTTACCAACGAGTTGTTTATTGACCTTGTTACTTACCGCAGGAATATCATATTCCTTGCTATAAGTTGGCGTATTTAGCCCTTGTGGGATAGTCAATAATGGTGCAGTTTCAGCATTAATGAAATCATCATTACCATTTGCCTGACGGCGGTCTAATGGCGTAGAGCAAGCTGAAACAGCTGCAACAAGGAGTAACGGAGTGACTTTCTTTAACATGAATTTATTTTACCTCAATATGAGCTTGTTTCATTGTTTCTATTAACAGACCATGAAACTGCTCAGAAAGTTCAGTTAAAGGTAAACGAATGTGGCCATTAGCAATCAAACCCATTCTATGAACAGCCCATTTCACTGGGATAGGGTTGGCTTCACAAAATAACGAGCTATAGATGCCCATGAGTGGTTTATCGATTGATTCAGCTAATTGTGTATTCTTGGCTAACGCAGCATCACACATGGCTTTAAACGCATGTGGAACAATATTATTTGCTACGGAAATCACACCATTACCACCCAACAATAAAAACTCGCGGGCAGTGGCATCATCGCCGCTATAAAGTAAAAAGTCATCACCACACAATTCACGTAAACGTGCCACACGGCTCAAGTCACCAGTGGCTTCTTTTACACCAATAATGTTACTGACACTTGATAACTCAGCCACAGTTTCAGGCTTCATATCAACTGCAGTTCGACCTGGTACGTTATATAGAATTTGAGGAATATCAGTACTTGCCGCAACGGCCGTATAATGGGCAATTAAGCCCTTAGGCGTTGGCTTATTATAATAAGGCGTGACACCCAACATGGCGACAACACCTGATTTTTGCATGGCTTTGGTTAAGTCAATAGCTTCAGCCGTTGCATTGGCGCCATTACCACCAATAACGGCGATACGACCTGCGGCAAACTTAACAGTTTGGCTGACAACAGCGGCGTGCTCTGCCATAGGCAATGTTGCTGACTCACCAGTAGTACCGACCGCGACAATGGCATCAGTACCTTGTTCAATATGAAACTCAACAAGTCGTTCAAGACTTGCATAATCTACTGTGCCATCACTGTTCATTGGAGTGATTAAGGCTACGATGCTTCCGTTTATCATCTATCTTCCCCACGGTTTCAGGATTCGCTATGTTACTGATGCCAACAACTAATGACAAGCTCTTCGGTAACCATAAACTGAAATAAGTCATTTATGCTATTTAATGCACGTAACCTAGCATCTTTAGAGCCATTGCGCTAAAAAATAATCATATTTATGTGAGTGATATAGGTTAGTATATTGAGGTGTTTTAATGAAAAATGATAACATAAACACCCGCACCAAAACTTACATGCTTAGCGTAAGTTTTCGCTCAAAGATATCGACAAGTGAGGAAAATCCATGACCAATTACCTGGTCGTTACGGCAATGGGCGCAGACCGTCCTGGGTTAGTGAGTCGCCTAGCACGTTTAGCAAGTGAATGTGATTGCGATATTGTAGATAGTCGTATGGCATTATTTGGTAATGAATTTACCCTAATTATGATGATATCGGGCTCTTGGACAGCGATAACAAAAATTGAAAGCTTGTTACCGGCATTGAGTGTTGAACTTGAACTCATGACCGTCATGAAACGAACATCAAAACATACGCCGAAAAACTTTGTCTCACGTATTGAAGTCATTTTTAATGGCGAAGACCAACGTGGAACCATGAAGAGTATTACTCAGTTTTTAGCAGAAAGAGGCCTCGATTTAGCGGCCGTCCGCTCCCACGCTGATGATAACGATAGTCTTAAAACCCAGTCGATTTTATTAGCCATTAATATTCCAGAAAAAGTCGACCTATTAAAACTTGAACAGGGTATTCATGAACTGGCAGAATCGATGTCGTTAGAGTGCAGCATTAAGCGTATGCAGGGCATTGCTGCACCTTAATCCAATATTCACATCAGATAGTAGTGAACTTTGTTACTGACATTGACGTAATAAACTCACTTTTATCCGCTAAAGGAAACATGATGAACACACTACAAGTTGGTGATACAGCACCAAAATTTTCATTACAAAATCAAGCTGGCGAAACCATATCTTTGCAAGACGCACTCACCAAAGGCCCTGTCTTAGTCTATTTCTATCCTAAAGCGGCAACGCCAGGTTGCACAGTACAAGCTCAAGGTCTGCGCGATATCAAAGCACAACTTGATGGCTTAAATGTAACTGTTTTTGGTATTAGTCCTGATCCTGTGGCGAAACTGGCCAAATTTGCTGAAAAGCAAGCGCTCAACTTTACTCTGCTAAGTGATGAAGACCATGCCGTTGCCGACGCCTTTGGAGTATGGGGCGAAAAGCAATTTATGGGTAAAATTTATGACGGGATTCACCGTTTGAGTTTTATCGTTGGTACTGATGGCAAAATTAGCCATTTACTCAATAAGTTTAAAACCAAAGATCATCACCAAGTTGTGTTAGACACTCTTGCTCAATAGTGGATTGAGTTAACAGGCCTTAATCGACATTAGCCTGTATCACTCAGTAGACAATAAAAAGGCTTAGCATTTAATTGCTAAGCCTTTTTCGTATTTACGATTAACTCAATGACGACTCAAATAACGCTGAGGCTTAAAGAGTTTTAGGATCTGATTTTTCTTCAGATATAGTGTCAGTCGATTGCGGCTCTTTGTCTGTAGAGGCCGATGCCATGGCAGCTTTGGCTTTCTCATTTGCAGCCAGCTCTTTCGCCAATTCAGAGGTTTCTTGCTTAATCAGTGTCGCCTCCTCCTCGGCTAATAAGCGCGCTTTTTCCTGTTCTTCAAACAGTGCAAGTTCTTCCTCTTTACGGCGGGCTTTTTCAATGGCACGTTGCTCAGCTTCTTGCGCTTCTCGAATAGCTCTTGCTTCAGCTGCAGCTTTGGCTTCTGCCTCTGCTAGAGCTTTCGCTTGGCGATCAGCTTCATCGTCTAATGCACGTTGAATAACCGCCTGATCTTGCGCCTCTTGTGGTAATAAACTAATAAGCTCTATGCCCACTGGCAACACAATAGCTTCAACACCGGATAGCACTTTAACCTTACCTTCTTTGGTTAAATAAACCAGCGGCAAAGCGGTTTCACCATAGCGTTTTTTAAAATGCTCAAAGGTAAAGTTTTCAGTAATGTTGGTAATTTTGAGTACCGCACCTTTTGCCATTAACGTAGCAATTTTAGCGTAAGAAATATTCTCACCAAATAAACATAAACGCTTTAGATAAGATTCAGATAGCTGATGACGCGCACTAGCGCTGTCGGCATTGTTTAAACCATATACTTTTTCAGTGCCCATTAAATCTTGAAAATGAAATGTCACTAAAGGATTTAACTGACGATATGGCGACATCACTAATACTCGGCCAATACCGCTTAAATCCATGTAATTTGAAGCATGCTCCGATGCCGGATTACCAAAATACACAGGAATGTTTTCCATTCGAGCTTGGCGAATACTATCCCAGTTGTTATCAGCTAAAATAACTTTGATATTTTTAGACATTAAAATTGATGCCAATTCACGGGAAAACTTAGATGCACCAAAGATTAATAAGCCTTGGTTAGAACCTTCTTTTACCCCTAAAAACTTAGCCCAACGGCCCGCGGTTAAACTCTGAATAACCACAGTGCCGATAATGATTAAGAACACTAGCGGCACGATTGAACTGGCCCCTTCTAAACCCACTGACTCTAATTTTATCGCAAACAAGGATGAAATCGCTGCCGCAACGATACCGCGAGGGGCAACCCAGCTTAAAAACCACTTGTCATTAGATGATAAATTCGTGCCTAAACCTGAAACCCATATACTCAATGGCCGTGCAATAAACATCACCACCAACAACACGCCAAGGCCACCGAAACCAAGGTCGAGCATAGCACCAGAATCAAGACGCGCCGCCAGTAGGATAAATAATGCCGAAATTAACAGTACTGTAAGGGTCTCTTTAAATTCGAGAATGTCAGCAATATCAACCCCGCGCATATTGGCGAGCCAAATACCCATTACGGTCACAGTTAATAGACCAGACTCTTCCTGAATAATATTTGAACCAACAAAGATACCCAGCATAATGGTAAGTACTGCGGTATTACGTAAATAATGTGGAAACAAGTTCTTACGTATCGCCAGACCGGTTAAATACCCTGCTGCTGCGCCTAAACCAAAACCAAGGAGTAAGGTCAGGCCTAAGGCATTTAATACATGAGTGGTGGGATCGGCAGCCACGGCAATATACTCAAACACCAGTACGGCCAATAGAGCGCCAATGGGATCAATAACAATACCTTCCCAACGCAAAATGCTGGCTAAATTGGATTTGGGTTGCACGGTACGCAACATAGGCACAATAACGGTTGGTCCTGTCACGACCACCAATGCACCAAACAACATGGCTATTGCCCAATCAAAACCGAGCAGATAATGTGCTGCTGGGGCAATACACGCCCAAGTAATGAAAGCGCCAATGGTCACGAGATGCGTCACCATTCGTCCGTGTTCTTTAATTTCTTTAAAGTTAAGTGTTAATGCACCTTCAAACAAGATGACAGCAACACCGAGGGAAATGATAGGAAACAATAAATCGCCAAAAATTTCATCTGGATCTAATATGCCTAATCCGGGCCCGAGTAATAGACCACACAACAACAGTGGTAAAATTGCTGGCAGACGTAATTTCCAACCTATCCATTGACACAAAAGCGACAACACACCGATTAATGCCAGCATGCCTGTAATGTGTTCAACCATATTTGTTTCCTTCTTTTTCGATACACCACAAGATAACATCTATGCAATGCGCTTCACGATCATACGTGAACTGTAATATCCATCAGGCTTAATATTTTATAACCTAACCCAAAAGTTATTCAGATGTTGACGAGTAATCGAAGTCTGAATCTTGTTAATTCACGGCGCCAAAATAGTATCTAGTCAGGCTAACAATACTTATCGTTGTCGTAAATTCAGCATATAACATACTACTTTAACTGTAGGATCAAGCGTTTTTGACGGTCATCACATTTTATACCGATAACAAAGTAACATATTAAGTCTATAATTTAATTGTTAAATTTTTATGTCTGCAAACGATATTAGCTTAATCTTACAGGCTAAATAATCGACAAAAAAGCCTTGGCATGACCAAGGCTTTTTCTATTTGACACAAAACATAGTCATATTGGCTATTGCGGTATTCTTACATTACCTTCCATTAATACTCGAGCACTGCGGCTCATTATGGCTTTTTTAACCTGCCACTGCCCATCAAGCAACTGCGCTTGTGCCCCGACTCTGAGCGTGCCTGAAGGGTGACCAAAACGGACTGCGGTTCTTTCGCCACCGCCAGCAGCTAAATTAACTAAGGTGCCAGGAATTGCCGCAGCCGTACCAATTGCAACAGCAGCAGTACCCATCATAGCGTGATGTAATTTCCCCATAGACAACGCACGTACAACTAAATCAATATCATCTGTGGTCACGGTTTTACCGCTGGAAGAAACATACTCAGCATGCGGTGCAACAAAGGCGACTTTGGGGGTATGTTGACGAGCAGCGGCTTCTTCAATATGGTTAATTAACCCCATTTTAACAGCACCATAAGCTCGAATAGTTTCAAACATGGCTAAGGCTTTATCATCATTATTAATGTCATCTTGTAGTTCAGTGCCAAGATAATTAATGTCAGCAGCATTGATGAAAATGGTAGGAATACCGGCATTAATCATGGTGGCTTTAAACGTTCCCACACCAGGTACCTCAAGTTCATCGACCACATTACCCGTTGGGAACATAGCGCCTTCACCATCTGCGGGGTCTAAAAACTCAACTTGAACTTCAGCGGCAGGAAATGTCACTCCGTCCAGTTCAAAATCGCCCGTTTCCTGCACTTCACCATTGGTTATCGGCACATGGGCAATAATGGTTTTATGAATATTGGCTTGCCAAATCCGCACAACAGCTGTGCCATTGTGTGGCACTCGGCTGGGATCAATTAAACCGTTGCTGATTGCAAATGAGCCAACTGCTGCGGTTAAATTACCGCAGTTACCACTCCAATCGACAAACGGTTTATCAATAGCCACTTGGCCAAATAGATAATCAACATCGTGATCGGCTTGAGTACTTTTAGATAAGATTACCGTTTTACTGGTGCTAGAGGTTGCACCGCCCATACCATCGGTTTGTTTACCGTAAGGATCAGGGCTGCCAATCACGCGCAGCAACAATGCATCACGCGCTGCACCCGCTACTTGGGCCGCTGCTGGCAAGTCAGTTAAGCTGAAAAACACACCTTTACTGGTGCCGCCACGCATATAGGTTGCGGGGATCTTTATTTGTGGTAAATGTGCCATAACTTCATCCTATTATAAAACATAAAAATCGGTAGCTTATGCGTTATAAACTACCGATTAAGCTAGACGAATATGAGGCTAGTTAGCCACTTCATTGGCTAAAAAGTCTTGCGCAAAACGTTGTAATACACCGCCAGCTTCATAAATCGACAGTTCTTCAGCCGTGTCGACACGACACTTCACCGCAATCGTCACTTGCTCACCGTTTTTACGCGTCATGATCACATCTAACATAGCACCCGGCTTACGCTCGCCAACCACATCATAGGTTTCTGTGCCATCAATCTGATAAGTATGACGGTTATGACCTGCTGTGAATTCAAGCGGTAACACGCCCATACCGACTAAGTTGGTACGGTGAATACGCTCAAAACCTTCAGCAACAATCACTTCAACACCCGCAAGGCGCACGCCTTTTGCTGCCCAGTCACGAGATGACCCTTGGCCATAATCAGCACCAGCAATAATAATCAGTGGCTGTTTACGCTCCATATAGGTTTCAATGGCTTCCCACATGCGAGTGACTTTGCCTTCTGGCTCTAAACGCGCCAGCGATCCTTGTTTCACTTTGCCGTTTTCCTGCACCATTTCGTTAAACAGTTTTGGATTGGCAAATGTCGCACGCTGGGCGGTTAAGTGATCGCCTCGGTGAGTGGCATAAGAGTTAAAGTCTTCTTCCGGTAAACCCATTTTATGTAAATAGGCGCCTGCTGCACTGTCGAGCATAATCGCGTTTGATGGCGATAAATGATCTGTGGTGATGTTGTCGCCCAATACCGCTAATGCGCGCATACCTTGCATCGAACGCTCACCCGCTAAGGCTCCATCCCAATAAGGTGGACGACGAATATAAGTGCTTTGTGGACGCCATTCATATTGTGGATTAACGTGACTGCCATATTCTACTTTGATGTCAAACATCGGCTCGTACACTTTACGGAACTGTTCAGGTTTAACGCTAGCTTTAACAACCGCATCGATTTCTTCGTCGGTAGGCCAAATATCTTTTAATGTGACCGCTTGACCTTGGTTATCAATACCTAAGATATCTTTTTCAATATCAAAACGAATGGTACCGGCAATCGCGTAAGCTATCACTAATGGCGGTGAGGCTAAAAATGCTTGTTTAGCGTATGGGTGAATACGTCCATCGAAATTGCGATTACCCGATAACACAGCCGTTGCGTATAAATCACGATCAATCACTTCTTGTTGAATAACCGGATCGAGTGCGCCACTCATGCCGTTACAAGTGGTACAGGCAAAGCCGACAATGCCAAAACCTAAGTTTTCGAGCTCAGGTAACAAGCCCGCTTCTTCTAAATATAACTGCACCGCTTTAGAGCCAGGCGCAAGCGATGATTTCACCCAAGGTTTACGTAATAAACCACGTGCATTGGCATTTCGTGCTAATAACCCCGCGGCAATCATATTGCGAGGGTTGCTGGTGTTAGTACAGCTAGTAATGGCGGCAATAATCACGGCACCATCGGGCATTTTACCTGGCTCGTTTTCAACTACGCCGCTAATGCCGCGAGCAGCAAGCTCAGAGGTTGGAACCCGAGAATGCGGATTTGAAGGACCGGCAATGTTACGGCCAACCGATGACAAATCAAAGTGCAGAACACGCTCATACACAGCATTCGTTAAGGTATCAGCCCATAAGCCGGCTTGTTTGGCGTAGGTTTCGACTAATTTAACTTGTGCGTCTTCACGACCGGTTAATGTCAAATAATCAATGGTTTGCTTATCGATATAAAACATCGCCGCGGTGGCACCGTATTCAGGTGTCATGTTGGTAATGGTGGCGCGATCGCCCAAGGTTAAATGGGTGGTACCTTCACCATAAAACTCAAGATACGATGACACGACTTTTTGCGCCCGTAAGTATTCGGTTAAAGCTAATACAATATCGGTAGCGGTAATGCCTGGTTGTGGTTTACCGGTAATTTCAACACCAACAATTTCCGGTAAACGCATGTAAGATGCACGGCCGAGCATCACGCTTTCCGCTTCTAAACCACCTACGCCAATGGCTATAACACCTAACGCATCTACATGAGGTGTATGGCTGTCGGTGCCGACTAGGGTATCAGGGAACGCCACACCATTTTGAGCATGCACCACTGGCGACATACGTTCTAAGTTAATTTGATGCATGATGCCGTTACCCGGTTGGATAACATCAACATTTTTAAACGCCGTTTTAGTCCAGTTGATAAAATGAAAACGGTCTTCATTACGACGGTCTTCAATTGAGCGGTTTTTCTCAAACGCGTCTTTATCAAAGCCGGCATGTTCTACCGCTAACGAATGATCGACAATCAATTGAGTCGGTACAACAGGGTTAACCTTTGATGGGTCACCGCCTTTTTCTGCAATGGCATCACGTAAACCGGCTAAATCAACTAAAGCGGTTTGACCTAAAATATCGTGACACACCACGCGAGCGGGATACCACGGAAAGTCGAGGTCATTTTTACGCTCAATCAGCTGTTTTAACGAATCAGTCAACGTCTCTGGCGCACAGCGACGCACTAAGTTCTCGGCAAACACGCGAGAACAATAAGGCAGTTTGGCATAAGCGCCCGCCTCAATGGCATCAACGGCTTCTTCGGTATCAAAGTAGTCTAAAGTTGTGCCGGGTAAAGGTTTACGATAATCAGTATTCATAGTAAGACCCACAGTAAATTTGGTGATCGGTGAGCGGTTGTTGATATCAGCTAAGTTAAGACATCACCGCATTTGATATGCGTTAATTGAAAAAAGCCGAGCCATCATATTGATACTCGGCTAATCAGATTAACGTTGGCTGATAGCAACCACTTTACGTGGCTCACTACCAACATAATCAGCACTTGGACGAATAATGCGATTGTTCGAACGCTGTTCCATTACGTGTGCCGCCCAACCTGTTAAACGTGAACAAACAAAGATTGGCGTAAATAACTTAGTTGGAATACCCATAAAATGATAAGCAGAAGCATGGAAGAAATCGGCATTACAAAATAGCTTTTTGGTGTCCCACATAAACTCTTCACAGGCGACAGAAATGTCATATAAAGATGTATCACCGTTTTCATGAGCCAATTTTTCAGACCATGCTTTAATGATCACATTACGTGGATCTGACACGCTATAAATAGCATGACCAAAGCCCATGATTTTTTCTTTGCGTTCAAGCATCAAGGCCATTTGCACTTTAGCGTCGGCAGGCGAGCTAAATTTTTGGATCATCTCCATCGCCGCTTCGTTAGCACCACCGTGCAGCGGGCCGCGTAATGAACCAATCGCGCCAGTCACACACGAATACATATCTGATAAGGTTGATGCACATACGCGCGCAGTAAAGGTAGATGCGTTAAACTCATGCTCTGCATAAAGAATCAACGACACATCCATTACACGGCGATGTTGCTCTGACGGCGTTTCACCACGAAGTAACTTAAGGAAATGGCCACCAAGAGAGTCTTCATCTGTAGTGCAATCAATTTCAACACCGTCATGGCTGTAACAGTACCAATAACACATGATAGCTGGGAACGCGGCAAGCAAGCGGTTCGAGGCCTTATGTTGCTGAGTAAAATCAACTTCTGGTTCAAGGTTACCTAAAAACGAGCAACCTGTTCGCATCACGTCCATCGGATGTGCATCAGCAGGGATCAGTTTTAATACGGCTTTAAGGGCAGCGGGTAAATCACGCTGCGCTTTCAATTCGGCTTTATAAGCACTTAATTGTGCTTGAGTCGGCAATTCACCATTAAATAACAAATATGCGACTTCTTCAAAGGTCGCATTATCGGCTAAATCTGATACATCGTAACCGCAATAAGTCAGACCTGAACCTGATTTACCCACAGTACATAATTTAGTTTCGCCAGCACTCTGACCGCGTAATCCTGCGCCTGATAATTTCTTGTCAACCATGATCTCTTCCTTATTGTGCTTGTCGCGATTGAGCAGTACTTAATCGCGATTGTAGGGTATTTTTATTTTGATTATAAAAGCAGTCCACACTCTTAGAGTGGCTGGCTATTTGTTTTTGCCTTCGGCAAATAGGCTGTCTAATTTTTGTTCATAATCGTGGTAGCCTAAATAGTCATACAAATCCATCCGCGTTTGCATGGTATCAACCACCGCTTTTTGGTCGCCATCAACTAAAATAGCGCTGTAAACATTTTCGGCTGCTTTATTCATCGCACGGAATGCGCTCAATGGGTACAACACCATAGATGCGCCCCACTCGCCTAATTGCTGTTTATTCCACAGTTCAGTTTGGCCAAACTCGGTAATGTTAGCCAAAATAGGCACATCAAGTGCTGCTGCAAAAGCACGATAATGCTCTTCGGTTTTAATTGCCTCAGCAAAAATACCGTCAGCACCCGCTGCAACATAGGCTTTAGCACGTTCAATTGCTGCTTCAAGGCCTTCTTGAGCAAATGAGTCTGTGCGCGCCATAATGAAAAAGTCAGGATCTGTGCGGGCATCAACAGCCGCTTTAATGCGGTCAACCATTTCTTCTACGGGGACAATTTCTTTATTAGGACGATGACCACAACGCTTTTGCGCCACTTGGTCTTCCATGTGCACAGCGGCTGCGCCCGCTTTTTCCATATCACGAATGGTTTTGGCAATATTAAATGCCCCGCCCCAACCAGTATCAATGTCCACCAGCAAAGGTAAATCACAAGCAGATGTAATACGTTGCACATCAACCAACACATCATTTAACGATGTCATGCCTAAATCAGGTAAACCATAAGAGGCGTTAGCCACGCCACCACCGGATAAGTAAATGGCTTGATGGCCAATTTGCTTAGCCATCATTGCTGAATAAGCATTAATGGCACCCACTATTTGCAGTGGTTTGTTATTGGCTAATGCTTGACGAAATTTTTTACCTGCACTCATGATATTTCCCTCTCTGCAATAAATACTGTAAACGCGAAACGCTACAGAATAGTCGTTACGATAATTTATGTTCGATACTATTTTTAGAATACAAAATATGGCGGCGCATCAGCATTTCGGCTAATTCTGCGTCACGATTTAAAATGGCTTGAACAATATGTTTGTGTTCATCATAAGCAGTCGTTACACGCGGACCCGCCATGCCAAGTTGCACTCGATACATGCGTACCAAGTGATAAATGCCATCAAATAGCATTGAAATTAGGTGTTTATTTTTACTGCCTAAGATGATGCGGTAATGAAAATCTACATCGCCAGCTTCTTGATAATAAGACTCGCCACCTTTGACCTCGTCAAAGTGAGATTGCAATAACTGGTTTAAATCGGCTATTTCATCGTCGGTCATGTTCTTTGCCGCTAACCGTGCTGCCATTCCTTCAAGTGATTCACGCACTTGGTATAATTCGATAAGTCCCTGAGGTGACAAGGCTACGACTCTGGCACCGACGTTCGCTTTACGCTCAACAATATGGCACGACTCTAAGCGATTAATGGCTTCACGGATCACCGCACGGCTGACGGCATACTTTGTCGACAATTCAGTTTCACTCAACTTAGAACCCGCTGCAATACGACCTTCGACGATATCGTCTCTTAGGGCTATAAAGGTCTTATCTGCTGAAGTAATCGGCTGGATCATGCTCATACCTTGAATATAAAATGGGATAACTCAAAACAAGTTGTCGACAATATAGCACCTTTAAGACGTATAACAACCCCAAAATAGACTTTTTGTCGACAATAAATAAAATCCCCTCCTAAAGTGTTACCTATCACTAATTTATGCAATCACTCGGTAATGCCTTAAGTCAGCCCATGCTAATATTAGCCAAAATGGCATTATTGATATCAATATGATGCCCAGATGCTCACCCAACTGTCCGTTTTACTCAATGCTGAGCAAACAATGGATAAGTCGAATAATAAAATAAGGGTTTCTTAATGAGCCAACATTTAGCCTGTCATCTTGAATTGATCCATCTATTTGTTCACGTGGTCAATGCCGGAGGGTTTTCGTCTGCTGCGCAAGAATTACAGTTACCTATTGCCACCGTTAGTCGCAAAATCAGTAAACTAGAACAGAGCCTTAATACTCAGTTAATTATGCGCAGCACACGTAAACTGCGATTAACAGAAGAAGGCGGAGCGTTATTCGACCGTTATCATCATGTGGTGGCACAGTTCGATACGATTTGTGGCCAAGCACTCAATGAACCCCAAAGCACTTTGCGGATATCAACACCCGTCTCTATTACCTCGATGATCTTAATTGAAGCGATTAATGACTTTTCAAAACAACATCCGCACATTCAACTGCATATCACCCAAAATAACAGCACCATTGATTTAATCGATGAAGGTGTCGACGTCGCGATAGTAGGTGGTGCGCAACCAGACTCATCTTGGGTGTCAACATCATTAGGGGTGTTGAACTACGGACTCTACGCATCGCCAACTTATGCCAAGCAACTGATTGAACTACAGCACCCGCAGCAGCTGGTTGATTACCAATTAATTAAAGTATGGCCACTGTTTAACTGGAGCTTAAAACATTGCGACGGTGAGCAATATTATTACGATGGACCGGCAAAGTTAACTTTAGGTGATTTACACGGCGCAGTGCGGGCAGCCGTTGGTGATGGCGGGATTTTATACGGACCTGAGTTATTCGTTAAACAACAGCTTTTACACGGTGAGCTGATCACAGTATTACCACAATGGGCCGGCGAGCATCGCCGTATCAGCATCTTGTATCATCAACGCCGACAACAGCCATTAAAGGTAAAATTGTTTATTGAGTTTCTGCAGCAGCGAGCCGCGAGTATTTTCGACTATTTTTAAGCTGTACTTGGGTTTAACTACTTGGAATGATTGAACGCTTTTATAAGGCAGTGGATGGCTATTTTTACTGATTTGAGTTGCGGTTTTTGCTGTTGCAATGGCTTGATGATATCGATTCAATCTGACAAACAGTTACAGTGATGCCACTGACTTAGTCAATGGCATCACGGCAAGCTAGTGTTAATGAGTCATGAGTTAAACATTACTCACGACTCTTGGCTCATATAAATTAATACAAATACACATTTAAGCTACAGGCACCATGAGCGCCCACCACTAATGCTTGCTCAATATCAGCCGTTTTAGACGGACCCGATATAAATAATCCTAAATCACCTTGTTGCAGCGATACCTGTTTAACGGCTTGATGCATATTGGCGACAATATTGTCTTTGGATAATGCCAAGATCAGGTTTTCGCAAATAAATGGCGTCACTCTATGACTCGGTTGATTGACCCAAATCGCGCCGTTTTCGGCCACACCGAGATCGCCTGGAATCACAGCATAATCAATATCCGCTAAAAGATGCGCAGTTGTTGGCACTGAACGATTACCTTTAATGCCCTCAATTAATGATATCACCTGCATATTTTGCTTTATCAGATCATCTACAGCTTGCTGGAGCGAGGCTAAACCGCCGTCAGTGTGAAGCGTAGCTGCAACAGACTGTAAACTGGCATTAAACTGGCCGACAAGATCATCATTATTTGCCACAACATCGATCTCAGGCATGGCATGATTATCCAATGCCGACTGTGATAATGCTGATAAAATGGTTTGTTTACTCGACATATTAACGTCTCCGATTATTGTTATACCAGCTAGCAAAGCTTGATTCTGGTGCCACTGGTAATTCGCGATACTTACCCCATGCACCACTAAATGGCTTAAGTAAACTCCCCGGTAACACCCGTAAGGCTAACCTTGCTGCCGACATAGAGGTATTCATTAAGGTTTCACTGGCCATAAAGCGCCCCACTAACGGCATATAGCCACCTTTTCCGTAAGGCAAAGTCTTAGCCTCGGCTTTTAAACGACGATGATGAGCAATAATCTTATCTAATGGCACCATTGTTGGACACACATAGGTACAACTACCGCACAAAGTACATGCCCAAGGGATAGAGTTGGTATCATCATGCTTAGCCCCCACAGCAATGCCAATAGGACCAGGAATCGTATAGTTATAGCTATACCCACCTGAACGGCGATATACCGGACAAGTATTTAAACAGCCGCCACAACGGATACACTTTAGCGATTCGGCTAAAATTTTATCCTTCATCATCTCAGTACGGCCATTATCAACAATAATCACATGCATCTCGCCGCCATCTTGCGGACCGCGATAAAATGAAGAATAAGTGGTGATCGGTTGCCCAGTGGCATTTCGGGCTAAGGTGCGCAATAACACCCCAGCAGAATCCATATCAGGCAGTACTTTATCAATGCCCATTGAGTGCAGTTGCAGCTTAGGTAAGTTAGCGCCCATATCAGCGTTACCTTCGTTGGTGCACACCACAATAGCGCCTTGATCGGCAATCGCCATATTCACCCCCGTCATGGCCGCATCGGCACTGAGGAATTTCTCTCTCAAATGCGCACGAGCAGCACGGGTTAAATATAAGGGATCCGACTCACCAGCCTTAGTGCCTAATTGTTGGTGAAATAACTCACCCACTTCTTCTTTTTTCATGTGAATGGCCGGCACCACAATATGCGAAGGTGGCATATGTGCTAGCTGTATAATCCGTTCACCTAAATCGGTATCAACCACTTCAATGCCGTGACGTTCTAGATACGGATTCATATGGCATTCTTCAGTTAACATCGACTTAGACTTAACCAGCTTCTTAACCTGATGTTGAGCTAAAATACCGTGGACAATTTCATTATGTTGCTGGGCATCTTTAGCCCAATGCACTTTAATACCATTACTAATGCATTGTTGTTCAAATTGTTCAAGGTACTGCGCTAAATGGCTCAAGGTGTGCAGTTTAAGCTGTGAGCCTAGCAGCCTTAGTTGCTCCCATTCAGGTAAACTGCCCGCGGCACGATCACGTTTTTCACGTAATGCCCACAGGGCTTTAGAATGCCAATCAACTCTGGTTTCATCGCGACAAAAAATATCAGCTTTATGGGCATGCACCTTAGAACCCGATGCGGTATATAGTTCGGACATAGTGGCTCCTAAAGTGCGTCATTAATGATTTGGGCAATGTGACGGGTTTCTATCGGTAATTGTTGGCGGCGGATCATGCCATCTAAATGCAATAAACATGAGGGATCAAACCCTACTGCATATTTAGCACCGGTTGCGGCGTGCGCTTGGGCTTTATCTTTACCCATTTTGGCTGACACAGCACCTTCATCAACCGCAAATGTACCACCAAAGCCGCAACACTCATCAATACGTGCTGGGTAGACAATTTCAAGCCCGGCAATGTTGCCCAGTACCGCTTCTACTTTGTTAAAGCGTTGTTTGCCCATTTCTTCCGTGGGCGTGGCTAAATTAAGCATACGGATACCATGACAGCTCATTTGCAGACTTATTTTAGCTGCCACGGGACGCTTAAAGGATTTAATCGGAGCAACGTCATGTAGAAATTCGGTCAACTCATAAAGCTTATTAATCACATCTTGAGCTTCTTTGCTGCCATCAAACTCATGGAAGTTTTCTTTCGCAGCGACTAAGCAACTGGCTGCAGGACAAACAATGGCGTCGCACTCAACCCCTTTGAAGGCATTGAGTAATTTAAGGGTAGTATTTTTAGCTTCGTCAAAACAACCTGAGTTTGTCATTGGCTGTCCACAACAGGTTTGTCCTGCAGGGAAAAAAACCTCATGACCCAATTTTTCTAATAATGTCAGGGTTGCGATGGCCACTTCTGGCATCATTTGGTTGACTAAACAAGGTATAAATAATGCTATTTTCATAAGCGATGTATCCCCAAAGCGTTATTAAACATGGCACTCAATCAACACTTATTGATTCAATGTCATGACTAACGACTCATAATCGTGCAACCAATGTATGCCAATATCCTTACAATATGTAGTGCTTATTTAGTAAATATCGCCGCAGACTTTTCCATTTTTGATAGCAAGATTATTTTGATGATTCTCAGAGGCAGAGTTTTGATACTGAAGGATTAAATCGTGATGATAAATATCTTACATTTCATTGCATACACCAGGCTAATACCTATGCATAGGAGGATTAATAGACAATGCCTGCGACAATGTGTCGCAGTTTGGACTTTATTGATTGCCACAATCGCAGCGATTAAGCACACTGAATTTACTGAATGACGTCAATGAGATCCCCTGTTAAGAATGATCCATTAACTCATGACGTTAATCCATTTTGATACAACACGTTAGCATTGTTTGATTGCATACTTTGAGGTTTCAATCAAATGTCTACACAATGCATGTGTAACTTTACTCAGTGTTTATTTGCTATGGGAATGGGGATAAATACTGGGTAAAGGTATCACTTTTAATCTTATTAAGATTGTAGGGCCTCTATCAATAGAGGCCCTTTTTTTATGACCTGTGGCCACTAACCTAGTGACGCTTGATTTTGCCAGACAGAAATAGCTAACTGCCGAGCTGCACCGAAAATGGGACCCACAACAAGCCCTGTTACTGATCAAATCATTGCCAGCCAGCCCATGTAAATAGAATCATTTAGACAGGCGGTGACAATAGCCTAAAAAATCACGATGAACAGCTCAAATGCGAGCAACCACCAACACCAAAGAATTCAGATGCCTTGGTTCGATAGTATTTGTCCTCAACTTGCTGGGACTGCTCTGCGTAAGGGTGGGTCATAACAGCCTGCAATTCTCTAACCGGTGCATAATTACCGACGCTGGCTTGCTGATAAGCAGGCACTAGCAACCACTCGCGCAAGGTATATTTAGGGTTAACAGCCTTCATCTGTGCAGAAATCTCATCACGACTGCGCGCCTGCGTATTTGTGTCACCTGTACTGCCAACCTCAGAGCTGTCAACCACAGTACTGTCGAGCAGAGATTGCCATTGTGTCAGCCAAGCTGACCAGCGCTGCTCAAGTCCTGCGGGGGCTTGTGCTAAGTCTCGGTAGAAACTTTTTTTCAGTGGGCCAATATCATTCGGTAACGCCGAAAGCTCGCGGAAAAACAGAGTGTAATCCACTGGTGTTTGCAGCATGAGCGTTTCAAGTTCATCAAATAGCGCCGCGTTAAAAGTGCCAAGCCCAAGTTTGGCGGCCCACATCTGCTCCATTTTTGCTTGCATCTCGGCCGAAAAACCATTAACCAGCTGTTGCAGCTGGTCGATATAATCTGGCTCAGACGCCAGTAATGGGCTTAATGCTGTGCAAAACATCAAGAAATTGCGTTCCGCTGCCACACCTTGATTAAGAAATGCAAAGTGCTGTCCGCCACCTGTCCAAGGCTGATATTGCGGGTTAAACACATCACAAAATCCGAATGGACCATAATCCAGTGTAAAGCCACCTGCGGCACAGTTATCGCTGTTGAAGTTGCCCTGACAGTAGCCGACACGGATCCAGTTCGCTATCAATGAAGTTAAACGACTTCGGAACTCGCCCGCCAGCACCAATACCTTTTCGGCATTGGTGAGTAGCGGATCGATAACATCAGCGTATTCTCGATCAACTAAATGCAGCATCAGTTGTTCAAGCTCTGCCATCGCTTGTGGGTGTTCTTGTTTGCGAGCGCGGCGACCAAATAGCTCAAGCTGGCCGACCCGAATGAACGAGGGTGCCACACGAGTTGAGATAGCCACAGCCTCGGTGATCATTTGGTCAGGATCTTGTGAGTTAGAGCCCTCGGAATACCACGGCCGCTGGACCGTCTCAGTTTTAGACACATACAAACTTAGCGAACGTGACGTTGGCACACCAAGCGCGTGCATGTGTTCCTGTGCGAGGAACTCCCGCACACTCGATCGCAATACAGCACGGCCGTCAGCGCCGCGACAATATGGCGTACGACCTCCCCCTTTAAGCTGCATTTCCCAACGTTTGCCTTTGATGACAGCCTCAAGCACCGAAACCGCACGACCATCGCCGTAGCCATTGCCCGTTCTGAACGGACATTGCTGGATGTATTCGGTGCCGAAGATTGACAGTGCATAGCCACACGCCCAACCGACCTTGCGCATAGGCTCTGGAACCTGCGAAATATCGCCAGAGAACAAGCTAATAAAATCGGCAGACTGCGCCATGCTGTCTGCAAAACCCAACTCACTAAAAAAGCGTTGGCTGTGTGCTACGTACTCAGGGTTTTCAATAGGCGTCGGCTTAACAGGGACATAGTGCCCCGAAAACACTTGTCGTGCTCTATGGTCGTCGCCATTTGTTGTTGCGTCAGGATCACTATTAAGCGTGTCCATCAAAGAGTAATTGGCCAATTTAGCAAGATCGTCAACTGTCTCGACAGTTGCGGATGTATGCTGGGACAGTTGCTTAGTCATAGGGATACCTTATTGATTAAGTAGAAGGGCTATTCCCCGCTGCGTGATATGTCGTATCGATGATTGTTCAATGTGTTCGATGTCTGGAGTCGAATCATTTCATCCTTTGATGTCGAAGGCCTGCGCAGGGTAATTTGAAAGAGCCTGAGAGAAACGGAAACAACCCGCATCCATGGTAACTTCTGCTTATAATAATGGAAAGCTTAGCTTGCTGAATCTGTAAAATCGATAGCTTGTAATAGGTATCTATTCTGACTTATTGCCTGCGGCCACTAACGTCGGGCGCTTCGCCCATACCGAGTTATCAAACTTCGTTTGAATTAAGATCGCAAGGTTCCACCCTACACCGGCCAATTCTTTTATAAACAGCAATCTGCCCTTTGCTGTTTATAAAAGAATTGGCCCCTGCCGTTCCGGCAACATTTTAGCTATCTAAAAAACAACAGCTGCGAAAAAATTGCGACGGAAATAAGTTTGGCTTTTAACTTTGATTTGTAACCTTCTTAGGCCCATCTTGTCATAAAGAGTAAAAATGCTAACGCTTGCGATGGGAATCTGATGTGAATGGATTCACGAATGTCGTGGTGGCATGGAAGGCAAAGAACGACCTGTACAGCGAAAACTAGCCTGATGTCCTGTCAGGCTCACGCATTCTGTTATAAAGAGTCTTCAACGGCCTCAAGTTCAGAGTTGAATGTGTACTTTAAAAGCCAAAAATCTAACTCATCTTTGCCCCGAAGTTTGTTAGCCTTTGAATGAAGGTTTGGTATTTTTTATGTTTGGTTGAACCGTGTTTGGATGAGTGGATATTGGTAAAATGGGTTTGAAGCTTGTAGCTTCAATGCAGTCAATCACCTGCTATGAGCTTATGTGCAGATACTGCTTCGGGACGCTTTACGCCATCTATGGCCGCTTAACGAAAACGTCCCTGTTTTCGATACCCTCAGTCGCATCTGCACTGGTTCATGCTATCTCTTCGATTTAGCATCATTTGGTACGAATGTTAAGTTAACAGCTAACTTGGTTTTGCCCCAAAACGATTTAGAGCTCTGAAGCATAGAAAGCTATTCGTTTGTAAATTGCGATATTATTTCTAATCCATCAATACAAACAAGTTTTTCCTAAGTATGTGGAGTTTCAAAGGTTCAGTACGTTGAGAGCAATATCAGCTGTTTAGGTGCTGCGCTTCACGCACCACAGGAACAAGATGATGCATTACCACGAATGAATTGATCGTGACGGAAAGCAAAGAGTCGGTACAATACAAACGATAAAATGTATAAAAAACAAATACCGAGGTGCAAATGTCTTTCCAAGAAACTGTCGTGACTTTAGAGGAATTACAGCAATTAGACCTTGCTGCCCTATTCTCTGAAATCAAAGAAAACACCTACACGAACATTGAGTCAGCCTTTACTTCTAAAAAAGACTCTCCAGCTGCACAGCTACTTGCTGCCGCCTGCTCGATGCACTTCAATCCCAAAGATTCAAGAGCACCTTTCTCACCAAAATTTGTATTCGAAGATCGCAGAGGTTTGATTGCTAGTGATTTTAGCAAAGAATCTTTGACTGCTATTAAGGATTTTTGCGATCAAGTTGAAAACCATGAATTGAGAGCTAGATTGGCTGATATTGCATGGATAACTAAATCAGGATCAGTTGAGCATGCTTACATGGCAATTGAAGCTTACCTAGAGTCAGCAAAAGAACTTACACAGTCTTCCGACTCATGGGTTATCCCATACGAAAGAATTGAGCGAGCTTTGCGCCTTAGCTGCTTCTTCAGAAGAGAGAACCAACGGCCAGACCTTTTTCAAAGTGTCTCTGATTACCTACTAGAAGAATACGAATACCATAAAGGAGAAGTGCGCTCTTACTACTCTTTGAAATTACTATCACTATGCCTTGAGTGTGGAATCAACGAGAGCAATTGGATTTTCGATGAAGCAACTCAATTGGCTGCCGCCGCATTAGAAGTCGCTGACTTTAACTTATCAATAAGTGCATACGAGGTCGCATTGGATGCCGCCAATTCCTTGCGAGAAAAACAAAAAAAAATCGACACTTGGGAGGCTATTTCCAATTGTCATGAGAAAGCAGCAGAAAAAGGCCCGACTGGAATGTTTGCTGCGGGACGATTGCTAAAAGCCGTCGATGCTCTTGCAAAAGTGCCAGGAACTAAAGACCGACGCTTAGCGCTTTATGAAGAAATGAGAGAGCAACAAATTGAGTCATTGCACGATCTAAATCTGATGGTCTCTGAGCCTCAGGATATAAGAGAGTTGGTCCACAATGCCGTTGCTCGTGTACAAAGCAAGGATTGGTTCGACGCTCTGTTTAGGCTAGGAACAATAGCGTCTCCCGTTCAAATGCAGCCATTGAAAGAGCAAGCATTAGAGCAAATGCGCTCTAGCTTTGCATGGATGTTTGGTACAACACATATGGATCACGAGGGGATGACTACAGCTGTTATTCCGGCTAGCCTTGGGATAGAAGAAGACGAAAAAGGCTTACAGTGCTGGTCAATCATGATGCGTAATATTGGAATACATCATCAATTGTCAGTAGAAGGGCAAATTTTCCCTGCTATGAATGAAGTTAGTGCCAAGTACAACATCAATGAGTTGGCACTAGAACATATTTGTCATAACCATCCTTTTATTCCCGACGGTCATGAAGAGTTCTTCGTTAAAGGTTTATTGGCAGGCTTCAATAGAGACTTTATGACTGCATGTCACTTACTAGTGCCGCAAATTGAAAACTCTCTTCGCTACCTAGCAAGACAAAGAGGAGAAGAGCCTTCTACATTGCATGGCGATGGTTCTCAAGAGAGAAGTGGCATAAAAGCATTGCTAGGCCACCAAGCCATTATAGATACGCTTGGTTCTGATATTACAAGTAACTTGCAAGTGATCCTGTTAGATAAAATGTACGGAGACCTCAGAAACCAGCTATCGCATGGGTATGTGCCTGCATCAAACTATTGGGGAACTGCTCCGAAGTATTTATGGTGGCTTGTTCTTCACATTTTAATGCTGCCTCTCGCGAGGCATTGGAAAGAAAACTACAAAGTAGAAGAGTCTGTTGAGTAATCTAATGCGCAAAGGCGTACACAAAGCCATTAAGGGGAAGTATTGTGCGTTTATAATATAGTTTGATATTTTTTGGCGCTTTTGATGAGGAAGCGTATTAAGGACTAACACATTTCTGCCCCAAAGTTTGTTGGCTTTCGAATGAAGGTTTGGCATTTCTGTATTTACTTGAGTAGTGTTGGATAGGATTGGTTAATTGGGTTTGAAGGTCGAACTTTCATTGTTACTGATCGCCATTCCGGCGGGGAATTTGTAAGCACTCTTTTGGAACGCTGTGAATATATCCAATACGTTCCACGGCGGCATGGATGCTGCCAGGAGCCAGATCCCGTTTATACTGGGTCATTTTATCTCTTAGATTTGGTTACATTTGATTCGCGTTGTCAGTTAAAAGCTAACTTAATTATACTCCACGCGAGCTTGTAATCATACGAACGAAGAACAATAAGGAAACACTGAATACTATTGTGTTTAATGGTTAAAAATGTAAGCTTTTTCCCTCTCTAATTTGAAAAATACGTAAGTTAACCTCATATCATTTAAAAGATAAAATCTTATTAAGGTATTGTATGGAAAGAGAATTAACTCAAATGGCGAATAAATTTCTAGCGTCATATGAAAAACTAATCTCCACGAGCAATTGGCCATATTTTTACTACGAATGGGCGATACTCCTTAAAATTAGAGAGTTTCGATTCATGCGTTCGGAAATATTTAATAAGTCGTATAATTACCCTAAGGTATACCAAGCTCTGACAGCCATAGAAAAGTCTATAGATTTGCCAACTGAAAAAGTATATCCAGAGTATTTACAAATTTGGATTAACGATATATCTAAGCTTTGTCTTGATGTGAAAATCAACAATAGTAAAAAGACCATCAACATTTTAATTAAGCGCTTAAGTGAAGGTGGAGACTACAGTAAAGATGTTCCTAGATACTATCAACTGTGTGTTGATGGGTTCAATAAGATCGGTCATATTTGTAAACTTTATCCAGCTGGATGCCCAACGATAACTAAAGCTGCTGACTTTGGAGCTAGTTTAAGCGCCCAAGGTGGGATGAGTAGTTCACAAAACCTACAAAAATTATTAGATATGGATGTGTTAAATCTGACAAAGAAGGCAATTAAAGTCCTCAATCTTGCAAATCAAAAAGAGAGTAAAAATTTAGAATTCAAGTCTTCTTTTGCATATGACGTCGAGAAAAAATCTAAAAATACCGCTCTAAAAAAGGAATGTACCAAAACTATCGCTAGTTTTCTGAATTCACAAGGTGGCACACTACTTGTAGGTGTTGATGACGATGGGAAAATACTTGGACTGGCAAATGATCTATCGTATTCGAATAATAGCGACGATAAGTTTGTTCTCAACTTCAAAGAGGCGGTGAAAAATTCTCTAGGTATCAGCGTATCTAACAATGTCGATTGGTCACTAGAAGAGGTAGATGTGAGTAAGAAGGTACTTATAGTAGAAGTAACCCCTTCCCCGTTTCCTTGTTGGCACAATACTAATGAATTTTTTGTAAGAAATAATGCTTCAAGCGATAGAGTCCGTTCTAAAAAAGAGTACTTCGAATATACTAGCAGTAGGTTTGAAAAGTCTGGGGAGTTCCAGGGATTATCATGAAATTGAATAGAGCAATACATTAATCCATTACTTTGGTTCATGTATTCAATGGTCATAGTAACTGAGTTAGCTCTTTTACTGTAGCTCGCTTCTGTCCATCTACGTGTCGATACGGGGTATCTAGGCTGACACTAATCAGCCCCAAAGTAAGTCAGCTAATTAGATTTGAGCTTTTTCTATTTAGCTTTCATCTATAGACAACTATGCGGCTAAATCGAAGAGAGTTAAATTACAGGTGTAGATGAGTCAGCGAGTATCCAAAACAGGGATGTTTTGGTTAAGCCCACAGGGATGTGCTCGTGGCGTCTCGCTTAATCATCTGCACATTAGCATGCTGCAGGCAATAAGCTCAAATGAAGCTACATTATAAATCAAGCTAAACTAATACCAAGTAAGCTGAGTTAATTAATACCTTAAACAAAGTTTTGTTCAAAGATATTTGGGAAATATTATAAATAGTTATTCGTTAGCTTTTATACCATGCTGTTTAAATATGATTACAATCCCGTAATCTTGGTACATGTATCAACGTTCTCTGGTGTGCAAACTGTGATAGGTGTGTAAATTGTTTTCTCATATTTTTGTTCTGTTACAATTTTATACAGTGTCAAAATGGCTAGTCTTCCCATTTCATATGGGGCTTGACCAATATTGATATGAACAAGATTATCTTCCAACATAGCTAATTGTTCAGAGGATGTGTCAGTAATAACAATGATGACCTTGTTGTTATTAATTTTTGCCTGGTACGGGGCAATCATTTTACGATAAAGTGCTTGGTCATTTTGCGGCCAACCACCAACAGCAATAAAAGAGTCTGCTTTTACAGGCTTACCTTTCATTACAGACTCCATTTGATTAATAGATTGATCCAATTGATCAAAATTAAAGAAAGGTTCTCTAACTTCAGTCCATCCCGAATCGTTATTAAGCAATTCTCCAGGAGGTACATCGTATTTTTTCCCCGATAATGCGGAACGGACACCCATCAATCTTAAATTCAGATTGGGAGAATCTGGTCGCCCAGATTGCATTATTAGCGTTCCCCCATTGGGCCGAAGTTTTTTTAACTCTTCACCTAATGACTTACCCAATTCAAAATTGTCAGTGCCTATATAGGCTAGGCGTAAACTATTAGGATCTTCATTGATTGAAACATCAATATCAGAGTCATAGGTAATAACCGGAATACCTGCTTCTTTAGCTCTCTTAAGGCTATTTTTAACGAGATATTTAGATTGTGTAACGGCTACTGCGATACCGTCTATACCTTCATCAATAAGTTGATTTATTACCTGATCTTGCATCCTAACATTACTTATATCTGGTCCCCGATATATGCATTCCACGCCTTTTATTTGAGCCGCTGCATCTATACAGCCAGCTTTGCTTCGCTCAAAAAAAACACTATGAAATTTAGGTACCACGGCAAGTCTTAATTCTTTTCCATAGACAGAAGATATGGGTATTAGACTAAAGGCAACAAACAATACAAGTGATCTCCCCATACTCCCTCCTTAAATAATCATATTGCGACTCAGCTTACAATAAAACATAGCAAAAAAACTCATTTAAAAATGTGAGCTGAAACGGTATTGCTGAACCTATCAGTGTGAGCTAATCGATATTGTTGTGTTTTGAACTCCCCCATGCGTCAGCATGGCAACACCATACAAGTAACCAATTGTTTCTAATTTTTGAATGCCTGTCATAATTTTATTGCTTGCTTTTGGCTCATTCCAAGCATCAAGCGCTTTCGCAGACATTCAAATGAAACTGGGTGGGGATATTAATAACTCAATCGAATCAGAGTAAACTTTTATAAAATTAAACTGAAACACTAGCTTCTCTAAAAATTCTGTCCAAAAATGAGTGAGTACCTGTAAATGGGTAAATTCAACTCTGAACTTGAGGCCATTGAAGACTCTTTATAAAAGAGTCAGTGAGCTGACCATAGCCTTTCACGTATTCCAAGGCATCCTGCATATCAGATCCCCACTAGCTTTCGAGTTACAAGTCGTTCTTTGGCATACATGCCACCACGACATTCGTGAATCCATTCACCATAACAATCGTTAGCATTTTCACTCTTTATGACAAGATGGGCCAAAGCGGAATTCAAACGAAATTAAAAGCGTGATCTATTTCAGTCGCGACCTTTTAGATTTTTGAAAATGTTGCCGGAACGCTGAGGGTTTGCAAAGGCTGATTTATAAATAAGAATGCGCTTTACCCTTTTGATCTGGTGTGAGCGAAGCGCCACGACGATAGCGGCCTTAAGCCATAAAGCACAAAACATAAAAGAACAACCCTAGATTCCGGCTCAAAAGCATTACCGGAATGACACTTGGTTTAGCCACCTTTCCTACCGATTATCTGCCGTAGGCTTTTTCAATAACTTCCGCTGTAAGGTTCTGCGGTGCATGCCCAATTGTCGTGCGGTTTCTGATACGTTGCCGTTGTTGTTGGCGAGCACTTGTTGAATGTGTTCCCATTCAACGCGCTTGGGGTTAAGTGGCTGTTCTACAATATCATCATAAGTGGTTGTGGTTTCAGCCGAGACGGATAATGCATTTAATAACGTTTGGGTATCGACGGGTTTGGCGAGGTAATTGTCTGCTCCAAGGCGGATGGCTTCGACGGCGGTGGCGATGCTGGCAAAGCCAGTGAGCAATACCATGTGTACCTGGGGTAAAAGTTGTCTTAAGGGTTTAATTAACGACAAGCCATTATGTTCGGCTAATTTCATGTCTAACACGATATGGGTGGGCACAAATTGCCTTGCCATTAATAAGCTATCACTGGCGTGATGGCAGGTTTTACACTCAAACCCATGCTTGCCGAGGCGGCGGGCTAAAATGGCAGCTAGGGCCAAATCATCTTCAATAATCAATAGCTTGTTCATAGTGATCTCAATCCAGCTTATCTTTATTTCAACTTCTGTTTACTTCGATTCGCTTCTATTCGTTAAACTAGCTTCAACTCGCTTTTTGTACACTAAGCGGTAATGTCACTATGGCTTCGGTGCCACAATCTGGGTGCGGTTTAAGGAATAACTTACCGCCTAAACGCTCAAAACTGGTGTGACTTAATAATACCGCGATGCCCATCCCTTTAGGGCTTTTTACCATATTATTACCTAAGGTATGAAGCAAATGAGTAGCAATGCCGACACCGTAATCGCGAATAGTGATGCTCAATTCTTGTGGCTGTGACAGGCTGATATTGATATCAACAACGGCTGAGTGCTGGTTATCTTGACTTGCCTGAGCGCCATTTTGGATCAGGGCCATTAACGCAGGTAATAAGCTCATGTCGGTATATAAGATCCCCTGCTCGACTTGTGGCGTTAAGGTGATGTTTAATTGAGTTTCTGGCATTAATAAATTCACTTGGTCAATCAACATATCAGCTAATTGATTAACCGGTTGGTGGGTTAATTTATGCTCGCGTATCGACTCTGTGGCGAGGCGTAAATCGCTTAAGGTAACTTCACATCGATTAAGCGCTTGTTGCATCTCACTAATCAATTCTGTTTGTTCAGCATCATTGGCCGATTCGAACAGTTCATCAACCAATAAGCGTAATGTTGCCAATGGTGTTGCCAGCTGATGAGCCATTTGTGCTGATGCGGTGCCTAACGCCAAAATCTTTTCTTGGCGTAACTGGGCTTCGCGTAAATAGCGTAGCTCTGCATTTTTTTGACGTATCCGTTTGGCGATAAAACCTACGGTAACCGTTAACACCAATGCAGAAATCACAAAATTAAACCACATGCCTAAATAGTGCGAGCCCATATCCATACTGTGGCTTACAGGCATAGCCTGATTGGCTTGCATCGTATGGGTCATTGGTATTTGGCTCATGTCATGGGCCATAGCGGGATCGCGCATTTCATCTGAAATATCGACAATCATTAAGGTATAAAATGCGGTTGATACTATAGTTAAGTACCAAGGCGCCCAACGAGGCAAGGTAATGGCAGAAATAGCTATCGGTAATAACAGTAATGATACGAAAGCATTGGTCGCCCCGCCGGTAAAATATAACCAGGTTGCCCAAAACAAAGTGTCTAACAATAAGGTTAAAAACAACAAACCATTGTTGTTCATGCTCAGTCGATGAAAACGATAACTAAAGCCAACATAACAAGCTTCAATAATTAGCACGTATGATAAAGCTATTGGAGGAGTTGTTAACCCAAATAAGTCTGTGGCAAACAAGATCAGCCCAATTTTTAAACCCCAATTAACCAGTCGTAGTAAGGCCAATTGTTGCTGACTTGCGTTAAAAGGCATGTTCACATTTGCCATACTATTGCGATCCTAATGTTGATGATATATTCAGCTCAATCCCCTGCTGCCACTATTCTGACGTTGCCATAATAGCAAATCACTTTATCAAACTATTTCACCATTGTGATGCCAATATTGACCATTTAATTCACAACAACACACTGACGTGATTATTGGCAAGCAAGTTTAGCCTCACCTTTGAAATAAGTGAGCAGATAATGACGACAAAACATAATATTGAAGTCATTTATTATAAATGAATTACTGCTGTTTAACGTTAACTTGATTCATGCTAACGATAAAAACGCTAAATGATAACACGCATCAATGGCTGTATTGAGTCACTTATATGGTGCCTATTTTAAGGTTAACAATAGATAACTGTTACGCTTGATAATTAATATTTAGCACAATAGGCTGGCCTTAGGTTACCGGCTTGTCGTAAAATAGTGATCTAACTAAAAGAGGCACTAATGGCTAATATTTCCAAATTTAATCGTGAAGAAGTACTTGAAAAAGCAAAAAATCTATTTTGGCAAAAAGGTTTTTTGGCGACTTCGACCCGAGAAATTCAAACTACCATGGATATGCGGCCTGGCAGCATATATGCCGCATTCGGTAGTAAGGCCGATTTATTTCACCAAACGTTGATTCATTACGTGCAAACCTCCACGGGTGATTTAAATGAAAAAATAGCCCAAAGTGACAGTGCCTGGAATGGATTTAAGCAATATTTACGCAGTATTATCGTGCCTTGCTGTGCCGAAGTGCCAAGCGAATTATGTATGGTTGTGCGCACCTTAGCTGAACTCGATGAGTCTCATCAAGAAACACTGAACATAGCTAAAGATCTGCTGACTCAAGTTGAGCATCGCTTTGCCAGTATCATAGAAAAAGCTCAGCATGATGGTGATTTACCAAGCAAATTAGATAAATCTCAAGTGGCGAAAAAGCTACAAGTACACATTATTGGTTTACGATCTTATCTCAAAGCCACCGGCGATACAGACACAGTAAACAGAGAACTAGAAGAGTTCTTTATTCAATTAGAAAGTTAAAAAAGCGCCTTGAGCGCTTTTTTAATTTTTAACAAATGATAACTAAAATATGTCGTATTATTTAACGACAGCTTTAAATCCGCCAGCAACTCCACTAGGCAAGTAAGTCATAAAACTTGATATTAAATTGACCGATACCTGTATATTCAATATTCACTTCTGTTGCCATGGGGACTTTGACAACACCGCAATATGAACCCGTGATAATGGCTTGACCAGCAATGAGCTTAATGCCCAATTTTGCTAAGTAATTAATTAACCAATACACAGGGTTTTGGGGTAATTCACAAGGGTGTACCCCAGAAAATTGCTGTAATCTTGCGGTGCGTTCACCGTCACTGACCACCACCTCAATATGGCTGGCTTGATAAGCAATCGATGTGTCAATTTTTGGACCTATGTACAGACCTTGATTGCTCAAGCCATCGGCAAGTTTTTGATAAAAACTGGGTTGTATCTCACGACTAAAACGATTTTGAATCAATTCTAAAGCCATGTGTGTAGCACTAATAGCTTGGTCAATGTCATCACTACTGTAATGGCGATAAGGCTCAATGTCCTGACCTAAAATAAACGCAATTTCAGGCTCTATCAGCGCGGTTGGCTGCCCGTCTTTAATACTGGGTATAATGCCGCAATCAATAGTCTGGCTCACTGCTGTTGATAATATTGGCGCAACAATTAACTGACCATTAGCTTGCGGAACTAGGCATTTCCAACCCGCAATGGTGCCATGTTGAGTTATCATCAATTGTTGGACAGCAATAGCCTGTTCAATACTTTGGGGCACAAAGGCTAAATAGTTTGAGTTAGGATGAGGAATAGCACGCTGAGCATATAAATGCTTAGCAAGTTTATTAAGGGCTTTATCGGTCACAATAGCATCGTCAAAAAATCAAAACGATAGATTATCGTTTTTGGCTAATGAGATCGATAAATTTCGTATCCGAAAGCCAAAAACAACAAACCGCTGTAGCAAAGACAGCGGTTTGATTTTACTGCAAGTTATTAGCCTTTATTAGCTATATAACGCCAACCAGAAGCGGTTGATCTCATACAGCAGCTTACTTGCGTGTCGCTCTTAACATCCATGCAGTTTTTTCATGTATGCGCATCCGATCTGACACTAATGCAGCGGTTGATTCATCATCAGCCGCTTGAGCTAATTTAAGCACTTGTCGCGATGTTTTGACCACTTGCTCATGGCCTTGGGTTAATAAATCAACCATATCTGCAGAACTTGGTACACCTTCAACTTCTTTTATTGAACTTAAACGAGCAAACTCTTTGTAAGTCCCCGGTGCTGCTACATCTAATGTACGAATGCGTTCAGCAATATCATCAACAGCCACCGCAAGCTCAGTATAATGCTCTTCAAACATCAGGTGTAACTCACGAAAGTGTACGCCTGTTACATTCCAGTGAAAATTATGAGTCTGTAAATAAAGTGTATATGAATCTGCTAATAAACTTTTTAAGCCTTCAGCAATTTTTAGTCGGTCGTCTTTTTTTATACCAATATCGATGTCTGTCATTTTATTCCTCTCAGAGTAGAATTAATTAGTCATAACATTACAGCATTTGTATAAATGGTGAATACACGTTATTCATAAGTCGCTTAATAAAATAAGCACAAAATCGAATAACAATATATTGACCTTAATGCATATACCAACTTAACTAATATAGTATTGCATCAGTGTATAGTATTAAACCTATGTGTTAAACCTATTAATAGAGTCTATATATTAACATTATTACTCAACTCATAGGTCTCATTTAAAAATAAACCAATAACATCTTAACCGATGCCTTAACAATATATTACACACCATATAGTTGCTGTTGATGAATAGCGCTGTGGCTAACTCATCGTTAACGTTACTAATGTATTTATACTAACATCATGATATAAAGGATCAACTCTCAACGATTAATTTATGTTAATAGTTCAACTTAATCGCTTTATAAAAATTTTGAAATACAGCTCATATTGAAACGCGACGAGGAAATAACACCACATACATATACCCCACCACCAGTAGATTAATTATCAGCACCACCACACTCATTAAGTTAAAGTGATTAACCACTTCATAAAGCTCTAAAGGCAGATATATCGCGCCACTGACCAACGCGAACCATTGAGTCCAGCGTAAGTTATGCCATAAACCATAAGCTTCAATAAAACGAATTAAGGTATATGCTGCAGCACCTATTGCCATTAACGTTAAACTCGATGATGATAGTGCGCTAACGGCCGAAATAAAAATACCGGGATAGTGACTCGCAGGATTTAAGTGCAGATGAGTCATCCATTGTGTTGCCAGCGCCGACAGGTTTTGCCCAGCATATGCATGCAGGCCGATAGCAACCAATAAAGCCAACATTCCTTTACTGGCTTCTAATACCGCAACCGCTCGTACACCTTTGCCTGACGCAATCATTTTCGCATATCCACTCTAAACCGATTAGCCTATATTAGCGGCTCACAACAATGACGCCAATGACTATTTTACTGATAAAAAAGCAATTCAGTTGAAGTGCTTATCCGTTAACCTGAAGATAATTTAAGGTAGCGAATAACGCAGTATTCGTTTAACCACTTGACTATATTGACGTAAAAAAGGTCCCGTATGATAAGCAATACCGTGACGGGCAAAGATAGCTTGCACTTTTGGCGCCACTTGCTGATAGCGTGACGATGGCAGATCGGGAAACAAATGATGTTCAATTTGAAAGCTCAAATGACCAGTGAATATATGGAATAATTTGCCGCCGAGAATATTCGACGAACCTAATGCCTGGCGATAATACCACTGACCTTGAGTTTCATTTTCACACTCAGCTTGGCTAAAGGTATGAACATCTGAGGTAAAATGACCACAAAATATGATAGTCGATGTCCATAAATTACGAATTAAATTGGCGATTAAGTTACCACATAGCACCCACAAAAATAGCGGCCCCGCGAGCAAGGGAAATAGCAGATAATCTTTGAATAATTGTTTACCGCCTTTACTAAAAAAACGTCGTTTCAGTTCGCTTGGATCAATTTTTGATGGACGGTCTTGTTTCTTTTTGCCCATAAAAACACGTTCTGCAGCGAGTTCATGATAAGAAACTCCCCACTGAAATAGCATGCTTAAATTTAGGTAAGTGAGAAATTGCCACAGGTTTTTAACCCGCCAGGAAAAGTCATTCGACAAACGCAACAAACCATAACCAAAATCTCGGTCTTTACCAATCACATTGGTATAAGTGTGATGCTCATAATTGTGGATCCGTTGCCAACTTTTACCATCACAGGCTATGTCCCAATCAAACTGACGCGAGTTAATATGAGGATCGTTCATCCAATCGTATTGTCCATGCAACACATTATGACCGATTTCCATATTGTCGAGAATTTTGGCACTGGCTAAGCTCAACACACCCACTATCCAACATAGTGGATGAATAACCCCCAACATCAATAACACACGCCCGCCCCACTCTAAAGCTCGTTGCCACACAATGACGTTACGAATATAGGCCGCATCGGCTGTGCCAACTTCGGTTAACGTTTGACGTTTCAACTCATCTAACTCGTTAGCTAACAGATCAAAATTAATATTCTTATTCATCACTTTACAGTTCCAACTCAAGTGGCGTCACCGCCTGAGAAATACATAATTGAATTAATTGCTCACCTTGCTGTGATATCTCACCGGTACGCATATTCCTCACCACACCAGATTTTTTAATACACTGGCATTGATGGCACACACCGATACGGCAACCAAAATTAGCACTGATCCCCTGTTGCTCTAAGCCATTGAGTAAAGAGTTGTTGGTTGCTAATGTTAGCTGGGTTTGTTTACCACGCTGGGTTAACTGAATATGCTGCTCGCCGCTGTGTGTTTGCGACATAACCGGAGCTTGAAAATACTCCGCTTGCCGCTGCTTTAACGGGTGATTAATGGCATCTAATTGGCGATCAACATCCTGCTTAAACTGGCCTGGGCCACATACCAACACTTGGCTTTGCACGGTGCAGTCACTCAGAGCATCCGCTAAATTGTCGCCATTTTTACGAATAAGCAATTGCACTTTTAATTGGTTTAACTGCTGCTGTAACGCCATGAGTTCGTCAACATACAAATGCTCACCCGGCTTGGCAAAGTAAACCAAATTAATGGGATTGTGTGGTTGTTGTGGTAGCAACGCCAGTTGGTTTAGCATCGCCATAAATGGCGTAATGCCACTGCCAGCCGCCACAAACCATAATGGTGTTGATGGTTGGATACGGTCACTTACTGCAAACTCACCTTGTGGCGCACTTAAATTGACGTAACTACCCGCGGTAATATTCGCCAATAATTTTGCCGTAAAAGCACCGTCAACATGGGTCTTAATGGTTAAACGAATCACGCGCTTTTTAGGGTATTGGCTATGGAACTGGTCGGGTGCAGAGGAGATTGAAAAAGGTCGGGTCATTAAACGGCCATTAATTTCTACCGTCAATAACACGTGCTGGCCTGCTATGGCTTGCGGCCAGGCTTTATCTGCAGACAAGTCTAGTTGCACAACATCGGCACGAAGTAATTGATGCCCCAACACTTGGGCGCGAAACCAATGGGTGCGCCAAGCCGGCTTTATGCGTTGCATAATAGGTTCGAAATAACTGCCAAGAGAGTCAGTATGGAATAAGGTTTTTGCGGTGACTTGGTTAAGCCGGGTCAATAGATTCATTTTAGCGCACAAGTGTTAGCTCAATTTCAGCGCACGATTGTACTCTTAAATTATATTGTGGTGCAAGTAGTGATGTTAACTATATCGCTTAAGCCTAATATAGCGTGATGGATGGTACAACATCACTCATGACCGTGGATGAATTTTAGCGGACTTAGTTGATGATGATGGGTTTATAAAAGACATAGCATCAATTAAAAAACTGAAATAACCAGCTGAAAGTAATAAGCTGCAAAGCGTGAGTTAATCGGTCTGAAATGTTAACACTAGCCGATAAGTGATATTAAAAACCAGAGACATCTGAGTGGTTACGAAGAAAACAATCGCTCACTTTTTCTCAAGAAAACACAAATAGTGTTCGCGTGTAAGCTCAAAACGCAAATGTATCATTTTGGCTAGGTAGCCCCATATATTGCCCCCTCTTGAGTTGAACTAGAATGGTGATACTAATAAGGGTTGTGACAGTTGCTCAACTTGCTTAAGCTCATCGACAGTTAACGAGCCGTAATCTCTAGGATACGACCAGCCATAACCCCAGCAAAAGGGTTTGCGTAAATAAGATGTGCAACCTAGGCAGTCATGTTTCACATTCACATCCAGCTTATAATTATTGACGGGCTAAGATGGCACTGTGATCATGACAATAATCATGACAGTAATATAAACAAACTCCGCTTAGGCGTTAATAGACCACACAGGTAATCATTAGTTTATACAAGTAATATAAGTTAACGATTATTGAGCCAATTTAATAAACCAAATTATTGGGCAAAATTAGCAAACCATTTTTGATACGGTTGATATATATCGTAAAGCCAATTAAAGACCGCGGTATAAATTAAAATAAAAATCAACACTCCAGCTTCTAATATCAGGGTATCGATAAGGCTTAATGACAGATACCATGATACTAATGGAATAGTGACCAACAACATGCCGCCTTCAAAACACAATGCATGCACAATCCTGATCAGTAACGTTCTTTCAATCCTATTTGGACCAACTATTTTATCAAACCACACGTTATAAATGTAATTCCATAACATAGCAAATAACGACAAACCAATACTCACAACCAACATATCGCTGGCCTCTTGCTTCATCATTAACGCGCTTGTCGGCACAATAAGCGCCATTGCCAGCAGCTCAAACGTTATCGCCTGAAACACTCTTTCTTTACCTTGCATAATAGACTCAATATATCGTGACCTTTCAACTATTGTCATCCAGAATAGGGATACATAATAGTTGGATAACATCGGGAAAAGCGATATGTATAGTATTGAGCAACTTGAGGCCTTTGTGGCGACAGTAGAAACTGGGTCTTTCTCTTCTGCTGCAAGATCCTTACATAAAGCGCAGTCGGTGGTCAGCCAGCATGTGATAAACCTCGAAATAGACTGCAACGCTAGCTTATTTGATCGTAGAGGACGATATCCGCAGTTAACCTCGGCCGGTAAAAAGCTGTTGCCACATGCCCAAGTCTTATTAGCGCAGCATCAACGCTTACGCTATTGCGCCCAAACCTTAGAACAGCAAACACTTTCAGAGTTAACCATTGGCTTAGATGAAGGCATTCCACTGCAAAAACTGTCAAATATTATTAATGAGTTAGAAGCAAATTTCCCAAATGTCACCTTAGAATTTTTAACCGCTTCAAGCATTGATATTATCGATATGATTGACACTGACCGAGCCGTCACTGGAATTATTTTCAGTGAACTGGTTATTCCAACGCAAATTGATTTTGAATCCATTGGCTCAATTAAGTTTGATATGTATGTCGCCAGTAGCCATGCGCTAGCACAACAAGTATGTGATAACTTAGCCAGCTTAAAGCTGCACCGCCAATTATTAATGCGCTCACGCAATACCAAATCCAGTAGCTTTCAGTTAGCCATTAGTCCTGATGTTTGGTATGCCGACAATTATTATATTTTACTTGAACTGGCATTACAGGGACATGGTTGGTGCTTGCTGCCTAATCATATTGCCAACAGCTATGTAGATAATGGCCAATTAGTGCTGTTGCCCTCTGAATTCAAAGAAATTGGTTGGCAAGCAAATGTCGATGTCATTCAACATCATCGCTATAGCAGCGAACCAGTATTTAAACAGCTAAGGCACTCATTACGGCAATTACTAACGCCATAACATTAATAAAATGAGCAATATCGGCTGATGTATATGCTAAAGCATAAGCGAAAATATGCGATATATGGATGTATGCCCAAGGGTTAACGTACAGGTTTCACGCGACTCAAATCATTTATGATATTTAGTAACTCTTAGCATAGCGTTATTTTCTCAATGACCAGAATCTCTATTGTTGAACATTACCAGTGTCTTAACTCAGGCTAATGTGCCATTAGCCAATATTCACACCTGTATTTAAAGGGTTGTATTAACGGTATAAACTCTATAAATCGGGCTAAAATAACACGATTAAATAATGATTGTTCAAAGCCATTGGACCTCACGGCTAATTAGGCATAATATCCAAATAGTACTCCTGTCACATTATTGATTAACTGCACAAACATTTTGAACAATATAATGCTAAAGATTGTGCTACAGGCTGATGTTCTTAGCATTTTTGCTTATATTACAATGTTAAATGAACTATCTTATGCAATGCTGTATGAATAAATACCGAGTAACTGATTTATCTTTGATGCAAATAAATACCCAAGGAACCGATATATGCTGATTGAACATAACATTACTGACGTTGATGTTGGAATGTATGTAGTTGAAATCACTGAACCTAAAGACATGTTTTCATTAACTAAGCCAGGTGTGATTAAAAGCAAGCGTGTTATCGAAGCATTAAAACAAAAGTCGGTTACTAAGCTGCTCATTGATACCAGTAAAAGTGAAGTTATTGTTGAAAAAGTTGATCTTAAGGTCAATGTGCCTAAGCCTCAAGCGCCTCAGAAAGTCACGCCTGCGCGCACCGATGTGACAGCAAATTTCTTTAATCAAGAAATAGTACGAGCGCGCCAAGTATTCAATGAGTCAAAAGACATTCAAAAAAAGCTGTTTCATAATGCGCAGCACGGTCTTCCGTTAGACATGGATCCGGTAGAAAAAATTACCACAGAATCAACAGATTTAATTTTTAATAATCCCAATGCCTTATCATGTGTGATTAATATTCGTAATAAAGATGAATATTTACTTGAGCATTCAGTGTCCGTGTCAGTACTCATGACGATGTTTGCCGTATACAAGAAAATCGACAAAGAGATTGTTAATCAACTGGCCATCGGGGCTTTTTTACATGATGTTGGTAAAATCATGATCCCCGATCGCATTCTCAACAAACCAGATAGACTGACTGAAGAAGAGTTTCATATTATGAAAACTCACGCCAGTTACTCTATTGAGATCATGAAAAATACTCCTGGGATCAGTGCGCTGAGCTTAGAAGTGGCGAGCCTACACCATGAAAAACTCAATGGTTTGGGTTACCCGTTCGGCGTAACGGCTGATAAAATTACCCTTTATGGCCGTATGATCAGCATTTGTGATATTTTCGATGCGCTCACTTCTCATCGTTGCTACAAACAAGGCTATGCTCAGGTAAAAGCCTTTAGTATTTTACGTGCGTTAGCAGACAACAATGAATTAGATAAAGATTTAGTCGACCAATTTATTCGCTGTATGGGAGTTTATCCTGTTGGCTCTGTGGTACAACTTGAATCAAATAGGCTGGCTATCGTTGAAGGCCATAATCCTCAAGATCCAATACGTCCTCTTGTGAAACCCTTTTATCATCTAAAACCGGATCATTTTGCATCTGATAAAAAAATTGATTTGGCAACCGTCACTGATGACTTAATTGTAAAGTGTGTGCGTGCTGATGATTTTAATCTGAACATGGAACAAATTATTGAATACCTGGCGCAAGAAGGCTAATCCCAACAAAGAAGTTAACCGAAAAACTTAGCCACTATGTTAAAGATATATATGCATGTCATTGCTTAAAAAATATCATCACGATTAAATCCAGTTTTAGTATCACCATAAATAAAATGACAATACCTTCAGTATTGTCATTTTTTGTTGCAGGCATCAATCTTAGTGGTTGCTGTGATAAGTTATGATATAAACATTGATCATAATCGCTGGCCACTATGCAAAATCTCACCCATGACCATATCAACGCTCTATTACCGCCTCGGCCAGATAACAGCCATAAAATGACTTTTGGCCATGTATTGAATATTGCAGGTTCGATTCATTATCGCGGTGCGGCTTACCTGTCGAGTATATCGGCATTGCGGGTTGGCGCGGGTTACGTCACCTTAGCCAGCAGCCCATCGGTATGTGACAGTGTGAGTGCATTAACGCCAAATGTTGTTACCTTACCGCTGCTGACTCAGATGACAGCAAAATATGATAATAACGCCCCAAATACTGACTTATTAGCAACACAAATACAGACCGCTCGTTGGCAGACAATTGATCTACAAGCAATTGATAAAATGGCCGTGTTACAACTTGACGATAAACTTAACCAAGCCAGTGTGATTTCAATAGGCAGTGGATTAAGTATTGGCCAAAGTACTGACCAACTCAGCGTTAACTTTAGCTGTAGGCGTAATTATCTTGACAACAACTCTATCAACAACAACTCTCTGGGTAACAAAAAGCATCACAACAGCGATTCAGATGGCTTATCTGTCCCTAATGGTAATAGTGAATTTTTTTACGCGCTCTTAACTCAGTTACAAGCTAATCCTAATCCGGTCATATTCGATGCTGACGCACTGAATTTTATCAGTCGCTTACTTCACCCAGGTAATATCGCAACCACATCGATAACCCTACCAAAACACAGCATTATCACGCCACACCCCAAAGAGTTATCACGATTATTGAATCTTGATGTTAGCGAAATCCAAGCCAAACGGGTGCACTATACCAATATGGCCGCTAAGCAATTAAACGCAGTCGTTGTACTTAAAGGCAAACATACTGTGATTAGTGATGGCGAGCAGGTATTTATCAACCCAACAGGAAACAGCGCGCTTGCCAAAGCCGGAACCGGCGATGTGTTAATCGGAATGATAGCTGGTTTTTGTGCTCAAGGTGTCAGCCCTATAGATGCCGCATGTTTAGGTGTCTATTTACACGGTTTAGCAGGTGATATTGCTGCAGAGGACTTAAGTCAATATGGCATGTTAGCCAGTGACCTAATCAACTATATTCCTAGGGCTATCTTGCAAGTTCTATCGGTTTAACGGTTTAACGGTTTAACGGTTTAATCATAAGTATAAAAAACAACCCGGAAGTACAATAGGTGTACGCCGGGTTACTTATATATTATTAAAGCTTGAGACTATTTAGCCGCATTTCGTGCTTCAGTAAGCCAACCGTTCCATTTTTCTTGGTTGTTAGTAATCCACCCATCTACATGATGTTGAATATCTTTCTTGCTCTTTTCGCCATCGTTCATACGAGTATTCTGCTCATTGATGTCAGCCAATGGCAGTGTAAATACCTCAAAAAACTTCCTTGCAGCAGGATTTTGTTTAGTGAATTTTTTGTTGGCAACAATCTGAATATCAGAAGCAACAAACCCCAGTTTTACCGGATCAGAAACCGCGCCTTCAAGCCCCTGTACCGTCATTCGTTCAACAGCTGGACTTTGAGCTTTAGTCGGATTAATTTCAGGCACGTTTATCCACACTACGTCCTTACCTGGCTTCATTTTAAAAATGGTCCAGTTAGGCGCCCAAGTATAGAAAAATATCGGACCACCATTTTTATAACCCGCCATAGCGGATGCCATCCCAGCTGCATAAGCTGCTTTCACCGGATTAATCGAATCTTGTAGACCGTAAACATCCATATGATGGGTGATGATTTTCTCGCATCCCCAACCAGGAGGACATGCAGTCAAATCCGCTTTACCATCTCCATTAGTATCGAATGCTTTCTTAACTTCAGGGCGTTTAAAATCTGCAAGAGAGGTAATATTATATTTATCGGCTTCTTTTTTAGAGACTAAATATCCGCCTAATCCACCGGCTTTAATAACATAACCAACCTTTTCGGCTTTCTCGTCGAAATTGCTCGGTAGCTGATCGTTATGCATTGGAAACCAACCATTGGTCCAGTAATCAATATCACCGAGTGTAACGGTTTTGTAAAAAATGGGGTTAACCAGGGTTTTAGGCTTTTCGACATCATACCCAAGCGTTTCAAGACCCCGGCGAACAAGTGCTTCCTGAAAAAAACCTGTGTCCCATGTCGCACGAGCGGGTTTAACGGTTATCCCTTCCCCTGGCTTGAGAGTATCAGCAAGCGCTGCTGATCCCGTCACTGTCATTGCAGCTAACGCTGCACTCAGTATTACTTTTTTAAGTATCATTTTACGTCCTTATTTTTTTGGTTGCCATTGATTGGGTGATCCTATCGAGAATGATTGCTAATAAAACAATCGCTAGACCGCCCACCGTGGCCAAACCAATATCAAGTGTATTTAAGCCCAGAACGACAGGTGCCCCAAGGCCACCAGCGCCAATCATTGCGGCGATTACCACCATGGAGAGCGACATCATGATGGTCTGATTCAGGCCCGCCATGATGGTCGGTAAAGCAAGTGGTATCTGAACTTTAAGTAAAACCTGCGAGCTTGTTGCCCCAAAGGCGAGCGCAGCCTCGACTAACTCTGGGTGTACCTGCCTAATACCGAGACTGGTTAATCTCACCAAGGGTGGCAGGGCAAAAATGATGGTCGCCAGAACGCCCGCTGTGTTGCCAATAGAAAAAAGCATCACAATGGGGACCAAATAGACAAAGGCTGGTGTCGTTTGCATCGCATCCAAAATGGGTCGTAGAATGTTGTTAACACGATCACTGCGTCCAGCCCATATCCCAAATGGCACACCAACAAGGGTGCAGAACACCACGGATGAAAAGACCATGGCGAGGGTTATCATGGTTTCTGACCAGAAACCGAGTAGACCGATGAGCACCAATGATAACAGCGTAAAGGCAGCCAGCTTTAGACCTGACACTCGCCAAGCAATGACACCAAACAGGGCAATAACAAGCAGAGGTGAAGTTGCCAGTAAACCATCTGACACACCAGACAAAATAAAGTCGACAGGCCATTTGATCAGTTGAAAAAACCATCGATAGCCTTCAACCAACCAGTTAACTAAATTGGTGATCCAAACATCTAAAGGAATCACTCTTTCATCAAAACTGAACATGATTTAAAACTCCTGAAGCTAATATTCTAAGATGCTGACTGCTCAAAATAAGTCCCCTTCTCTGCACGGTTTAAGGTACGAAGAAACAGATTTTTAGAAACAACGCCGCGATATCTACTTTCTGAGTTTACAACTGGAATAGGCCAAGAATGGGAGGCGACCAGGGATAAGATATCCTGAAGACTATCTGTTTCTTGAACTGATTTAGCATCTGTTAGAAAAGCATGCTCAAGTTTGCTGGCACCATTTCCTTGGTCAATAGCGTCGCGCAGGGAGTCTGAAGAGACCACACCTAAAAAGCGGTGCTCTGAGTCAAGTACATAGGCAAACTCGCGATCTTTAATACTCAACATTTCTAGGGTGGCGCGTGGGCTACCGGCTTTAGTATGCCAAACAACGGTTGGTTGACTGTCGCGGGCAATGTCCCCAGCGGAGATAACACCAGTTGGATCCACACCTCGGAAAAATGCGCGCACATAATCATCTGCTGGATTTTGCAGAATTTCTTCTGGTGTCCCCACCTGAATCACTCGGCCGCCCTGCATAATGGCAATTCGGTCGCCAATGCGTAATGCTTCGTCTAAATCATGGGAGATAAAAATGATGGTGCGCTCATGACGATCTTGCAGTTTCAGCAGTTCATCTTGCATCTCTGTCTTGATAAGCGGATCAAGCGCCGAAAATGCCTCATCCATGAGCAAGATATCAGGATCTACCGCTAAGCCTCGCGCTAATCCTACTCGCTGCTGCATACCGCCACTTAACTCATTGGGATAGGCCTTCTCCAAGCCTTCGAGTCCGACTTGTTTTAAAGCATCTAGGGCTCGCTCTTCACGCTGTTTTTTATCCATGCCATCAAGTTCGAGGCCAAACGCGGCATTCTCTAACACTGTTTGATGGGGCATAAGCGCGAAGGATTGAAACACCATACTGGTTTTACTTCTGCGAAACTTGACCAGTTCGTCCTTATTCATGTCGAGGATATTTTGGCCATCAACCAACACCTCTCCCGATGTGGGTTCAATAAGCCTGTTTAACATTCTTACTAGGGTTGATTTTCCTGAGCCGGATAGCCCCATAACCACAAAAATTTCACCTTTATTGACAACAAAACTGGCACCTTGTACGGCAACCGTTAGTCCTGTTTGTTCGTAAATCTCTTCTTTGCTTTTCCCTTGTTCAAGTAATTTCACCCCCTTGCGAGGCTCAGAACCAAAAACCTTATAAAGGTTTTTTATCTCTATTTTTTCCATACCAATTTCCATGACGCTTTTTTACGCCGTTCGGCTTTTTTGCACTAACGCTACATAAAAAGCACATGAATAGATCCTGCGCTGTTAAATATTTACCACACACTTTCGTGGTATATTTTATACAGTAGTCCCTAAGCGATCGCCCTGTCAACGTTAGCGTTTTTAAAAGTAGACATAAATCATTGAATTTAATTGTAAAAATTCCGAGCAGATTGACAACGTTTTAACTTATGATCATTGCTACTGATTCACTCACCGGTATCACTTTCTTCATGGGCGTTATTTGTCACTATTGTGTTAAGCATTTTGGCTTAGTGTTGACTGGTTAACCGCTAGGCAGATAGCGCTGTAAAATTGAATGCAGTCGGTGCTTATTTTTGTTTACAAGAGCAAGTGTCTTATGCGGTGATGACGAATCGATTTGATCCAATAATTGATATGGCCTCTACTGCGACAATGAGGATGAAAGCTTATTGATCAGTAAGTTAAAACAACGTGATTCATTGTCGCAATTTCGCTTTGATAGCAGCATCAAAAATGGATTAACTTAAATATCAGCCAATAAAATCAGAATTTTGTCTAAAAAAATCCCCAACACAATACTGCTAGGGATTCACATCAACAGATGAGGTTAGCTAACCTTTAAGGGGGATAAAAACCTTGATAGATTATATGTAGAAATTTAGTTATCAGTCTCGCTAACATAACCCAATTAAGTCCAAAATATGGCTTAAATAAAGGGCATAAAAACAGATTAATGATTAACTAAAATGAGCTGTATATTTATATTTTGATAATGTTGACCATTACGCTTAATTTGATCACATTCTTGTTGTGATTGGGGTTTAATAATCAATTTAGCTTGGCCAAGATCAATATCATTTTGGCCATCTACACAGGCTTTATCAACCCAAGCATTAAACTCTCGCTTAACATCGGCTTGCTTATTGATCGTCTTATCAGCGCTTAATAATTGAATATGGTTTAACGATTGCGTGACTTCATCTACTTTTGCGTTATCGCCCGCGGTTAAGTAATGCATGACTCCTGAGTAAGATAGTGGTGTTTGAGTTACATGAGATTGTTCCACTACCCAAACACCATGCTCGCCAACAACAGATACTGTGTGATTGCGAAGATCAACTAACAGTGCGGTATTTTCATCGACTCCAAAGCCTAATTTATTTTCAGACAAGGCACTTAGCATGAATAATCTCACTTGCCGCTCACGCTGTGAGAAATGGGTATCAGTGACTCCAAATGGAAAAAAACCTAATCCTCCCGCGGTGGAATACGTAACCGCAGTAGCCGGAATGTCTGACTGACAATGACTCTCCTCACATCGCTCACTTGGCGCCTCGGCAGCCAACACGCCATAGGTTAATGCACCATGACTTGTGCAGCCTGTGACCATATATTGAGCTGTCATTACTGCCGTTCCTGCACTCGTGCCACCAATCACAATTTGATGTTGTTGTAATCTATTTTTAATAATATCAAGCGCTTTACTTGGCTTTTTATGTGGTGTTAACCAAGCTGATAATGTTAAACGTTGATCACCACCATTAAGAAATAAGCCGTCAATATTAAGCAGTTGCTGGTAAAGAGAATCAGGAGATACACACATGGATTGTTGTAATGCGGTAGCAACCGGATACAATCGCGCGCGATCGACATTACCTTGAATTTTTTCGCGCAATGCAGGTAACTGATCACATTGTTGTTGTGCTATAGCGGCTTGCAATGCGCTATCTAAAGGCAGCCAGATAACATCCGCACCGGCTTGCTCAAAAACTTGAGTATAGAAATCAATTGATTCAAAAGGATCTCTTGCAGATGCGGTAACTACGGCGATTAATGGCCGCTTAGCTTGCGGCTGCCGTTGTTGTTTTTTTAGCAATGCTTGCTGAGTAAACAAAGAGAATATCTGCGCGCCATATTGGTTCTGGGTCGCACTCAGCATCACATGTTCTTGGCGATTGATACCCGAGGTAATTGCTTGTTCGTCTTCAAGTAAATCCAATAAAGCATAATAAACTTGATCGTTTAAATCCGTTAAAAAATCTTTTTCAACAGCAGAGATGGCATCATAAAATGCTTGATAGCTCAAACTAGAACCCGCATTACCCTGCTGCTGACTGGCATGGAGCAATATAGCTTTTTGAGGTGCTGTTAACCCAGATAAACTCGGATGTTTAAAGGCTCGCTCGAGTGCAGAATGCGTTAATCGATAAACAGAGGTTTGTTTTGCATCAGCAGTAAATTGACTGCCAGGCACACAGTTTTGTCTAGATAAAGAACTGCAAGTGACCAACCCACCGCCAACCATCATTAAATCGAAAGTTTGAACCGGCGGAGTAGCATCGGTATTGACAGCAGTACTAGCCAGCGCCATTGAACTGTATAACGACAGCAACAAAGTACTGATTAACAAGCTAAATAATAGACAAGATAAGGCATTGAAATTAGGTTTAATCGAAATTTTCATGGTAGTACTCAAAAAAAGTTTCTGCCATGTATTGACTCAGCACCTATCTTACGGATAGCCTCTTAACAGGTCAACAACAATAGCTCATAGTTTATAACATGATTCTAATTGCAACAATTTTCCAAAGATACCATTACCGCACATGGTATTTGTCTGAATGGTGGGACGAATAAACCACTGAATACAATAGTGTTCGGTGGAGTCTTGTCTTGCTGTCATTACTCCCCTCTCAAAACTTAATTGATGTAGTGCATCTGCATATTCTTACATGCCACGCGTATTGACTCACGCGCAGTTTGTCTGCATCTAAAAAAATACAATAAGAGATATCTCGGGAGCTTATCATGAGAAGTTCAGTATTATTATGCGCTGCATTTGGCGTAGCGTTATCACCTGTTGCAAGTGCTGTTAGCAATGAATTAAATGACACTCAAACAGAGGTCAATAAAGTAGAACGGGTCAGTGTTACCGGATCAAGGTTAAAAGGCGTTGATATGGAAGGCGCTAATCCATTACAAAGCTTTACTCACGATGACATCACTAAAAAGGGCTATGGATCGGTCAGCGAATTTCTCCGAGATTTACCACAAGCCTCCAGCGCTGGGACCTTTTCAGAAACCGGTGGCGTTGCCGGTGCAGATGGTGCCCCTGCAGGCTCGTCTGGTGTCAGCTTACGCGGTCTTGGATCAAGTTCTACCCTAGTATTAATTAATGGCCGCCGTGTTGCGGTTGATTCATTCTCCAATGGTTCTGATTCATTTGTGAATGTTAATGCCATTCCACTGTCTGCCATTGAACGTATTGATGTGCTAACAGATGGCGCATCATCCATTTACGGATCTGACGCTATAGCTGGGGTGATTAACTTTATCTTACGTAAAGATTTTGTCGGTCATGAATTTAGCGCTCAGTATGGAGACGACACATCAAGCCACGATGCAAGTCGCACCAACCTTACCTATGCTGGAGGCTTTGAAACAACCAATAGCAACACCACAGTAGTGGTAGATTATGCGACTCGTAATGCCATATTTAATAGCGACAGAGCGGTTAATGTTACCTATGAATCAAGTACACGAGTGTCGATAGATGGTAATGATTATGCTGAATCATGGTGTGGTGACGATACTCAACAAGATGGTAGTCGATGTAATTATGACTATGTTATCCAACGAGCAATTCAACCAGATTATGAGAATATAGGCACCACGTTAAATCACCTTTATCGATTAGATAATGGGATGACATTGTTTGCCGAAGCAATGTATCAGAAAAATACCGGATCATCTTACGAAGCCCCCGCTGGCTATACTACTTATATCGATGGTAATTCCACTAATGTTCCACAGTATCTGCGCGATATAGACTTACTTGATGGCACAGTAAGTGATTCTATTACCGTAAGAACCCGCTTCCCTGAACGTCGAATTCAGCAATATGATACTCAAAGTTATCGTGTGTTATCTGGTCTTCGCGGAGAATGGGACGATTGGAGCTGGGAAACGGCGTTGAGTTACGGAAAGTCGATTAACGAGATTAGCAATACTTCTGGTTATATGAATGGCGACTTACTCGATGCAGCAATCGCAAATGGCAGTTTTAATCCGTTTAATCTTGGGCTTGATAATACACAACAACAAATTGCTGCATTAAGGGATCCTGGCGTGCGCAAAGGTGAGTCAGAGGTATTATCTGTCGACTTTAACTTTTCAGGCGATTTATTCGAATTACCCGCGGGCGTAATAAGCTCTGTTTTTGGTGGCGAATTTAGAAAAGAAGATATCTCAGACACACCGTCACTCAATGCGGTTAATAACAACATTATTGGTCTTGGAGCCAGTGATGCAGCTGCAGACAGAACACAATATGCAGCATATGGTGAATTTAACTTCCCGATTTTCGATTCTCTGGATGTCATCGCGGCTTTGCGTTATGACCATTACAGTGATTTTGGCGGCGATATTAATCCTAAAGTATCACTGAGATACAATCCTTTTGATGACCTTGTCTTGCGCGCTTCATGGAGTACAGGTTTTCGGGCACCATCTCTATCGCAGTTAGGTGCGGGAACATCTTTGGGTAGCCAATATATTAATTGTGGTGCAGGCGAGCCATATAATGCACTTTGTGGTGTTGCGGGGGCTGATTACGGCGAGTTAGAATTTGATCAAGAAACCATAGGCAATAAAAATCTGCAGGCTGAAAAATCACAGGCGATGAATGTAGGATTGTCTTGGAATACCACAGATGATTTACAATTCACTCTTGATTATTGGCGCTATGAACACGATGACATTGTTGATATTGATGCCAATACTACCTTAGATTCGTGTATTAAAAACCCGGCTAATGTGGTGAGTAATATCGGTGACTTAGGTGATAATTTTGGTTGTGTTGTCGATGCTCAAGGCGACATTAGCTTTTTACGCACTGGTTACTTTAACGTTGGTAACCAAAGTACCGATGGCATAGATTATAAAATTAACTATCGTCTTCAAACGAGCAATATGGGTGATTTTTCATTCTATTTCACGGGTACTGAAACTTTCTCATTTGAACGACAAGTGTCTCCGACAACCCCTGTTGAAGATTTACTGGGTAAACTCAGTGGTGCATCTGAAATAGCCAGACCAGAAAGCGTACTTGATTTTGGCGCTGATTGGCAGCTAGATGATTGGAATGCCAGTGTGTCGAGCCACTATATTAGTTCACTTGGTGATGGTGACTTTAAATTTGATAACGAAACCGTGGATGATTGGTTAACCTTTAGTGCCAGCTTGGGGTATGATTTCTCGCCACAGCATGCACTGTTGTTTTCGGTTCGTAATCTCACTGATGAACAACCACCCTATGCATCGTCACCGACTAACGGTTACGCCAGTTCAATTCATGATTGGCTCGGCCGTCGTTGGAATGTCCGATATACTTTTAAATTCTAAGTAAATCTGCGTTGGTCGTTGTCGATAAACGACCAACGTTTCTCTCTTTTCGGTGAAAAAGTATAACAATATGAAGCCACAAACTGTTCGAGAAATGCCTGATGCATTTATCATTTTATTTTTTGTTGTGATGTTTGCAGCAATCGCAACTCACTTTATACCAGCCGGTTTTTTTGAAGTTACGATCAATCCACACACAAACAAATCTGAATTAGTTGCCGGGAGTTTTCAATTTGCAAGCCAGTACCAAGGTGTGCCTTTATTTGCTGAACATGGCGAAATTGGATTTCTAAATTTTGCCTTTGAAGGCATGGTTTCTGGAGATAAGTGGGGATCGTCTATTGGCGTAATGATGTTTATCATTATTACCGGGGGAGCCTTTGGCATCATCATGCAAACACAGGCCATAGACAATGGTATTTTAGCGCTCATCGCTAAAACGCAAAAGTTTGAATTAGCCTTTATTCCTATTTTATTTGTACTGTTTTCTGCTGGTGGCGCTATTTTTGGTATGGGTGAAGAAGCCATAGCATTTTGTATCGTCTTGCTGCCATTAATGCGGGCGATTGGTTACAACGGTATTGTGACCGTTTTAGTCACTTATGTCGCGACACAAATTGGTTTTGCCGCCTCGTGGATGAACCCATTTAGTGTTGCCATAGCACAGGGTATCGCTGATTTACCTTTAATGTCTGGCTTGCAGTTTAGAGTCGTCATGTGGTGTATCTTCACACTTGTTGGTGTGGTGTTTACGATGCGGTATGCCAAACAGGTAAAGAATAATAGTGGGTTATTAGATGATCATCTTGATGGTCATCTAACAATCCATAGCGACACTGACTCCAGCGCTGAAAATACCTTAAAAGCAAATATCACTCTAACCGATATCCTTATCTTAACCACCTTTGCACTCGGTATTGTTTGGGTTATTTGGGGGGTTATCGCCCGTGGATACTATATTCCTGAACTGGCAAGCCAGTTTTTTACTCTTGGTTGCTTAGTTGGCATTATTGCTATTTTTAGCGGCCGACTTAAGGTCAATGCTGTTGCTGATGCATTTAAAAAAGGCGCAATGGAATTATTGCCAGCAGCAATGATTGTCGGGATGGCAAAAGGCATTGTCATTATATTAGGCGGCGATCAAGCCAATACACCCTCAGTGTTAAACACCCTGCTTTACTATACCGGCTTGTTTTTAGGCGATTTGCCAAAAACAATCTCCGCCGTTTGTATGTACTTATTTCAATCGGTATTTAATTTCTTCATCGCTTCGGGGTCAGGCCAAGCTGCGTTAACCATGCCCATTATGGCACCGTTATCAGATATTTTAGGCTTACCAAGGCAAATTGCAGTATTAGCTTTTCAACTCGGTGACGGTCTCACTAATATTATTATCCCCACATCCGCTGCATTAATTGGTTGTCTAGGTGTTGCAAAAGTAGACTGGTTTGTGTGGGCTAAATTTATATGGCGATTTATGTTGTTACTGGCAGTGATATCAATCTCATTCATCGTGATTGCCGTAAGCATTAATCTCAGTTAAGGAATTTCATGAAATTATTTAAATCTGCTCACGTTTATGCACCCCAATATCTTGGTCAAAAAGATGTGCTGATTGCTGGTGATAAAATTATTGCCGTTGAAGACAACATCAACTTAATCGCCAACTCATTTATTGAAGTAATCCAAACTGATGGACTTATTTTAACTCCAGGCTTTGTTGATTCACTCGTGCATATTACCGGTGGTGGTGGTGAAGGCGGTTATACCACTCGCACCCCGGAGATGCATATTAATGAAGCCATAAAAGGTGGCGTAACGACTGTAATTGGAGTACTGGGAACAGATGCACAAACCCGAAGTTTAGAGAACTTACTCGCCAAAGCCTATGCCTTAGAAGAGCAAGGCATATCGGTTTACTGCTATACAGGTTCTTACCATTATCCTATGGTGACAGTCACTCAATCCATGAAACACGATATCATGCTTATTGAGAAGTTTATTGGTGTTGGAGAAGTGGCCATTGCTGATCACAGAAGTTCTCAATTAACCGCTCATGAAATGGCAAGGTTAACATCTGAAGCAAGAGTGGCCGGCATGTTAGCGGGAAAAGCAGGAATTGTAAGTGTGCATTTAGGCGATGAAAACAGTCGCCTAGATTTGCTTCATGATGTTATTGCACAATTTGATATTCCCATCACCCAGTACTATCCAACCCATATTAATCGCAGTCGCGCCTTGTTTGAAGCTGGGATTGAATTTACCACCAAAGGGGGTTATATCGACTTTACTACCAGTACAACAGCGCAAATTATTGAGCAAGGCGAAATACCGGCCGCACAAGCATTAGCCTTAGCGTTAAAACAGGGAGTACCTGTGCACCAAATCACCATGAGCTCCGATGGTAATGCGAGTTTGCCGGTATTTGATCACTTAGGTAAATTAATCGATTTACAAGTGGGTCAAGTCTGCAGTCTTCATCAAGCTATGGTTGACGCAGTAAAACAGTTTGACGTGTCAATTGAAGATGCTTTGACGTCGATAACTCTGTCCCCTGCGAGCATTTTGCAGCTTAAGGCTAAAGGTTGTATCGCAGCTGGGTTGGATGCCGATATTAATCTACTTAATGCACATACATTGGCAATAGAGGCGGTATACAGTAAAGGCGAACGAGTCTATTGTGACGGCGTATCTCAATTGAAAATACCGTTTTAAGCGATTATAAATATCTATATCAATAACACAGTGCCTGTTAACCCGGGCACAGTAAGTATAAGAGTCGCGTGATTCATCTTATGTTTTTAGTGATCTCATGTTTTAGTGATCTCATATTTTAGAGAACTTATATTTTAGTGATCTTTTTGTCCCATCATGTTAACTCAACAAGCAGCAACCTAGGTATCAATCACCACAAAGGTGCTTAAAATACAATCAAGCAAACCCAGTACGGTTAGCTATATCGGTATTGTTCAACAGCAGGTAGCAGCTTTTGTTACAACACAAGCACAGCAGTGATAGAATGAGACTTCCAAATTGACTATCGTTTGTCTTTACCTATTGTTTACTTATTATCTGCAATAACATCACCACTAAGCAGACTCAATAATCATCAACAACGATAGACGCCACTATTTTCGCGTTGATAGATTTGCATTTAAATACTATCAACGAAGCTCAGTCATCACATATTAGCAGGCCTATTTATGTCAGCCGAACTACTCGAAATTCAAAGCTTTATTGCCCAGTACGCTCCCTTTGATCAGCTTCCTGAACAAGTCATCATTGAAGTTGCCAAAAGCGTTGAAATTTCTTATTACCGTACCGATAGCATGATAGTTAATTTCACCGATAACATTACCGAACTGTATATGATCCGCAGCGGAGTGGTTGAGCTATATCGCCGTAAAGGTGAATTGTATAATCGCCTCGATCAAGGGCAATTATTTGGCCAAATGGGTTTACTGACTAATAATAAAGTTCGTTTCCCAGCCAAAGCGGTAAAAGATACCCTGCTATATTGTATTCCAGAGTCAGTATTTACTGATTTGTGCGAACATTACGACGATTTCGCCGATTTTGTAGAGGTTGAAGATACCACGCGTTTAAAACAGGCTGTAAAAGGTAAAACCAGTGACAATGCGCTGACCACATCTAAGGTGAAAACCTTACTGACTCGGGAAGCTCTGGTGCTTCCCTGTAATACGACAATCCAAGCCGTGGCCAAAATTATGGCCGACGAGAATATTTCTGCAGTATTAATTAATGATCCGACGATAGAAAATCAACAAGACAGCAGTTTCGTTGGCATTATTACTGAGCACGATTTGTGTGCAAATGTAATTGCTGCAGGCATCAATGTTGACAATCCTATCTCACAAGTCATGACGACTCAGTTGTTTTCACTGGATCATAACGCATATATCTTTGAAGCCATGCTGCTTATGTTGCGTAATAACATTCACCATCTGCCTATTTTAAAGAATAAAAAACCCATTGGACTGATCGAAGTTGCGGATATTATCCGTTACGAATCACAAAATAGTTTGTTATTTGTCAGCAGTATTTTTCAGCAAAAAAGTAGCGAAGATTTAGTGTTTCTTTCTGCACAGCTGAAAAATTGTTTTGTGCGTATGGTTAATGAAGATGCCAACTCCCACATGGTTGGTCGGGCAATGTCAGAAATTGGCCGTAACTTTAAACAGCGTTTGTTAGAACTGGCGGAAGAAAAATTTGGCCCGCCACCTGTGCCCTACTGCTTTTTAGCACTGGGGTCGATGGCCCGTGATGAGCAGCTGATGGTCACCGACCAAGACAATGCCATTATTCTCGACAATAGTTATCAAGTCGCCTTGCATGGTGCCTACTTTGAACAGCTAGCAAACTTTGTCTGTGATGGTTTAGCCGCCTGCGGCTACAGCTATTGCACCGGTGATATTATGGCCAGCAACCCAGAGAACCGCAAAACACGTGCGCAGTGGGAAGAATGTTTCGGTGACTGGATAGACAATCCTAATCCACAAGCGTTATTAAATTGCTCAATTTTCTTTGACCTTACCGGTGTCTATGGCCGCATCAAATGGGCTGAGCAGTTAAATGCATTTATTCTTAGAAAAGCAAAGAAAAACAACCGCTTCTTAGCCTGCTTGGCACACAATGCTCTTAACCGTAAACCTCCGCTGGGATTTTTTAAAGATTTTGTAATGGAAAAAGATGGTCGCCACAATAACTCGATTAATTTAAAACGTCGTGGTACTGCACCATTGGCGGATTTAATTCGAGTACATGCCTTAGCCATCGGTTCGCAATCACAAAACTCATTTGAACGCTTAGAAGATATTATCGAAGCGGGTATTCTGCCCACCTCAAAAGGTGAGGATTTACAACATGCCATGGAGCTTATCTCTCTGGTTCGCTTGCGCCATCAGTCGTCAGATATCGAATCTGGTATTGAACCTGATAATAATATTGAACCAGAAAGTATGTCTGATTTTGAGCGACGTAACCTTAAAGATGCTTTTTTAGTGTTAAGTAATGCGCAAAACTTTTTAAAATATCGTTATACAGCCAACAAACTTTAAGGCTAACTCATGACCAATTTCAGCGATAACGAAATTTTAAACTGGGCAGCGTTGCTTAAATTAAAAGCAAAAAATAGTAAAGATCGACGACTATATGATTTTTATCAAGCGGGTACCTACTGCAATGAAACTCCATTGAGCGACATTGAATTTGTCGCGCTTGATTTTGAAACTACTGGCCTAGATTCGCAGCAAAATAGCATTATTAGTATTGGTCTAGTGCCGTTTAATTTACGGCGAATTTTTTGCCGTAAAGCCAAAAAATGGTATCTAAATCCACAAGATAAACTCCAAGAAAACTCGATTATTATCCACGGTATTACTCACTCCGACTTACAAGGAGCACCTGATCTGTTGCTTATTTTAGAACAGCTTTTAGATGAACTGGCAGGTAAAGTGGTCGTGGTACATTATCGCCATATTGAACGTGATTTTCTGGATCACGCTTTACGACTGTTGATTAATGAAGGCATTGTCTTCCCAGTGATTGATACCATGCAAATTGAAGCTAATTTACAACGGGCTAAATCTCAGGGAATATTGAGTTTTTTTAAACCCAAACACAAGGTGTCAATTCGACTGGCTAATACTCGAGAGCGTTACAACTTACCCGCTTATGCACCTCATGATGCCCTAACCGACGCGATTGCCACTGCCGAGTTACTACAGGCACAAATTAACTATCATTTTAGCTCTGATACTGAAATTCGAAAATTGTGGCTATAGTCCCACCGATAACCATTAACCCATAAAAAAGCCGATGAATTAATCATCGGCTTTTTATTACAGATTAAGACTAGCCTTTATTATGTTTCTCGGTGCGCATGCCTAACAGCAAGCTGACACACATGATTAACAGAATAATGGTAAAAGGTAATCCTGTTGATATCGCGCCGGCCTGCAATGCTTCAATCGCTTCAGTACCACCAACCCACAATAATACCGCAGCGATAGCACCTTCGATGACAGCCCAGAAAATACGCTGTGGGATCGGAGCATCTATTTTGCCACCAGCTGTAATACTGTCGATAACAAGTGAACCTGAATCAGAAGAGGTAATAAAGAACACCAACACTAAAAGTACCGCCAGCATTGATAACAGATTACCTAATGGCAACGAATCAAACATTTGGAACATCGCTAATGGCACTTCTGTTAGCCCTTTGCTGCCCAATGTACCGACATTATTGATCACTTGATCGATAGCGATACCACCAAATACAGACATCCATAAAATGGTTACTACAGTTGGAACAATCAATACAGTGGCCAGAAATTCACGAACGGTTCTTCCGCGTGAAATACGGGCAATAAACATACCCACAAACGGAGACCAAGAAATCCACCAAGCCCAATAAAACACAGTCCAACCATGCATCCAAGCTTCATCTTCACGACCGATAGGATTGCTCAATGGAATAATATTTTTCACATAGCCCATTACCGTGGTCGGAATCGTCCCCATGGAAACGGCAAAAGTAACAAGTGCAACAAACACAAGTAAAGCAACCGCAAGTAACATATTGATGTTACTGATCACTTTAACACCGCCTTCAAGACCACGTACCACAGAAATAACAGCAAGTAATGTGACAACCACAATAATCGTGATTTGTAAGGTTAAGTCAGCTTCGATACCAAAAACATGTTGGAATCCGCCAGCGGCTTGTTGAGCACCTAAACCTAATGACGTTGCAAGACCAAATAATGTGGCTAATACCGCTAAGATATCAATAATGTGTCCAGGCCAACCCCAAGTACGGTCACCCAAGATAGGATAAAAAGCAGAGCGTATTGAAAGTGGCAAACCTTTGTTATAAGCAAAGAAAGCCATAGACAAAGCAACAACTCCATAAATTGACCATGGGTGTAATCCCCAATGGAACATAGTTGCACCAAGAGCAAGCTCTGCCGCTTCAGGTGTATTAGCAACCACATTCAGTGGCGTTTCATACCAACCAGTGTAATACGCTAAGGGCTCAGCAACCCCCCAAAACATCAAACCAATCCCCATACCAGCAGCAAAGAGCATTGCTATCCAAGAAAGCCTAGAATAGTCCGCTTTAGCATCATCGCCACCTAAACGAATTTTACCGTAAGGAGATAAAATTAATCCGATACAGAAGAGCACGAAAAAATTCGCAGACCACATAAATAGACTGTCAAAAGCGCCTATAATCTGCCATTTCAAACCGTCCAAAAATTCTTTTGATGTTGCCGGATCAATAATTAAAATTGCAATTAAAAAGGTCGCTATTAGACCTGCACTAATACCAAAAACGGAATTATGAATATCAAAGCCCCATTTTTGGATATTATCCTGCCCCACAGTATAATCGGTATTATCTATACTGTATTTGTCCTTATTTATCTTCATAAATCCTCTGTTAGAGCCGCCAGCCCTGTAAATTTGACACTCAATTCAGTTCTTGGTGGGGATTTTAACAAAATAAGCTCATCATTTCAGGATTATTTAGAAATCAAGCATATTTACAAAAATAATCCTCTTTAAAAACAATCAACTGAATCAAAAATAATTATAAATAAACTGCTGTATATTAAATATATTTCCCTATAAATTATCTTTATTCAATATTGTAATAGTTGATCTTATGAGGATATAAGAGTTGATTTAGCCTCAGTAGACTATTATTAGATTTTTGCCTGCTAAAAACTCAACAAGATTAATTTTTACACACAGCAAGATACGCGAAAAATATATTCATTTCTTGCGCCATTAGAGAGTTAGCTTTTAATCATATTCATTATTATTCAGGCCATTTTTTTACGCTAATATAATTACTTAAACCATATTATAGCTTAGTTGATAAAATGAATTATTGAGCTTGCTGCACGATAATTATTGGTCTTACCAAAATACGGCTTATTAATATAATTCCGCACGAGATCCTATATTGGGGAATTAATATCCTATTCTCTTAGTCAGTATTTGTTATTATTCATCAATAGATGAATTAACGGAGTTTGATATGGCTGATAAACCGGGAAGACCCAAAGGGGAGACACAAACTCGCGCGGCACTGATAGAGGCGGCAAAAGGATGCTTTCTTCATAACAGCTACGATCGTGTGTCTATTCGCGAACTCGCTCGGCGTGCTGGCGTAGATGCAGCAATGATCCGTTATTACTTTGATTCTAAAGCTGGTTTGTTTGAAACCATGGTGAGAGAAACCATTGCTCCTGTGGCCAGTGTATTCAAGCATGATTTAAAAAAACAACAGAACTCACCAGAAGCATTAATGCGCGCTTATTATCGCATAATGGAACATGTCCCCGCCCTGCCTCGGCTAATTTTCCAATCATTAAATCAACAGGCCAGTGATGAGGCATTCATCATAGTATCGAATGTTATTCATGAAATGCTCGGTTATGCAGGCGACTGGATTAAAGAATTATCCGACCAACAAAAAATCAACCCACAGCTCGATCCCAAATGGGTCCGCTTAAGCTTTATTAGCTTAATGGTCTTTCCATTAATTGCTCCCAAAGTGTTACTCAAACAAATGAATCTCCCCCTGAGCGAGTCTATGTTAGACCAACTGATTGCCCACAATATGCTGGTGATGAATCAAGGACTGTTTCAAGTTCCACCTCTAGAATCTTCAGGACCAGGAGTCCAAAAATGAAACCTCATCTAATTTACTTGCCGATTATTTTGCTCTTCGCGGGCTGTACCGCTGAAGAAGGTAACCGCGCAATGGGTTTAATTGAACGGGATCGGATCATGCTTTCAGCACCGGTTACAGAGCAGATTAGCTCGATACAGGTAAAAGAAGGACAACAAGTCAACGCAGGAGACTTGTTACTTCAACTTGATCCTCGGCACGCGCAATGGCTTATTAACCAACGACAAGCGACGCTGACTCAAGCCCAAGCAAAACTTAAGCAATTGCAAACCGGGACTCGGTTAGAGCAACTTGCCGCCGCTAATGCAGCAATGCTTGCCGAACAAGCTCAAGCCCAAGAAGCAGAACGAAACTATGTGCGCATGAAAGACCTTTGGTTTAAAAAAATTGTCGCCAAAGCCGATTTTGATTCAGCCAAAGCAATAAAAGATCAAACAGCTGCACAATTAACCCAAGCAAAACAGCAATGGTTAGAGCTTAAAAATGGTACCCGCAGCGAAGAAGTTGTCCAAGCACAAGCTCAAGCTGATGCGGCACAAGCATCATTGGCCGATGCCCAGCAATCTCTAGCCGAATTAAGCATTCGAGCCCCTAAAGCTGGAGTGGTAGATGTTTTACCTTGGAAACTTGGCGATCGAGTCGCAGCGAACGTGCAATTAGTGACATTGCTAGCCAGTGATCGACTTTACGCGCGAGTATATTTGCCCGCAACGGCTCTGGGTAAAATTAACCGCGGTGACACTGTAGCGGTGTGGGTTGATGGTTATGAACACCCAGTAACCGGGACGGTTCGCAATATCAGAAGTAGCCCAGCGTTTACACCTTACTTTGCTCTAAATGAACGAGATAGAGCAAGGTTAATGTATTTAACTGAAATAGACTTACCTATTGATGCAAACTTGCCTAATGGTCTGGGTGTTGAGGTTCGTTTACCATGAATGACTTCGAAAATGTGATCGAAACACAAGGCTTAACCCGTCAGTTTGGCGATTTAGTCGCGGTAGATAAACTCGATTTACAGGTACCTAAAGGCAGCATTTACGGTTTTCTTGGCCCCAATGGCTGTGGTAAATCAACCTTAATTAGAATGTTAACTGGGTTATTAAAGCCTACTGCGGGCGAAGCCACCATTTTAGGTTTACCGTTGCAAGGAAATGAAGAATTACTTAAAAGCCGAATCGGCTATATGACGCAGAAATTTTCCTTATACGACAATTTAACGGTATTGGAAAATATGCGTTTCGTGGCGGCTATCTACAGTGTTAAAGACAAAAAACGCATAACCGACTTACTGGGCCAATATGGTCTCGAGCAGCAACAAAAGCAGCTAGCAGGCACCATGAGCGGTGGACAAAAACAACGTTTGGCGCTGGCCTGTGCCACTATGCACCGCCCTGAACTGCTGTTTCTTGACGAACCAACATCAGCTGTTGATCCACAAAACCGACGTGATTTTTGGGAGCATTTATTTGATCTGAGTAATAGTGGCACAACGATTTTGGTATCGACGCACTATATGGATGAAGCTGAGCGCTGTCATCACTTAGCCATTCTTGAAAATGGTATCAGACGAGCAAATGGCACGCCGCGTGACTTAATGCAATCAATGGGAGCCACGGTTATTGAAGTCAGTGGCAATAATATAAGAGAGTTAAAACAGAAACTGTCGACTGTTGATGCAATTATTTCTGCGTCTCAATCTGGTACGCGCTTAAGGGTCCTGGTGAATGAGTCGATATCGGAGCCTCTGCAGTTCCTGAGTTCTATTTGTCAGCAATATCAGCTTGAAATTGTTCGTCCGAGTCTTGAAGACGTATTTGTCACCAGCACCGGAGGTCGCAATGTGGGATAGATTAGTGGCGATTGTTGTCAAAGAAATGAAGCAACTGTCTCGAGATCGGATGACATTTGGCATGATAGTGATGATCCCATTGTTGCAGTTAATGCTATTTGGGTATGCCATTAACACCGACATTCGCCATGTGCCCGCAGGCATCATCGATATGAGTCAAACCACCTATAGCCGAGCCGTCACTCAGACGATAATCGCAACTCAAGCAGTGGATTTTCAATATCAATATTATTCTATCGAGCAAGCGGAGAAAGCGATTACCAATGGTGAAGTCAAAGCCGTACTTTATTTACCCCTTGATTTGCCTCAACGTTTACTCATCCATCCTGCATTTGATGCCAAACAAGGTTCATCGCAAATCACGCGTCCGGTAGGTCAATGGCTTTTGGACGGTTCCGATACTATGGTAGCCGCAACAATTCGCTCATTGAGGAATTTACCGTTGGACGAAGTGGCTAACCGCTCAGCCAGCATGAGTGTGCCGACATTTGAAGTGGTCGAATACTTTAATCCTGAGCAGCGATCTGTGGTTAATATTGTTCCTGGATTACTGGCAGTTATCCTAACAATGACAATGATTATGTTTACATCTGCGGCCATTGTACGTGAGCAAGAACTGGGAAATATGGAGTTTTTAATTGCAACTCCGGTTCGGCCACTGGAACTGATGCTGGGTAAAATCATTCCGTACATTTTGGTAGGACTCATCCAAGTCGCGATTATTCTTAGCGCTGGGCACTGGATCTTTGCTGTTCCGGTTCGCGGTGGATTAGACTCTTTGTTACTGGCGTCTTTCTTATTTATCTGTGCCAGTTTATCACTAGGCTTAGTGATAAGTACTATTGCGAAAACTCAACTTCAAGCCATGCAATTAACCATTTTTGTGTTGATGCCCTCAATTTTATTATCTGGATTTATGTTTCCTTATGAAGCCATGCCGATTGGAGCACAATGGGTATCGGAAGCTTTACCTGCAACCCATTTTATTCGTATGGTACGAGGCATTGTGCTTAGAGAAGCGGAAGTCATGTCATTAAGCCAGGATGCACTGTGGCTACTGGGCTTTACCTGTCTTGGGGTACTATTAGCGGCAAAACGGTTTAATAAGCATCTATAAAGACTCAAAATAAGCGTTGGGCATTACATAGCCTGCGCTTATTTTGCATCTACAAATAAAGGCACAAAGCGCGTTAACCTTACTAAGGCAGCGGCATAAGGCTATACCTTAAAACGGTTAAGTTGCTGTTTTAGCGTATACACTTCATGCTCTAATCTGTCTCTTTCATTGAGTAATTGTAAAATTAAACCGACGCCACCCCAGTCAAGTGCAAAATCACGTTGTATACGAGTGGCTTTTTTAACTTGATGTAAATTCTCGACACTAAATTGCCATTGCTCTATCACCTCCCCCTGCTGTGGAATGGCAATACTATGCTCCACAAGCTCCAGTAGTAGTGCCAGGCTAATATCGCTGCATTCACACAATTCATCACTGCTCAACCAACTATCTTGTTCACTTATATTAATCTGCAGCATGATTATTTACTCCAACTGGCACGAGGGTCGAATGTATTTTTTTCGGCTAATTCAGTCCATAAATTTTTGCTTGTTTCATCTGATACCGTCGGCACCACAATTTTCAGCAGCGCAAATAAATCGCCTTGCTGTTTTTTACTCAGTAACCCTTTACCTTTTATGCGTAATCGCTGTCCAGATTGACTATTAGCAGGAATACTTAATTGGATGTGACCTGTTAATGTTGGTAATTTAACCTTAGTGCCCAGCACGGCTTCCCAAGGTGCTACAGGCACTACAATAGTTAAATCTCGCCCGTCGACATCAAACAAAGGATGAGGCGCAAAACGAATTTTCAAATACAAATCACCGTTGTCGGCTTTGGTTTGCCCCGGTCCACCTTGGCCTTTAAGACGAATACGTTCACCATTGGCTACACCGGCAGGAATGTTAACTTTTAGCGATTTGGGGTGTTCAACAATATGACCATCTGCATCGCGTTGTTGAAGAGTAAACGAGACAGGCTTAAGCGTGTCGGCCAATGTTTCTTCAAGAAACATCGGGAACTCCATTTCAATGTCTTGGCCTTTTGCAGGTTGAGTCTGTCGACCTTGATATTGGCCACGAGGATCAAAGCCTGTATGCCTGCCACCAAAAATTGAATTGAAAAAATCAGAGAATTCTTGATCCGTTTGAGGATCGCTTTGCTGTTGGCCCCAATCTTGGCCGCCAGCTGCGTGATTTGCATATTGATTTTGGCTTCGGTTTAAATGATGCTGACGCACTTCATCGTATTCAGCACGCTTTTTAGCGTTATGTAATATCGCGTAAGCTTCACCAATTTCTTTGAATTTTGCCTCTGCATCATCATGCTTGCTCACATCGGGATGATACTTGACCGCGAGTTTTTTATAAGCGGCTTTTACCGCCTTATCATCCGCTTGAGGATCTATGCCTAATACCGTGTAATAGTCTTTAAAATTCATGTTATCCCCTAACAAAAACACGTTTGCAACGGAGTGTCGGACTGCTTTAAACACAGCTACATTAATGAGTGTAGACTTACAGAGCAACAATATGCTTGATCTTGATCAACACTAACACACTATGCTTAGGTTACTTAATCAGCATTAGTTGATTAAAAAACAAAGGTCTTACTGAGGCTTGATGTACAAAACACAAACAGAATATTTAATTGATTTAATTAAAAATGCCGCTAAATTAGCGGCATTTTTTTCGATGCAATGTGAATGCTTAGTTCAAACCGCGTCGCTTGAGGAGAGCCTCAGTTGTCGGCTCTTGTCCACGGAAGGCTTTATAAGCTTCCATCGGTGGCACACTGTTACCCACTTCACGAATGGTCTTGCGGTATTTCATGCCAATCTCACGGTTTAATCCACCTTGAGTTTGTACATAAGCAAATGCATCAGCAGCTAAGATCTCACTCCACATGTAGGCGTAGTAACTTGCTGAGTATCCACCAGGGAATGCGTGAGCAAAGTAAGTCGATTTATAACGTGGCGGCACTGCAGCGATATCAACACCATGCTTTTTCAACGCAGCGGCTTCAAACTGCGCGACATCTTGAAGCGGCGCATCTGCCGGCAGTGAATGCCACTCTAAATCCACCAGTGCGGCCGCCATATACTCAAGAGTGTCGAAACCTTGATTAAAGCTGCGCGACTTAAGTAACTTTTGGAGTAGCTCATCGGGGATCATCTCGCCAGTTTGATAGTGTTTAGCGTAATTTGCCAGTACTTCAGGGTGCGCGGCCCAATCTTCTTCGAAGGTTGATGGGAACTCAACAAAGTCGCGGGTAACAGCCGTGCCAGAAAGACTTGGATAAGTGACTTTTGAAAACATTCCATGGGTGCCATGGCCCATTTCATGGAACATTGTGGTCACTTCATCATAGCTAACATACGTAGGCTGACCTTCAGGTGCCTTTTTGATATTCATTACATTAACAACGACAGGTTTGCTGTTAAGTAATGTCGATTGAGTGACAAATGCACTCATCCATGCTCCGCCGCGCTTACCTTCTCGGGCAAAGTGATCGGCATAGAAGATGGCCATCGAACTGCCATCGACATCAAACATTTCATAGGCTTTTACATCTTTATGGTAAACCGGTAAATCTGGACGTGGCTTGAAGGTGACGCCGTAGAGTTTTTCAAGGGTAAAGAAAACACCATCTTCCAATACACGGTTAAATTCGAAGTAAGGCTTGATTGAAGCGGCGTCGAGATCGTACTTCTCTTTACGTACTTTTTCAGCGTAGAAAGCCCAGTCCCATGGTGCTAGGGTAAAATCAGCGCCAGTCTTGTTGATCATCATTTGAATATCAGCGGCTTCTTTTTCGGTATTAGCGACAACAGCGGGCACCATAGATCCAAACATTTCATATACCGCCTCTGGCGTCTTAGCCATTTGCGGTGCCAGAGTATAATCTGCCCAGCTATCGTACCCTAATAGCGCTGCACGCTCAGCACGAAGCTGGGCTAAACGTGACACCAATGATGCGGTTTCGTTATTACCACTCATTCCGCGAGTCGATGAAGCCTGCCAAACACGCTGGCGCAATTCGCGATTTTCAAGCTTGGCTAATACAGGTTGGCGGGTGGTATTAGTAATACTTAGCAGGTATTTACCTTCAAGACCTTGTGCACTCGCATCTGCTTTCGCTGCTCGGAGCTCATTTACAGATAATCCTGCAAGCTCTTCTTCAGAATCAACAACAACTGCAATCTCTTTCGTCAGCCTGAGTAGGCGTTGGCTAAATTCATTGGTGAGTGTTGATTGCTCTTCATTGAGTAATCTAATTTGGGCTTTTTGCTCATCGGTTAGCTTAGCGCCAGCCATGATAAAGCGCTGATGATAAACCTCAATCAGGCGGATCTCTTCGGCGCTCAAGCCTAACTGCTGGCGTTGTTGATAAAGTGAGTCAATACGAGAGAACAATGCCGAGTTGAGTTGGATATTATCCGAGTGAACCGCCATTTTTGGTGCCATTTCACCCTGAATTTTTCGCAGTGTTGGGTTACTGTCTGTGCTCGCTAAATTATAAAACACATTCGCTGCTCTATTGAGTAGTTCACCGCTAGTTTCCAGTGCAACTATGGTGTTGGCAAAAGTGGCTTTATCATTATTATTAGCAATCATCAGTACTTGTTGATAATGCTCTTTAATACCTTGCTCAAGTGCTGGCTGAAAATGCTCATCTTTAATGATGTTAAAATCGGGAGCTTGATATTGCAATGTGCTAGCAACAAATAAAGGATTTGCGGATAGTGGACTAACCTGTAATTGTTGCTTGTTGTCAGCTTCTGATGCTGATTGGCATCCCGTGAGAAACAGGGTGGTTGAAAGTGTACCTGCAACGGCTAGCGCGATAAGATTGATTTTCATATAACAACGACTTCCTTCTTTTAATATTTGTTATTTTTCATAGTAAACAACTCATTGAATACGTTATCGACTAGTTTATTATTTGTGGCTTAAGTCAGGCTGAAATAATCAACATTGGTGGGTAAAACATAAAAAACCTAATAAAAGTCTGTAAATTTAGCCAGTTTGGTCTGTAAAACTTCACTTTTTGTAAGCGGGAAATTGAATAAAAATATGATGTTATTTGAAAATATCATATTGATGTTTTTTAGACTTAATTAAGTTAACACCGGATAAAAACCTGTTACTTGTATCGGCAATTAACCAACTGAAGCGGGTTTATTTTAGTTTGTCGTGGTTGGTTTATGAGATTATTAACACAAAGTATCAAATAAAAACGCTATGCCAAACTGGCTAAACTCCTTGTTATGAACAATCCTTATAACACATGAGATGCATGGTTAGATGAACTCACCGCTTTACTGATTCGATAAATCAAAGCTCGTGACTAAATAAGGATACACATAGTGAAAATAGGTAAATACTTAAGAGTAAACAACCTGTTTTTAACTGGTATATTGATGTCGACAAATACCCTAGCCGTGACATTGAACATACTAGAATGGGAAGGCTATATCAGCCCATTTAAAGAAGATTTTGAGGTCTATGCTAAATCTAAGGGGATGGAAGTTGAGCTAAATATTATGGATCCCTATATCACAGATCCTGAACTTATCTTCAACAAACTGCGAGCCAGAGCCGCTGATGTGACTACCCCAACACACAATTACTACAAGATGAATAAAAACAGGTTACTTCTGGTATTACAACCCATAGATTTTAGTCGCCTGAGTCATTACCCCAAAGTACTAAATTCATTAAGAAACAGTCAATACGATGAATTTAAAGGCAAAAAATATTCAGTTCCTTTACTTGGAGGCTCATATGGCCTGGCTTACAATGCAGCAAAGCGAGATGAGCCAAAATCCTGGGAAGAATTGTGGCAACCGGAAAATAAAGCTAAATTTGCTATCACAGGTGATCAATTTGAAGCCAACATCTATACCACGCTACTGGTTTTAGGTTACCCACCAGAATCTTTCTACGACATAGATGCTATAGAGTTTGATAAACCTAAAGTGCAAGCTAAACTGACGAGCCTAGTCCAAAATGCAGACTCATTTTGGAACGGTATGGCTGATGTAGAGCGCATGAAAGATCTAGAATTGGCCACCACATATTGGTTTGGGGTAGCAGCTGCCAATAAAAGCGGACAAAACTGGAAACTAGCAACCCCTAAGGAAGGCCAAACTGTGTGGCTAGATACTTTAGCTATAGGAAGGCATGTTAAAGGTGAAAAGCTAGATGCGGCCTATTTACTAATCGACTTTATGATCAGCGAACCAGTGCAAAAACGCATATTAGAAATGTATGGTTCTATTATTGTAAATGGCGCTACGGCTAAGTTACTCGACCCACAATTAGTTAAAGATGCCAGAGTCGGAGATGAGACATTTTTCTCTGAGCAATATTTATGGCGCCCTCTAAGCTCAAGAACCCGTAATACCTATAAGCAAATGTGGAATAAGGCCATGGATAAATAAAGCCTCCGCAATGCTCCCAAAAGAGTTTACACCCGAGGCCATCCCGTTAAATATTAAATTAATCATTCTGTTTCAATTGGTTAGTTTCACAAGCTAAAATCACCCCTGCAATTGCTAACTGAAACTGGCTTTATTCCTGAATTAAAAAGTCAATTTTTTAACCATCAAAATATGAGTTAACCATTACAACCGCTTAAAAACACTTATCAGATTTAACTTCCATGATAACAATACGCTTTTGGATCAGTAAAATAACGGTAGTTTGTGAGACAGTGCTATTTCGCACTGCCTCTCTATTTGCTGTCGCGGTTAAAATGTAATCGGTTTGAATACTAAAGTGATGGTTTAGTGTGTTATTACAGATAGATTTATGCTGCCTACTTTGCTACTCGTTGTGCTGCACTGTCGAACCCGCGTAGGAACTATTGCGGCTTATCAACTGGCGCTGGGATCGGCGCCCCAGCGCGTCAGGTTTACTGAATTTGCCACGGCAAACAGTAAACTCAGTTGGTAGAGACCCACTGGGCCAAGTAAGGCGCCGTTCGGCTCGCTGGGTGAGCGGCCACTGCATGGGGCGTGCCGGCGACCACTATGCAGCCGCCCTTGTCACCGCCTTCAGGGCCAATGTCGATAACCCAGTCGGCGGCGGCAACTACGTCCATATCGTGTTCCACCACAATCACGGTATTGCCAGCATCGACGAGGCGGTTGAGCTGAGCGAGCAGTAATAGCACGTCGGCAGGATGGAGCCCAGTTGTGGGCTCGTCGAGAATGTACAGCGTATGGCCGCGGCGTGCCCGCTGCAGCTCGGTCGCAAGCTTGATGCGCTGCGCCTCGCCTCCGGAAAGTTCGGTGGCGGGTTGGCCGAGTCGCAGGTAGCCGAGCCCCACCTCACTAAGGGTCTTAAGACTGCGCAATGCCGAGGGCACATCGGCGAGAAACACCATTGCCGCATCCACGGTAAGCCCAAGCACCTCGGCTATATTCTTGTTACAGTACGTCACCTCGAGGGTCTCAGGATTATATCGCGTGCCGTCGCAGTCGGAACAGGGCATATAACTACCTGGTAAAAAAAGCAGACCGACCGCCACAAATCCCTCGCCAAGGCAGGTCTCGCAGCGGCCGCCCGCCACGTTGAACGAGAACCGGCTGGCGCCGAAGTTTCGGCTTCGAGCCTCGGGGGTCGCGGCGAATGTGGTACGCACTGCATCGAACAGGCCAGTATAGGTGGCGAGGTTGGAACGCGGTGTGCGACCGATCGGTTTCTGGTCAACGCGCACCAGTCGATCGATCAGATCCGCCCCAGTGATCGTCTCAACCGTGGTGATTTCAACGGGTTTAGGCTCGGGTTGATCATCCTTCTCGCCATTCATCGAGGCTGTGGATGCGATCCCGGTACTGGGGTCTAGATCTGGATGAAGGTACAAGCCTACAGTCTCGGCGAGCACCTGACTCACTAGGGTGGACTTGCCAGAGCCCGATACACCTGTAACCGCGGTCAGTATGCCGAGCGGAAACTTGGCATTAAGGCCGCGTAGGTTATGGCGGGTTATCCCCGTCAGGCCAAGCCAGCCGAGCGGATGTCGTAGCTCGCGTGCCGCCGGAACGGGACGCTCGCTTGCAAAGAGAAATTTTCGCGTGATCGAGGCGGGTACATCTTTGAGTCCCGCCGTCGGTCCGCTGTAGAGGACAACTCCGCCCTGCTCTCCCGCATATGGGCCGACGTCGATGACCCAGTCAGCGCGGCGCACCACGTCCATATTGTGTTCCACGATAAAAACTGAGTTACCGCTAGATTTGAGCTCCTCAAGTACGGCAAGGAGCGGCTCGGCATCTGCTGGGTGCAGCCCAGCGGAAGGTTCGTCGAGTACGTAGATTACACCGAAAAGCCCAGAGCGCAGCTGGGTGGCAATGCGCAGCCGCTGCATTTCACCAGGAGAGAGCGTGGGTGTTGCGCGGCCTAGACTGAGGTATCCGAGGCCGAGATCGAGCAGCACATCAAGGCGGCGAGTGAGATCCTTGGTGATAGTTTCACCTGGGGTATTGCCGGCCGCCGGACGGTCAAGCACACGGCGGAGCTCGGTGAGCGACAAGCTGTTAAGCTCGGCTATGGTGCGGCCGTTGAAGGTAACCGCGAGAGCTTCGCTGCGCAGTCCACTGCCCGCGCACATTAGGCATGGCCCTGATTCAACATATTTCAATACACGGTTACGCACCGAGGTGCTTTTTGAATCGGCAAGCGTGTGCATCACGTAACTCTGCGCACTCCAGAATTTTCCCTTGTAAGGTCGGGGCCTTTCCCGCTCCGGCATGATGTTGACTACGGGTTGTTCCTCGGTGAACAAGATCCAATCGCGATCGGCGCGGGACAGCTGTTCCCAAGGTTTATCCACGTCATAACCGAGCGCTGTAAGAATGTCACGCAGGTTCTTACCCTGCCACGCCCCAGGCCAAGCCGTGACGGCACCTTCGCGAATACTCAGTGAAGGGTCGAGCACCAGCGATGCCTCGGTGACTGTGTGCGCGGTTCCAAGTCCCTGACATTTAGGGCATGCGCCCATGGCGGTGTTGGGTGAGAAGGAGTCTGACTCGAGGCGCAAAGCCCCATCAGGATAGACTCCTGTTCGAGAATAAAGCATCCTCAGGGAATTTGAGAGGGTGGTAACTGTGCCTACACTTGAGCGTGAGTTGGGTGTTCCTCGGCGCTGTTGCAGTGCGACGGCTGGCGGTAATCCAGTAATTTCATCCACCTGAGGCGAATGGCCTTGCTGGATCAGGCGCCGGGCGTACGGCGCGACGGACTCGAAGAAACGTCGCTGGGCCTCAGCGAAAATGGTGCCAAAAGCGAGCGAGGATTTGCCAGAGCCGGACACCCCGGTGAAAGCAACTATCGAGTCCCGGGGTAGATCCACGTCAACGTTCTGCAGGTTATTTTCTCGGGCGCCGCGCACGTGCACAAACCCCGTGGGTATGGAGTGGGAAACGGATGTTGCTGTCGGGGTGTGGCTACTGAAAGTGTCAACTGGCAAATGATGGCTGCCGCTATTCTTTGCTTTATTCATGCTTAAAGACCCCTTAGGTTAATTCTTGTCTAGATATGCAGGATATGATGGGACGTGCAGAATATGATTGCCTCTACTGGCATTAATGTGGAATTCTCAGCCTAAATTGCCATTTATTTCATGGCTCAAAAATAACAATAATCAAGCCATAAATGGCCTAGCATACTCAGTCAGGATGAACAGAACTCATGACATGCTCTTAACCGAGAGCATAAGATCACTATCTCCATCAAAATATTCCAGCTATTTTTAAGATAACACATAACGCCTTTCGTTTTTGAGTTGCCAACACCTGCGCTCATTTTATAAACGCACAGATTCAACCGAGTGATTTAAAATATGTGCGCTCAATGGCTAAAAAATGACACATTAGCTAAAACCAAGACAACAGAAAAGCTTGATATCGATCAAGTAGAAAATAGTTTGTGGAATTCAGAAGTGATTGTATACGCACACTTCCAACGCTGGCATTTAGCTGTGCTCTGTCGTCGTTTTCGGTCTAAATGCTGTAATGTCTTTTAATATGGGCAAAGCCCCCTACTTCTTCTTTGAATAACGCGCCAAACTCTATTGTGATTTTTAAGCAGTTTTCAGCAGTAATATTCAATCTAGTAAAAATAAATGGCGCTATGCTTATCCGCCAGTATTTCAGGTTGTCAACATCAACTCTAATTACTACATCTAGAAATAATTGACTATGCCAGCCATTTTCAAGATAACAACATTGATGGATGACCATATTTATAACAAACAAGAATTAGTGGGATTAAAGTCCTATCTATTTATTCAATATGGCAAAGATATAGCAATCTTAAAACTATGAATCTTGGATTTAAATGTTATAAATACAAAAAAGCCCCATCATTGCTGATGAGGCTTCCCCGTTAAATGTGGCGGAGGGATAGCTTGCTTGTAATAAAGAGGAACACTTGGGTTTAAATCTCTATCTTTTGCCTAACCAAAAAAGGCTCATCATTTCTGATGAACCTTTCGTCTTTAATGTGGCGGAGGGGTAGCTTGCTTGTAATAAAGAAGAACCCTGGGTTTAAATCTCTATCTTTTGCCCAAACAAAAAGGCCTTATCTTTCGATAAGGCCTTTTCATTAAATGTGGCGGAGGGATAGGGATTTGAACCCTAGAACGGGATAAACCGTTGCCGGTTTTCAAGACCGGTGCATTCGACCACTCTGCCATCCCTCCGAGCGGGCGAATAATATGATAATGCCCCTATGGTGTAAAGAGTAAATTGCAAATAATTTGTTAAGTGGCTATTTTATGCCCAAGTTCAAATCCCCTTTGCACATCTGCTATTAAACATAGCTTACAAAGCTCAGCTTGCTTGATGGTATTGACTCAATAAACACCCATAACCCACTATTTGTAATAACACCTGTTTAAGTCACAACAAATAGCCATTAGCTTAATGCAAATGTGATTAAACGGTCGATAACGGCGACTTTGCTTGATTTGATTTAGGTTAATGTTTACCTTTACTGCAAGTAATGTTGCTAATGCCAAGGATAGCGAGATGCTTTCAGAACAAGCATTCGAAATGATAGATATTGTGGCCCGCGTAGGCAGTTTTACCGCCGCTGCAAATAAATTAAATAAAGTACCCTCTGCGGTGAGTTATGCCATTAAGCAGATTGAAGATGACTTAGGGGTAATATTGTTTGAACGTCATCATCGCAGCGTGAGTTTAACCCCTGCTGGTGAACATTTTGTCGCCCAGTCTCGTGAGATCATGACCAAACTTAATAATATTAAGCGTGATACACAAAAAGTGGCTAATGGCTGGCGCCCTTCATTATCGATTGCGATTGACAATATGGTTCGCGCCGACAAAATAAGTGGCTTAATAGCTGATTTTTATCGGCATTTTACCGACATTGAATTGATTATTCGCTTAGAAGTATATAACGGCGTCTGGGAAGCACTGTCTACAGGAAAAAGTGACATCGCGATTGGCGCTACCTCTAGCATTCCTGTTGGTGGCACCTTTAAATCTCGCGATATGGGGATGATCCAGTGGTCTTTTTTAGTTGGGAAGAATCATCCTTTAGCTAAAGCTGAGCACGCGTTAACCGATGAAGAGTTATTACAATATCCGTCAATCTGCCTGCAAGACACAGCGCATAATATTGCTCATCGACCGAATTGGTTATTGAATAATCAACGTCGAATTGTGGTACCCGATTGGATCAGAGCGATAAATTGCTTTAGAGAAGGTTTAGGTGTGGGGTATATGCCATATCATTTAGCCGATATCTTTATCAAAGCTGGTGCGCTAATAGAAAAACAGCTCGCTACTCCCAAACAAGACACCGCCTGCTGTTTAGCTTGGAATACTGCCAATATGAGCCCTGCTCTAAAGTGGGTATTAGATCACTTAGGTGACACTGAAAAACTGAAAAAAGAATGGCTTAGCTAAACAGATTATGCAAAATATGTTTTTGTTAATAACATTACTTATCGAATAGTTTATGATAAATTAGCGCCTATTAAGATGATGTTTGTTATGAATTAATTTTTGTTTAATGTACATTGCTTACGCTATAGAAAAAGATTTAGCTTCATAGTGAGAAAGATTCTTTTCTCGTTGAGCAAATCATTGAGTTAACACCTGGAGACGATAATGAATCAACAATCAGTTATATCACCCAGTCTATCGACGACTGATGTCAATAAAATGCTAAAAAACACCTACATGCTTCTGGCGATGACATTGGCATTTTCTGCTGTTACTGCTGGTTTAGCCATGGCGATTAACCTTGGCCCAATGATGTCATTAGGTTTATCGCTTGGTAGCTTAGTATTGTTATTTGTGACCCTAAAAAAAGCCGATAGTGCTGCAGCCATATTTTGGGTATTTGCCTTTACGGGTATGCAAGGTGCGTCACTCGGTTATATTTTAAATCATTATGTTGGTATGGCGAACGGCCCAGGGCTTATCATGCAGGCGTTGGGCTTAACCTCAGTGATTTTCGTATCACTGTCGGCTTATGCTTTAACCACCAAAAAAGACTTCTCATTTATGGGCGGTTTCCTATTTGCCGGTATGCTAGTGATGATCGGTGCTGTAGTGATTAATATTTTCGTCGGTAGTTCAGTATTATTTATGGCAATGAATGCGGGTATTGCATTGCTTATGACCGGTTTCATCCTCTACGACACTAGTCGTATCGTGAATGGCGGCGAAACCAACTATGTTCGCGCGACCATTTCATTGTACTTAGACTTTTTGAACTTGTTCATGAGCCTGCTACATTTGTTAGGTATGGGCAACGACGATTAATCGTCGATAGAGTTCATTGGTAAATTACGTTAAAATGACCCTACATTAGGGTCATTTTTTTTATAATGAGCAAATTCATCATTCAAGTAAACGGAAGTGTTTATGGCTCAACAGCCAGCTTTCGTGCGTTATCTTTTTGCCAAAGCGCATTAGCTAACGGTCATCAAATCATCAATGTCTTTTTCTATCAAGATGGCGTAACCAACAGTAATGCCCTTACTTGTCCGGCATCTGATGAAATAGATATGCACTCACATTGGCAAAATTTGTCAGCGCAGCACGCAATACCATTAACCAATTGTGTTTCAGCAGCATTGCGTCGTGGCATACTCTCACCACAAGATGCATCAGAAAATGGTAAGCCACAATGGAATAGCAGTGACGCATTTACCATGGGCGGCTTAGGTGAATTAGTGGTCGGTATTGAACAAGCTGACAGATTAATTAGCTTTTAAGATATTTGTGGAATAGATAATGAAATCACTGGTGATTATTTTTAGACATGCACCTTTAGGCACCACGAGTACTCGTGAAGGGCTTGATTTTGCTATGCTCAGTGCCAGCTTTGAACAACAGGTGAGTATTGTGTTTACCAATGAAGCTGTATTGCATTTGCTGGCAGGCCAAACACCTGAGCAAGCAGGATCGAAAGATTATGTGTCGGCATTTAAAGCGCTATCTCTTTACGATATTGATACCGTATTGGTTTGCGCTGAATCAATGCACACATTAGGATTGCAGCCCAATGACCTCAGTATTGCGGCAACGGTAGCGACGCCAGAGATGATTAGGCAAACCCTGCAATCGGCTGATGAGGTGCTAGTATTTTGATATTACATCATATCCAAGCATCAGTAATGAGTGACGATGCCTTAAGTACATGCCTGCGCTATATTCACCCTAAAGACAGTATTTTATTGTCTAGCGATGCGGTGAATTGTTTATTACAACCTCAATGGCAACAGCGTTTAGCAAATATTGCACTGTTTGTGCTACAAGATGATGTTGTCGCTAGGGGGTTATCCGAACGCTTGATGATTATTTTAGCCAATAAAGCTGCGGGTGATTTTGATATTATTGACTATTCACAATTTGTTGAACAATCTTTGCGACACGATAAGGTGATAACTTGGTAAACTTTTTTGAATTTAATGGCCTGCAAATTGAAACCGATCATCAAGGCTATTTAAAAAATATCAATGACTGGCAAGAACCTATGGCAACTGTGATTGCCGCCACTGAGAACATTGAGTTAACCGAGCAACACTGGGAAGTTATTCGTTTTGTGCGTGATTTTTATCTAGAGTACAAAACCAGTCCTGCTATTCGTGTGCTGGTTAAAGCTATCGGTCAACGATTAGGAGCCGATAAAGGTAACTCTAAATATTTGTATACCTTATTTCCTGGGGGCCCGGCTAAGCAAGCAACCAAAATTGCTGGGCTGCCCAAACCAGCTAAATGTTTATAGTTAATCAAAGCCTACAAAAAAGCCCGCTTAAGATAACTTAAGCGGGCTTTTAAATAATTAACCTCAATAAAGGTTATTTAGGGAAAATGTTTTCTACCACTATCAATGCTGCTTGAGCTAGTTCAACAATTACCAACAAAATAAAAAAGAAGATAACTGATAAATAGATAAGCCTACGATTATCACGCCGACTTGAACCCATTGCTGGTTGTACCAATCCTTATCAATAATGCTCAACTTAAACAAAGTGGCACCAATTTAAATACTCTAAGTAAGCCCAAATATAATGCGTTGTTACCTCACTCTGTGCTCATAGCAATAAGCACAGAGTAATTAGAGAACCTAGCCAATAACGCTTAAGCCGCCCATGTATGAACGTAATACCTCAGGTACTGTGATAGTGCCATCTTGATTCTGATAATTTTCAAGCACGGCAACTAATGTCCGTCCCACTGCTAAACCAGAACCATTTAAAGTGTGCAATAACGCAGGTTTGTTATCTACCTTGCTACGGTATCGAGCTTGCATTCTGCGCGCTTGGAAGTCTTTCATGTTTGAACACGATGAAATTTCACGGTAAGTATTTTGTGCTGGTAACCACACTTCAATATCAAATGTTTTACTTGAACCAAAGCCCATATCACCAGTACATAACACCATAGTGCGGTGCGGCAAGTTTAATAACTGCAATACTTTTTCAGCATGTGCGGTAATTTCATCTAACGCATGCATTGAATTGTCTGGATGAGCAATTTGCACTAATTCGACTTTGTCGAATTGATGCTGACGGATCAAACCACGGGTGTCACGACCATAAGAGCCCGCTTCACTTCTGAAGCATGACGTTAATGCGGTCATTTTTATGGGTAGCTCACTCTCATCAACAATCATGTCGCGCACATAGTTAGTTAATGGCACTTCTGCGGTCGGGATAAGTGACAAGCCTTGACCTTCTTCTGTTGCTGGTTTGGTGTGAAATAAATCTTCACCAAACTTAGGAAGCTGACCAGTACCTAATAAGCTGTCTTCGTTAACCAATAGCGGTACATAGGTTTCGCTATAGCCATGTTCAGTGGTGTGTAGGTCTAGCATGAACTGACCTAAAGCACGATTTAAACGGGCGATTTGGCCGCGCATGATAATAAAACGTGAACCAGTAATTTTAACGGCACTTTTAAAATCTAATCCACCGAGAGCTTCACCTAAATCTAAGTGATCTTTCACTTCAAAATCGAATGTTCTAGGTGTACCCCAACGACGCACCTCTACATTGTCATTTTCATCGGCACCAATTGGCGCAGATTCATCAGGCAAGTTTGGTATGCTCATGGCGATGCTATTGATTTGTTGCAATAACTCAGCAAGTTCAGCTTTCTTTGCATCAAGCTGCACACCTAAATCCCCTACCTGCGCCATAATGGAACTGGTATCTTCGCCACGAGCTTTAGCTTGACCAATCGACTTGGAGATCGCATTACGCGACGCTTGTAAGTCTTCTGTTTCTACTTGAAGCGATTTACGCTTTTCTTCAAGTTTGGTCAAATTATCAACCTCTAAAATAAAGCCACGAGTGGCTAAACGCTCGGCGGTGACGTCAAGATCATTACGCAAAAATTTTGGATCTAGCATGTTGTGAGTTCTTTTTAGTTAAACGCGAGAAAATATAAGTTGTTGACCTACATACACCATAAATAGACATAAGGTGACATTCAACAACACATTTAAAATAGCTTTATGCCATAAGCCTTCTTGCAACAGCAGTAAGGTTTCATTCGAGAAAGTTGAAAATGTAGTTAATGCACCCAATAGGCCAATGCCAACAAGCGCTTTAATTTCAGGGCTAACATGACTTAACTGCCCTAGCGCATAAACTACACCCATTAAAAACGATCCCAGTAGATTGACTAACAGTGTACCAAAAGGAAAACTGCTTCCAAATAGCTGGATCATAAAAATTGATAGAAGATAGCGTAAAACTGCACCAATTGAACCACCTAATGCCACCAAGATCACATTAGTCATAGCGTTTGTCCTCGCTTTGTTGATCAAGCTGACGCAATTGCCCTAATTTATCTTGAATACGTTTTTCAAAACCTCTGTTGGTTGGCTGATAAAACTGGCTGTGTTGCAATGATTCAGGGAAGTAGTTCTCGCCGGCAGCATAGGCCGCAGGTTCATTATGAGCATAGCGATATTCTTTACCAAAACCGATTTCTTTCATCAATTTTGTCGGCGCATTACGCAGATGATTAGGCACAGGCTCGTGTCCAGTTTGCTTAGCAAGCTCACGGGCTTGATTAAACGCACTATAAACGGCGTTACTTTTGGGCGCGCTGGCTAAATACAACACGGCTTGAGCAATTGCGCGTTCGCCTTCAGCGGGTCCAATACGGTGATAACAATCCCATGCGTTAAGTGCAACTGTCATGGCAATAGGATCGGCATTACCAATGTCTTCTGAGGCAATGGCCAATAAACGACGAGCAACATATAAGGCATCGCCACCACCTTCTAAAATGCGGCAATACCAATATAACGCCGCATCGGGCGCCGAGCCGCGCACAGACTTGTGTACTGCAGAAATTAAATCGTAAAATTGATCGCCATTTTTATCGTAACCCGCAGCTTGATGGCCCGCAACTTGAGTGAGCATTTCGGTGGTAAACGCACTTTCATCTGCAACTAAATCGCTCATTAACTCGATTAAATTAAGTGCTTTACGTGCATCGCCCTCGCTAATGTCGGCTAATTGCTTAGCCACTGCGCTAGGTAATGTTAATTGGCGTTTGCCTAAACCACGTTCAACATCAGTTAACGCTTGAGTCACAATTAAGCTGATTTCATCGGAGCTTAAGCGATTAATAAGGTAAACACGCGCCCGGGATAACAAGGCGTTATTAAGTTCGAATGAGGGGTTTTCAGTGGTAGCACCAATGAAGATAACCGTGCCATCTTCAATAAAGGGTAAAAATGCGTCTTGCTGGCTTTTATTAAAACGGTGTACTTCATCGACAAATAATAAGGTACGTTGACCGCGACTTTGGGCCACGGCTTTGGCTTGTTCAATCGCCGCACGGATCTCTTTCACCCCAGAAGTCACTGCAGAAATACGCTCAACATGGGCGTTAGCATAATGGGCAATAAGCTCAGCTAAGGTGGTTTTCCCGGTACCGGGCGGGCCCCACAGTAACATTGAGTGGGCTCGATTTGCCTCTAGCGCCTTACGCAGTGGCTGGCCCTCACCCAATAAGTGTGCCTGACCTATGTATTCACTAATATCCCTTGGGCGCATACGCGCAGCCAAGGGGCGAAAGTCTGGGGCGAAATCAAAACCTAAGTTAGCCATAAACTGCTTAGTGAGCTTGCTTTAAGCGTTGATCGTCTATATCGACGTTATCAGGTACAGCAAAATTAAAGATATTGGTCTCGTCTGCTTTTACGCTGCGCTGCTCAGTGAGCGAAAATTGGCTTAAATTACCTTGCTCGTCGGTTAAGTTAAATTTGACTAACTGCTTGGCGTCAAAACATACACTAACAGCAATAACGTTACTGTTGAGTTTCTTAGGCTGAATATCAAAACAGCTAGATGTCGCATTAATAACCCGTTTGGTGACTGAATATTTAGCCCATGTGGCTTCATCTCGATGCACTAACAAAGCCATCGGCGATGCATCAACCGCTTGAGCAACATCCATTACGGTTACTTCTTCGGCGAAGGGGTTATAAATCCATAAATTAGCGCCATCGGCCACAATCAAAGATTCATCTGGCTGAGTTAAATGCCAGTAAAATTGATTGGGATATGCCAGGGCAAATACGCCACTGCCAGTTTGAATTGGTTTATTATTAATGTCGGTAACTTGCTGGGAAAATGTCGCATGCAAACTATCAATGTTAGACAGTTTTGCTCGTAGCTCAGTGGCGTCATCGGCCATCGCGGCAAAGCAAGTTACGCTGGTGGTTAATAATAGGCTTAATACAGCAAAACGTTTATTCATTATCATTCCTATTATGATCTCGGTGGCGGTGGAGCCAATACTTCACGATTACCATTATGACCTTGAGCTGTCACAATACCTTGGCTTTCCATCATTTCAATAATACGGGCGGCACGGTTATAACCAATTTTAAATTTACGCTGTACGCTAGAAATAGAGCCACGGCGCGTTTCGGTAACAAACGCAACGGCATCATCATACAACGCATCTAACTCTTCTTCACTGTCTGAGGTTTCACCGGGTAACAATACTTGCTCGCCATCGGTGGCGCCGTTAAGAATGTCGTCAATGTATTGCGGTTTGCCTCGAGCACACCAATCGGCAACCACTTTATGAACTTCGTGATCATCAATAAACGCTCCATGAACACGATTAGGTAAACCGGTACCAGGTGGAAGATACAACATATCCCCCATACCTAATAAGGTTTCTGCACCTTGCTGATCAAGAATGGTACGAGAATCAATACGTGATGACACTTGAAACGCAATACGGGTTGGAATGTTAGCTTTAATCAGACCAGTGATCACATCAACCGATGGCCGCTGAGTGGCCAATATTAAGTGGATCCCTGCAGCACGAGCTTTTTGAGCAATACGGGCAATTAACTCTTCAACTTTTTTACCAACAATCATAATCATGTCAGCAAATTCATCAACCACCACCACGATAGATGGTAGCTTTTCAAGCGGCGGCGCATCATCTAACATACTTTCTGATGACTTCCATAATGGATCGGGAATGTACTCCCCTTTTGCAGCAGCATCTTTAATTTTGATGTTGTAACCTTTAAGGTTACGAACCCCTAATGCAGACATTAATTTATAACGTCGCTCCATTTCGCCGACACACCAACGCAATGCATTAGCGGCTTCTTTCATGTCGGTAACCACTTCACAGAGTAAATGTGGGATCCCCTCATACACAGATAATTCGAGCATTTTAGGGTCAATCATAATAAAGCGAACATCATCCGGGCCTGATTTATACAATAAGCTGGTGATCATCGCGTTCACACCCACAGACTTACCAGAACCTGTCGTACCGGCAACCAATAGATGAGGCATTTTACCTAAATCAACCACCACAGGTTCACCGGCGATGTCTTGACCCAGCACCATAGATAATGTTGATTTGCTGTCTTTAAAAGCGGCGGAATCGAGCACATCACGCATAAATACGGTTTCACGGAATTTATTTGGCAACTCTAAACCGACATAAGCTTTACCAGGAATCACTTCAACGACCCGCACGTTTTCAGATAATAATGAGCGGGCTAAGTCTTTCGAGAGATTGGTAATTTTAGATGCTTTAACCCCAGGGGCTAATTCAAGCTCAAAGCGAGTAATCACCGGGCCAGGATAAACGCCAACAACATTGGCGATAATATTAAAATCCGCCAGCTTTGCTTCAACTAATCGAGCTACTTGCTGAAGTTCGGCTTCACTAATAGGGTTTTTCTTGCGATCAGGCACATCAAGCAAGGTAATGCTTGGTAAAGGATCCATTTTCTGGCGAGCTTGTTGCGTGGTTTGACCATCGATTACCACTACGCCGTCAACAATTCTGGCTTCTTTTTTCGGTTTTTGTTGTGCAACTAATGCCCCCTTTGAATGAGGTTTGGCAAAAGCTTCCTCAAATGGCTCATCACTATCAGAGTGATTCATACTCTGAGCAATATCGAGGTCATCATTGTCGTCGTCAAGATTGAAGTCAACGTCGTCTTTTGTCGCGACCCAAGGCGCAAATGGCGTGTCTTCATGATCAAATTGTATTGACGGTTCTTGACGATCGTCACTATCAAACTGTTGGTCATCAATGTCTGAAACCGCAATATCTTCAGTGGGTTTAGGCTTGCGACTAAAGAAGCTACGTTTCTTTTCTACAACCGGCGGTGTCTCGACTGCTTGTTTAATATGGATTGGCGTTTTAACCGGCTTGTTAGATTGAGTTCTTGTTGGCTGATGTTGATCATCCATTTCGTTACGACGTTGGGTAAATTTATCCACTAATGAAAGGAAGCCTTTAGTATCTTCGGTTTCTGTTTCTCGTTTAAATAATTTAGGTAAATGCCATATTTTCTTGGCACACCAGATAGAACCTAAGCCGGTTAATTCAATAATGGTTAACCAACTAATCCCAGTCGCTAAAGTGAAGCCTGCGCCAAAAAAACACATTAGCAATAATGTGGTTCCTAGCTTATTAAAGTACGGCAACATCGCCTGACCAATCACATCACCGGCTACCCCACCGGCTGAAAAGACGTACATATTGTCGGCATTCATACTGACCAATGCAGCTAAGCCTAACAACATCAAAATAAAACCAATAATTCTTAATCCAACTGAAAAATAATCTATTTCAAACAAACGATGTGCACGATTGAAAATAAACCAACCCGTGGTGGCTATCATAATAGGAATTAAAAAGGCGATGAAACCAAAGAAGTAAAACAGCACATCTGCAGTCCAAGCGCCAACAGCACCAGTCCAGTTGTGAATTTCACCTTGGAAATGCGACTGACTCCAGCCTGGATCACTTGGATTAAAACTGGATAATGCCAATAGAATGTATGTCGCGATCATGCAACATAAAATAAGGCCACCTTCAAGCAATCGTTGAAGGCCACTGAGTGTTTTTAGACTATTTTCCTGAGTCAAACGAAAGAATCCATAAAAAGTGAAAAATAAGGGTTAAGATAACAGAATATCACTGTATTTGCAGTGATTATGCACCTTGAATTAGTCAAGCTCAATCGATTGTTATACCGAATTAATCCAGAAACAAAAAAGCCTTAACGATTACTCTCAAGATGATGATTTTATATACAAAGATTAGTTCTATTTGATTAGATGATGAATATAAGTGGACAATGGTCATCTATATTCATCAATCAGCGGCTAAAGACTTGATGGGAGATTAAACTGTAGGATTAGCCTAAGTTGTATAACGCGACCTTATTCGTCTGTTTGACCTCTTCCATTACCACGTAAGTACGAGTATCTGAAATTGAGGGCAGTTTCAGCAATGTTTCACCTAATAAACGCCTATAAGCAGACATATCTGATACTCGAGTCTTTAATAGGTAGTCGAAATCACCAGAGACCAAATGGCATTCTTGGATATCATCGAGTAATTGTACTGCACGATTAAAGCGGTCAAAAATATCAGGAGTATCACGATTAAGGGTGATTTCAACAAATACTAATAAAGAAGCACCAAGGAAATGTGGATTAACCAGTGCAGTGTAGCCACTTATAAAACCTTGTTTTTCAAGCCTTTTCACTCTTTCTAAGCATGGAGTTGGACTCAACCCCACTCGTTTTGATAGTTCAACATTCGAAATGCGACCATCCAATTGAAGCTCATTTAAAATATTGCGATCTATACGGTCTAAATCTTTTACTGAAAAGCTTTTACTATTTGCCATATATTTAACCTTGCTTTGTACTTAAAACAATATTTTTGTCTATAAAAAGTGCAATTTCAGCAGCATAATCTGCTAAAGCAGCACTATACTAGAGTGGCTTGAAATAAGCACGTTCAGGTCACAATTAATAACAATTATACCCATTTGAAGTGGGTTTTATGTCAATCGAGGCTCAAAAATGATTATTGGTGTTCCAACAGAAATCAAAAACCACGAATACCGTGTAGGCATGGTCCCTTCAAGCGTACGTGAATTGACCTTAAAAGGTCACGATGTTTTTGTACAATCAGAAGCGGGTGTGGGGATTGGGTTTACCGATCAAGATTATATAGACGCTGGTGCCTCGATTTTAGCCACTGCAGCTGAAGTTTTTGCTAAAGCAGAGATGATTGTAAAAGTAAAAGAGCCGCTAACCGTTGAACGTGCAATGCTACGTCACGACCAGATTTTATTTACTTATTTACATCTTGCACCAGATTTAACACAAACAAATGAGCTAATCGCCAGCGGTGCTGTGTGTATTGCTTATGAAACCGTAACAGATGACCGTGGTGGATTACCATTACTTGCACCTATGTCAGAAGTGGCTGGGCGCATGTCAATCCAAGCTGGTGCTCGTGCTCTTGAGAAATCATTAGGTGGACGTGGTATGTTGCTTGGTGGTGTACCGGGTGTTGAACCTGCTAAAGTTGTCATAATTGGCGGCGGTATGGTAGGTACTAATGCTGCACAAATGGCTGTAGGTATGGGTGCTGACGTTGTTGTATTAGATCGTAGTATCGATGCATTACGTCGCTTGAATATTCAGTTTGGTTCTGCTGTAAAAGCGATTTACTCAACAGCGGATGCCATTGAACGCCATGTATTAGAAGCCGATCTTGTGATTGGTGGTGTATTGGTTCCTGGTGCAGCGGCACCAAAATTGATTACCAGAGATATGGTTAAGCGTATGAAGCCTGGTAGCGCGATTGTTGACGTGGCAATTGACCAAGGTGGCTGTGTTGAAACATCACACGCAACAACGCACCAAGACCCAACGTATATTGTTGACGACGTTGTGCATTACTGTGTGGCAAATATGCCAGGTGCAGTTGCCCGCACTTCGACGTTTGCATTAAACAATGCAACGCTTCCTTACATTATCAAGTTGGCGAACCAAGGTTACAAACAAGCATTATTAAATGACAAGCATTTACTTAATGGCTTAAATGTTATCCACGGAAAATTAGTCTGTAAAGAAGTGGCTGAAGCATTAAGCCTTGAATTTACTGAACCTAAGAGCATGTTGGCTTAATTTATTTTGACCTAACATTGACTTACTAAATAAAAATGCCGCATTAATTGATGCGGCATTTTTTTTACTTCACTATTCAGATTAAGAAAATGAACTTATCAACCAGGATATGAATATATTAACTTGCTGGCACCATTCTACTCATCATTCTGGGTAATTGACGTTCTGCCGTTCTATTTTAATCTTGCTATTGATTCGGCTTGTTTAGCTAACAAATCGAAAAACGCCTCTTGTGGCATCGGTTTATGAAAGTAGTAACCTTGTACAGCGTCTATGTTTTGCTGCTTAATAAAATCAAGCTCTACTTCGGTCTCCACTCCTTCAGCAACAATCGATAAGTCTAATGCGCGACTCATGCTAACAATGGCTTCAATTAAGGATTTGTGACGTGAACCTGATGAAATTCGTTGAATGAATGATTTATCAATTTTGATTTGATCAACGGGGAAGTTAACTAAATACGATAAAGAAGAATATCCGGTACCAAAATCGTCTACCGAAATCTGCATGCCGCGATGCCTTAGATCTGTCAGTAACTGATTTATGCTGTCTTGTTGCGTCATCATTAATGATTCTGTTATTTCAAGAGTAAGCAGAGAGTAAGGAAAAACGTCAAGCCCAAATTGTTGCTGTAACACATCAAAGTAAGCGGCAAAACGATGTTGTAAATCAGTATTCCAAAACTCAATAGTGGACACGTTAATGGATAACGGGATAGTAAAATCACTTTTTTGCATCGCGACAATACTTGTTAACGCTTGCATTCTTACCCACTCACCGATTTGGACAATTAGCCCAGACTCCTCTGCAATAGGAATGAACTCATCTGGGGAAATAAACTGGTCATCATGTATCCAGCGTAACAAGACTTCAGCTTTGGTAATTTGAGCGGTAAAAGGATTAACAATTGGTTGATAATACAACTGAAATTCATTTTGGATTAATGCGGTTTTGAGATAGAGATGCAGTTCCGCATTTCTTTCGGCATCTTTTTGAATTTGTTGATTAAAAAACTGCATACAATTACGGCCATGCGCTTTGGCACTGTACATAGCTTGAGTGGCACAATTTAATATCTGTTCAACATTATCAGCATCATAAGGATAACGAGCAAGACCGGTACTCATTGATAACATCATATCTTGGTCGGCAATAATAAAATGCTTTTTTAACTCATCAGTGATGTTGTTAAACATACTTATCAATGACTCAGTACACATTTTTCCCAGTATGACCAAGGCAAATTCATCAGCGGCAATACGGGCAATAAGGACATTCTCGGGAATTGTATTTAACAAACGTTGCGCGACTAATTTGAGAACCAGATCACCGTTATCATGGCCAAACGTATCATTAATTTGTTTGAAGTGATCAATGTCCATCAGCATCAAACTGAATTCTTGCTTTTTACCATCAATACTATTTTTGCACTTCATTGCTTGCAGAGTTTCAAACAAGTACTTGCGGTTTGACAATCCGGTTAATTGATCATAATTAGTTTGGAAACTTATTATTTTCTCAGCATTTTTACGTGCAGAAATATCAGTAATTAGCCATGCAAAACAATTTTGTTGAGTAAAGGTATCTCTAATAACCGTCACATTGAGCGCTATATCAATGATATCATTATCAGTTTTAAGTCCTTTTAACTCCCCTTTCCAAGCATGCCCGCGTTTTAAATGTTCAAATAAATCTGCAACCTCCTCCGCTTTGGAGTGGCTTAAAAAGCGATGAACATCGAATAAATTAAGATTGGCATAATAGGTAGATGTTAACGACTTAAAAACAGGGTTAGCAGACAAAACGACATTATCTTCACTGGTGATCACTAGCGAGATAGGCAAACTGTTAAATATTGTGCTGCTTAAACGTTGAATATGCATGCCACGACTGCGTTCAATGGCTAAACTGGCCAAACGTGCCGCCTCTTGAATTAAGTATAAATCTAGCTCTGAAGGCGATTTAACCGTGTCATAATACATGGCAAACGTGCCGAGTACTTTTTGATTGCTGTCTTTTATCGGTTCTGACCAACACGATTTTAATCCCGCTTTAAGCGGTAATTCTTTATACTTTGTCCAATTGGGATGATGTTCAATATCTTCAACAATCACTCTTTCGCAGGTATATGCCGCGGCTCCACAAGAACCGACATCAGCGCCGATCTCAACACCGTTAATGGCATTATTATATTCTTCAGGCAGATTTGGCGCCGCCCCGAATAGTAGACGTTTACCATCATCACTCAATAACAGCACAGATGCTCGAGTGCCTATCTTTTGAGCTTCAATCAACAATATTAAGGCGTGAAGCATTTCGCCTAATGGAAGGCCCTTTAGTACCATATCAAGTATTGCACTGTAACGCTCAATACTCGATTCACGAAAATCGGCTTGAGGCGTATCTTCTATGAATTTATTGATATGCGGACCTATATCCATAACACTCCAACATCACAACGAATGATTCGACATACTTTTTATAATACACATAAGATTATGCATTTGTGAGAATATTATCAATATATTAACGTTTTTTTAATAAATTAATTACACCTAAACCCTAAATATTCCCCATAAAAAAACAGCACAATATTTTTGCGCTGTTTTTAAGTGATTAATAATCAATGGCGTGGTTGTAAAAAAGAGTAATGATGAATAACTATTCTGCTATCCGTTCCATCTTAGCTAGGTAGAAGCCATCAAAACCACGTTCCGACACTAAAATATTTTCATCTTCTATCAGCGAAAACTGCGGATTTTCAGCTAGAAAAGCATCCACTTGATGACGATTTTCTTCAGGCATAATTGAGCAAGTTGCATAAATTAACATGCCGCCCACTTTCACCATGCGGCTATAACTTTGTAAAATATGCTTTTGTAATTCAATCAATACTGGCAAGCGCTCTGGAGTATCACGCCATTTTGAATCCGGATTTCGTTTCAATACCCCAAGCCCAGAACAAGGGACATCTAACAATACCCTGTCTGCGGTTAATTTTAAGCGTTTAATGGTTTTCGAACTGGCGATAATCCGCGTTTCAACATTATGAGCACCTGCACGTTTAGCGCGTGTTTTAAGATTATCGAGTTTCCATTGCTCAACATCCATGGCTAACAAACGGCCTTTGCCCTGCATCTGTGCAGCAATGTGTAAGGTTTTACCACCCGCACCAGCACAAGCATCAACAACTCGCATACCCGGTTTTGCGCCAACGGCATCGGCAACCAATTGCGATCCGGCATCTTGTTGTTCAAACCAGCCGTCTTTAAAGGCGTCAGTTCGAAACAGTGCAGAGTCAGAAGTGACCTCAATTGCAGAAGCCACATCATCCAAAGGCACAGCTGTTACACCTTCTTTTTGTAAGCGACTGATCAATTTTTCACGGTCACATTTAAGCTCATTAACGCGTAAATAACGTTTTGGTTGCTCGGCAAGTGCTGCACGTTCAGCTGGCCATTTATCACCTAATTGTGCTTGTCCAAGTAAGTCTAGCCATTGTGGACAACCGTCCCAAAGCACAGGATCCATTTTGGCCTGTTCAAGGTTAGCATCAAATTTCGCTTGCTCAATCTGCAATGAATACTGCATTTTGGGTAAATCTAAACCGTGAAAGACGTGCCAACCGTTAAGTAACTTCGATCCTAAACGATCGAATTCTTCCGGTTCAATATCCACCAGAAAACAATATAAGTTTAATCGACGTAAAATATCGCCAGTGACCTGCGTGATCCGCGCTTGCTCTGATGGGTTAAGCGTTAAACCAGAAAAATGCTCTGAATAAGCTCTATCTAATGGTTTTCCTCGGGTTAACACCATAGTAAGTACATTTAAGACTAACTCTGATGAACTGCCTGACAACGGATAAGTCAACATGGGGGCTCTCTATCTAAGATTACGTTCAATTTAAAAACGTGCTGATCATAGGGATTAAAACACTTGATAGCAAGGCAATATCGGCCTTTGTCCCTTCAGTTGGCTGATTAAATCAGTCATTTCTTTAATCCATTTAACGTCAGTTTATCGCTTTAACTCATTCGGACTCTGTTTGCGAGTTATCCTCAAGATAAACCACAGACCAATGATATATTGCTTTAAATAAAAAAGCGGCCCGAAGCCGCTTATTTATCATGACATAAGTGAGTGTTTACACGACACTACATTCTTGAGCCTTTAGCACCATAAAAGATAATAAAGGCATAACATACAACCGGCAGAATAAACGCCAATTGCAGCCCCATATTATCGGCCAACACCCCTTGTAACAGTGGCAAAATCGCGCCACCGACAATCGCCAAACATAAAATACCACTTCCTTGAGAGGTATGAGGACCTAAATCTCGTAGTGCTAAACTAAAGATGGTTGGGAACATGATTGAATTGAATAGACCTACAGCTAAAATTGACCACATGGCTACGGCACCACTGCTGTTCATAGCAATCAAAACCAAAGTCGCTGCGACACAAGCATTAAATGCTAATAAGGTCCCTGCAGGAATTTTCTGCATAATCACAGAGCCCACAAAACGGCCAACCATGGCGCCGCCCCAGTAGTAAGTAATGTACTTAGCGGCATCAGCTTCTTGCAAACCTGCAATTTGCTCTTCACCTAGAAAACTTACTAAAAAGCTGCCAATTGAGACTTCTGCCCCAACATATACAAAAATACCAATTGCTCCCAGGACCAAGTGAATGCTTTGTAATGCGCTAGTTTTACCATTGTGAGTTACCACACCAGTATCAGAAGTATCATTGTGTTCGGTAATCTTAGGTAAATTAAGCTTGGCAAAAATTAAAGCCAGCAAACCGAGCATTGCAGCAAGAATTAAATAGGGCAGCTTAACCACTTCAGCTTCGGCTTGGGCGTGATCCAGTCCATCTAATGCACCTGACGCTACCGACAAAATTAATACCGCGCCAAAAAAGGGGGCCACCGTGGTGCCAAGGGCATTAAAGGCTTGGGTTAAATTTAAACGACTTGAGGCTGTTTCAACTGATCCTAACGCATTCACATACGGATTAGCTGCCACCTGCAAGATAGTTATCCCTGATGCCAATACAAATAATGCACCTAAAAATAATCCGTAAGTTGCAAATGCAGCAGCAGGATAAAACAGTAAACAACCGATACAGGCAATAATAAGCCCAGTGACGATACCTTTTTGATAGCCTAATTTTTTGACTAACTTACCGGCTGGTAATGAAACTAAAAAATAGGCGCCAAAGAAACAAAATTGAATCAACATGGCTTCAGTGTAATTTAACGAAAATACAGCTTTTAAATGAGGAATTAAAATATCATTTAAGCAGGTAATGAATCCCCACATGAAAAATAATGATGTCAGTGACACGAGCGCAAAGCGGTAATTACCACTATTGCCTGTTTCTGTTGTTTCAAGGGTACTGTGAATTGCTGTAGCCATAGGGAGATCTCTTCTTAATGATTATTGTTATACTACTGTTTTTAATCGTTAAACTCACTATCACATCCGCTATGATAGTGTAAAACTTTATCGCCGATATACTGAAAATAGTTCAATCAAAAAATAAACCAAAAAAAACCGAAATACAGCAGTATTTCGGCTTCGTCATGCTACCCAAGTAGGCCATAAAAACTGGCGAAGCTTGGCAACACAATAGTTGCAGGGTCCAGTATATCTTGCGCGCCACAGAGTAACCCATGATCGTCTATAATTGAAGACAATCGTAACTCATTTAATGCAAAAGTTTGTTGCTCACCACACAAATTAAACAACACTAGCATGCGCTGATCATCTTGACTGCGGATGAAGGCTAACACATCAGGATGACTGTCAATAAAGGTAATATCACCCTCAATCAGTAAATGTTGCTTTTTGCGCCACTGTAAAAAATGACGGTAACTTTGCAAAATCGAATCTTGATCAGCTTCTTGCACATCCACAGCACTATTATTATGCGCAGGATCAATAGGTAACCAAGGCGTTGCTTCAGTAAAGCCTGCATTAGCAGCCCCTTTTACCCAAGGCATCGGGGTACGGCATCCATCACGACCTTTAAACATCGGCCAAAAGGCAATGCCAAAAGGATCTTGTAGCTGGTCATATTCGATTGAGGCTTCCGTTAACCCCAGCTCTTCCCCTTGATAACTGCACACACTGCCACGTAGTGAAAATAACATCGCATTGAGCATTTTCACCATTGTTGGGTTCACGCTGGCTTTACCCCAACGAGACGCAACCCGTTTAACATCATGATTACCTATGGCCCAACATGGCCAGCCATCACCAATACTAGCTTCTAGCTCTTCAACGGTTTGACGAATATAAGCCGCGCTAAAATCATCGGTTAACAACTCAAAACTGTAGGCCATATGTAATCGGTCATCACCTTGAGTGTATTCAGCCATAGTGGCTAACGAGTCTTCAGATGACACTTCACCTAAGGTGACGGCGCCAGGATAACGATTAATTAACGCCCGCAGCTGTTCAATAAAGCCAACCGTTTGCGGCCGAGTATTATTGTAATAATGATATTGGTAAGCATAAGGATTATCTTCACTGAAGCCACGGCCTTGGCGCTTATCTTTGGGTTTAGCAGGGTTGTCACGTAATTGTTCATCGTGGTAACAAAACGTAATCGCATCGAGGCGAAAACCGTCAACGCCTTTTTTGAGCCAAAACTCAACATTGTCTAATACCGCTTGACGAGCCTGAGGACAGTGGAAGTTTACATCCGGCTGACTTTTGAGAAAGTTATGCAGATAGTATTGCTGACGACGAGGTTCCCACTCCCATGCACAACCACCAAAAATGGCGAGCCAGTTATTAGGCGCACTGCCATCGTCTTTAGGATCAGCCCACACATACCAGTCTGCTTTGTCATTGTCTCGGCTTTGACGACTTTGCTCAAACCAAGCATGTTGGTCTGAAGTATGGCTTAGCACTTGGTCAATCACGACCTTGATATTTAACTGATGGGCTTTTTCGATAAGCTGATCGAAATCAGCCATGGTGCCAAACAGCGGGTCAATTTCGAGATAGTCGCTGATGTCATAGCCAAAGTCTTTCATTGGCGACTTAAAAAACGGCGAAATCCAAATTGCATCAACATTCAGGCTGGCAATATAATCAAGTTTAGCAATGATGCCCTGTAAATCACCAACACCGTCACCATTAGTATCCATTAAACTGCGAGGATAAACTTGATATATCACTCCGCCGCGCCACCAACTGACCTGACCCATTGCATCCCCTTAGAAGTAAGTTAACCCTGAAATAAATCGACGAGTTACCTTGATGTTGCGACTGCGTAACAGTTCGCTAGTGTTTTTTTATTACCCCGAGGATACGTGAATAAGGAAATCAGGTTCAATACACCTGCATACGTATGCAAAGAAATAATTAGCTTGCAACATACAACTAAAACGCTATAAGCCTCATTAATACAACGAATTAAGTATGATACAAAGCCCCACTCAGTTGTTTCAAAATTGTAAAAAACTGTCACTAATTAGCCATGATTAGCGCTGAATACGTATGCATAATATTGTCGGCAAAACTGAACTGGGAGTAGTATCGTCACTGTTGTGCAACAATTTGGTCATAACTTCAGCACTTATGCAGTCACTTACAAAAGTTAATTAAGCATGCTGAGGTAAAAACACAATAAAGAATGTAACCAAAAATCAAAAGGATACTAACACTCAACTTGTACTTTACATTGTTAAGTATCCACAAAAGGGGAAATATTGATGTTGCTATTTAAACCGAGCCTACTCACGCTGGCGTTAGTTGCAGCTGGTGCAAGCATGACTGCTTACGCTGCTGATGACGTAAATACTACGGCAACTGCCGACGAAAATATTGAAGTGGTAAAAGTCACAGGTATTCGTCGCAGCTTACAAGAATCACAATCACTAAAAATGTCTTCGTCATCAATTGTTGAAGCCATTTCAGCCGAAGACATCGGTAAATTACCCGATGTTAGTATTGCAGAATCACTCGCCCGTTTACCTGGCGTATCAGCACAGCGCCTTGATGGCCGAGCTAACGTTATCTCTATCCGTGGTTTAGGTCCAGATTTCACTACTGCAACATTAAATGGTCGCGAGCAAGCCTCGGTAAACGATAACCGTGGTGTTGAGTTTGACCAATACCCTTCTGAATTATTAAACCGTGTGGTGGTATACAAAACACCAGATGCTTCTGTCATGGCGCAAGCCATCGGCGGCACGGTAGATATGCAAACGATTAGCCCGTTAACTCATGGCGAACAAACGATAGCCATGTCGCTTCGCGGCGAAATGAACGACTTAGGCTCACTTAATAGTGGTTCAAGCGATACCGGTTACCGTGGCAGTATTTCATATATTGACCAGTTTGCTGATGACACCATAGGTATTGCCCTAGGTTATGCACGCATGATGTCGCCTAACCAAGAAGAACGCTGGCAGGCATGGGGTTACCCAGAAAATGATGCTGGTGACAGTGTTTTAGGTGGCGCAAAACCATTTGTGCGTTCAAGCGAATTAGAACGTGATGGTGTATTAGCAGTATTTGAATACGCACCTAACGAAAAATTCACTTCAGTTGTTGATATTTACTATACAAAATTTACTGATGATCAACGTTTACGTGGTATCGAAATCCCTGCTGCTTGGGGCACTAATGGTGGCGTAACATCGACCACTGCTGAAGACGGTTTAGTCACTCAAGGAACCATTAATGGTGCCGAAGTCGTTGTGCGTAACGATGTTAACAAACGAGATGCTAAATCGCTTGCGATTGGTTGGAACAACAAGTTTACCATCAATGATAACTGGCGCGTAGAAGCTGATATTGCCCTATCAAAAGCAGAACGTACCGATATTGGTATGGAAAGCTACAGTGGCACAGGCCGTGGAACCGGCGTCGGCGCAGTGGATGACTTAGGTTTTAACTACAATGGAAATGGCGGCTATGACTTTACTCATAGCCTTAACTATGCAGATCCTAATGTCATTAAATTAGGTGATCCACTCGGTTGGGGCAGCCCACTGGGCGCTAATACTCAAGACGGTTTTATTAACAAGCCTGAAATTGACGATGAGCTTAAATCATTCCGTTTAACAGCAGAATACGTGTTTGATGAAGGTGCAGTGCGCAGTGTTGAGTTTGGTGTTAACCGCACTAATCGCGATAAAAGCAAACTTGATAAAGGTTATTACCTGACTTTAGCGGGCTATGACGGATCTGATAATTACTTAGAGACCGTTCCTGAACAGTATTTACTATCACCAACTTCACTTGATTTCTTTGGCATGGGTGACGTACTAAGTTATGACTCATTAGCGTTTTATAATGCTGGTGGTTATACCGAAACAGACGTAGCCGATGTGGATTTATCACGTGCGACTAACTCTTGGGCTGTATCAGAAGAAGTCACCACGACTTATGTTAAAGCCAATATAGAATCTGAATTGTTCGGTTTTCCTTTAACGGGTAACGTCGGTATTCAAGCTGTAAACACAAACCAAAACTCAGACGGTACAGTGGCCACAGTTGAAGATGGCGTTGTGACTTTAACGCCTCGCACTGCGGGTGACTCATACCTTGAATGGTTACCTAGCATGAACTTAGGCTTTGAAGTTGCCGATGGTCAAATGTTACGTTTTGCTGCTGCGCGTACGCTAACCCGTGCTCGTATGGACAAAATGAACGCTAACGTTAACTTTAGCTACACTCAAAACCCTAATGATGGTGTTAACTGGTCTGGTGGCGCTGGTAATCCAGAACTACGTCCTTGGTTAGCGCGTCAATACGACATTAGCTATGAAAACTATTTTAGTGACCAAGGTTATTTCTCATTAGCAGTGTTCTACAAAGACTTAGAAAACTACGTTTATGATCAACAAACTAACTTTGATTTCAGCACTATTTTGCCACAGAACCCAGGTGACAACCCAATTGGTAATGTCAGCCAACCTTTAAATGGTAATGGCGGTTATGTACAAGGTATTGAGGCCTCGTTATCAATCGACTTTGGTTTGTTTGCTGATTCTCTAAGTGGTTTTGGTACTATCTTAAGTGGTTCGTACAACGACAGCGAAGTAAAAGAAACTGCAGACAGCGATCCAACGACTCTGCCTGGTCTTTCTGAAAAAACCTTCAATGCCACTGTTTACTATGAAAACTCAGGTTTCGAAGCCCGTATCAGCTCTCGTTACCGCAGTGACTTCTTAGGTGAAGTGACTAAAATCAGTCTTCAACGTGAAAACGTTAACATCAAAGCAGAAACGGTTGTTGATGCGCAAATTGGCTATGACTTTACTGAAAGCGGCATCGATGCGCTATACGGTTTATCAGTACAGTTCCAAGTGAATAACTTAACCAACGAGCCATTTACGTCTTACACTGGTGATGACCAACGTTTAGTGCGTGATTATCAAAACTACGGTCGTAACTTTATGTTAGGCGCAAACTACAAGTTCTAATGGGCTTGTAGAATGCACTAAACCGACAAAAAAGCCTCTGTAACCTGTTACAGGGGCTTTTTTACTTTATCGGGTTCAGTAAAAATAAATCCTAAATAGTTAAAAGGCGATAACAATGGATCAAACGATAATAAAAAACATTGTCATTGTAGGCGGCGGAACGTCGGGCTGGATGACCGCAGCCATGTTAGCCAAGTTGTTTAACAAACAACTCAATATCACCCTTATTGAATCCGACGCCATAGGTACTATTGGTGTGGGTGAAGCCACTATCCCGCCACTGCAGATATTTAACAGTGTACTTGGGATTAGTGAAACTGATTTTATCAAAGCCACCCAAGCCACTTATAAATTGGGTATTGAATTTCAAAATTGGCATCAACAAGGCGAAGCTTATATGCACGCCTTTGGTAATATTGGCCGTGACCTAGGCTTTACCTCATTTCATCATTATTGGCTTAGTGCTCAGGCCAATCTTTCTCAAAGCAATCCTTCTCAAGCCAATGGCAGTCAATATAATGCCAATGACTTTTGGCAATACTCGCTTAACTATCAAGCGGCCAAACACAACAAATTTCAACCCATTCAAACCATTGCTCAAGCGCAAATGAGCGGTATTACCCACGCGTACCACTTTGATGCAGGCTTATATGCCAACTTGCTACGCCAATACAGTGTTCAACGTGGTATCAATCGAGTTGAAGGCATTATTACCAGCACCGAACTTAGCACCGATGGCAGTATAAAAAGTGTCACCTTACAAAATGGTCCTTGTATTAGTGGCGACTTATTTATTGATTGTTCGGGTTTTAGTGCATTGTTAATTGAACAGGCATTAGGCGTTGAATACGAAAACTGGCAGCATTGGCTACCTTGTGACAGCGCATATGCAGTGCCTTGTGAAAGCACCTCTCCCCTTACGCCTTACACTAAAGCCACTGCCCACCATGCTGGTTGGCAATGGCGTATTCCACTGCAACATCGCACAGGCAATGGCATTGTATATAGCAGCCAACATATGAGCGACGAACAAGCAAAACAGCATTTATTAGCCAACCTAGATGGAAAACCCTTAGCCGAGCCGCGTAAAATAAACTTCACCACTGGCAGGCGCGTCAAGCAATGGCATAAAAACTGCGTGGCTATTGGCTTATCGAGTGGTTTTTTAGAACCGTTAGAGTCCACCAGCTTACATTTAGTCCAATCAGCAATCATTCGTTTAACTAAATTATTTCCACGAAACGGTATTCAACCCCAGCACATTGATGAATTTAATCGCCAATCTCAAACTGAGTTTGAGCAAATCCGCGACTTTATTATTTTGCATTACCATCTTAATGCAAAACAATCTGCCGACAATGAACGCGGTTTATGGCAGCAATGTCGCGATATGGACATTCCCGAAAGCTTGCAATATAAAATCGATTTATTTAAAGCCACAGCAACAGTTTTCAGGCATCAAGATGAATTGTTTACTGAAGCAGCCTGGATCCAGGTAATGTTAGGACAAGGCATTATTCCAGAGGATTATCATCCGCTTACACAAGCGGTCAGCCAAGATGATTTAACCGACTACTTAACTAATATCCGTAAGGTTATTACCACCACTGTGAGTCAAATGCCGAGCCATAAAGACTATATTGCAGCGCTGTAACTGGTTTATATAACAACTTGATTTAATTATCTTAAGCGACTAATTAACCGTCATCAATAAACAAAAAAATACAGGATGAGTAACTATGTCATTTCATTACCCCCATTTAGCACAAGCCTACCAACAACACCTGGGCAGGTTAGCATCAAGCTTCTTACTCGGTTGTGCATTGAGCACATATGCCATGTCGGCCAATGCAACACTCAGTGTCGAGCCAATGTCATGGTGGGCAGGCATGCAACAACCCCAGCTACAACTATTGCTTACGGGGGAAAATATTCGTGAAAGCCAAGTTAAATTAATTAAGGCTCAAGGTGTCACGCTGATTAATGTCGAGAGAACTGATAGCAATAATCATCTATTCGTTAATTTGGATTTAAGCCAAGCTAAACCACAACAATTGATCTTAGGCTTATTTAAAGATGATCAGTTAATTGAACAATTTGATTATGAGCTACAAACCCGCAAAAAAGGCTCACGAGATCGCCAAGGCTTTAGTAATAAAGATGTGATTTACTTAATCACCCCGGATCGTTTTGTTAACGGTAATCCAGACAATGATAATCAGCCAGACATGCTTGAAAAAGCTGACCGCAGTTTTGATGGCGGTCGCCATGGCGGTGATATTTTGGGGATCCGCAAAGCACTGCCCTACTTACATGACTTAGGTGTAACCCAGTTATGGATAAATCCACTGCTTGAAAATAACCAACAAAAGTATTCTTATCATGGTTATTCCACCACCAATTTCTATCGCATAGATCCACGTTTTGGCAGCAATGAAGAATACCAATCACTCGTAGAAGAAGCGCAATCATTTGGTATTGGGATCATTCAGGATGTCGTGGTTAATCATATGGGATCAGGCCATCAGTGGATGAGCAGTATGCCGAGTAACACCTGGGTTAATGGCCAATCACGTTGGCTAAAAGATCCAACCGATGTCAGTTACTCAAGCCATAGACGCACTACAGTACAAGATCCTTACTCTGTGAATGCAGACAAAACTGATTTTAGCGACGGATGGTTTGACGTCACCATGCCAGACCTCAATCAACGCGATCCACACATGGCAACATACTTAATCCAAAATAGTCTCTGGTGGGTTGAATATGCAGGGCTGAGCGGTATTCGCGAAGATACTTACTCTTACGCAGATAAAGCGTTTTTAACTGCTTGGTCAAAAGCCATTATGGATGAATACCCTCATTTTAATATCGTTGGTGAAGAATGGAGCAGTAATCCAGTGACGGTGAGCTACTGGCAGGCAGGAAAGAAAAATGCCGATGGTTATCAATCTTTTGCACCCAGCATGATGGATTTCCCGCTTTACGACACGCTCATAGCCAGCTTAACTAAAGAAGAAGATTGGGGAGCCGGCTTTATCGACCTTTATCAAATGTTGGCTAACGACGTGGTGTATGCCAATCCAAGTCAGTTAGTGTTATTTGAAGGTAATCACGACACTAACCGTATTTATAGTTTAATGAAAAACGACATTGAACTGTACAAAATGGCCATGGCTTATGTGCTCACCAGCAACCGTATTCCGCAAATATTTTACGGTTCAGAAATAGTCATGCAAAGCCCTGCAGAAGGCCGTAACGACGGCGCTGTTCGGGGTGATTTTCCGGGTGGCTGGCCACAAGACAGTGTCAATGTGTTTACAGGAAAAGGCTTGGATCCGCAACAAACTGAAGCACTGACCTTTGTGCGTACATTACTCAATTACCGTAAAAACTCGTTAGCGATTCAACAAGGTAAATTGCAGCACTTTGTGCCACAAGACGGTATTTATGTCCAAAGCCGTCATCAAGGCAATGAAACCTTACTGGTCATCTACAATAAAAATACCCAAGCCGTTGAGCTTGATTTACAGCCCTTTAAACCTGCTATTAATGACAATACTATCGGCGTTGATATTATCAGCAAACAATCGTATTCATTATCCAAGCCACTTTCGTTGGCTAACAAAGGTGTCACTATACTTAAACTTGAACGCTGATATGTAGACGATTCAATCATTAAGGTACTGCAAATTATGGCGTGTTTCTATTGTCTTCAATACAAACACGCCAATAAAAACAATAAAAGAGAGACTCATGGGCCCCATCACCAAACCGTTAGTAAGCCAACTTCACATTCACCTACCGTTACCAAGCGTAAAAGTGTTGGTTATCGCCTGTATGCTGGGTTTAGGATTGAGTGCTTGCCAACCTAGTAAAGTTGAACAAACGAATACATCAATAAAAATCGATAACGATAAACTATCAGTTACTCCAACCACCCAAATACCTGCAACGGGCAAACCTGTGGTATATCAAGTATTCACACGTCTGTATGGCAACACTAACACTACAAATAAACCTTGGGGCACAATTGCAACTAATGGTGTGGGTAAATTTAGCGACTTCACGGATGTGGCATTACAAGATATCAAATCCTTAGGTACCACTCACGTTTGGTATACTGGGGTACCACATCATGCACTGATCAATGATTATACTGCCTATGGCATTAGTAATGATGATCCTGATGTTGTCAAAGGCCGTGCGGGCTCACCTTATGCCGTAAAAGATTATTACAACGTCAATCCTGATTTGGCTAATAATCCGGCTAGCCGCTTGGCAGAGTTTGAAGCACTGATCGCCAGAACTCACGCCAATGACATGCAAGTTATCATCGATATAGTGCCAAACCATGTTGCACGAAATTATCACTCTATTTCAGCGCCCAAAGGTGAACTAGACTTTGGTGCTAATGACGATAAAACCCAGGTATACAGTAGGCACAACAATTTTTACTATGTGGTCGGTGAAGATTTTCAAGTCCCTGATGCGTCAAATGGCTATCAAGCATTAGGTGGTGAAGCTCAGCCACTCAGTGATGGTAAGTTTCAAGAATCGCCCGCTAAATGGACCGGAAATGGTTCGCGTTTAGCCAAACCCGACGCCAATGATTGGTATGAAACCGTTAAAATTAACTATGGCGTTAAACCCGATGGCCGACATGACTTTCCAACGCTACCGCGTGACTATGCGACTAAATCTGCTGCAGAGCATTTAGCCTTTTGGCAAGCTCAAGATGCAAACAACATTCCCGATTCATGGCGTAAATTTGAACATATCGCCCAATATTGGTTAGCCAAAGGCGTAGATGGTTTTCGTTATGACATGGCCGAAATGGTGCCTGTGGAATTTTGGAGCTATCTCAATAGTCACATCAAGCACACTAATCCAAATGCATTTATCCTTGCAGAAGTGTATAACCCCGACTTATACCGTGATTATATTCATTTAGGCAAGATGGATTATCTTTACGATAAAGTCGATTTATACGACACCTTAAAAGCCATCATTCAAAGTAAGGCCAGTACAGCAGCCATTGCGACAGTTCAAGCAAAAGTCAGTGACATTGACCAGCATATGCTGCACTTTTTAGAAAACCATGATGAGCAACGCATTAATACCAGCGATTTTGCCGGCAATCCATTTAACGCCTTACCTGCTATGGTGGTATCGACCACGTTAAGTCGCTCACCTACCTTATTGTATTTTGGCCAAGATGTGGGCGAACAAGGCGCTGAAATAGCAGGCTTTGGCCAACCGACTCGCACTAGTATTTTTGACTATGTGGGCGTGCCAGCCCATCAACGTTGGATGAATAACGGCAAGTATGATGGCGGCCAATCCACAGCCGATGAAAAAGCCCTGCGCACCTATTATCAAACGCTATTAAGCCTAAGCCATACAGCATCGGCGTTAAGCGGTGATTACATGGAATTAGACACCCTACAGCGCCAGCTGAATACTCAAGGTTACGATAACCAAGTATTTGCTTTTAGCCGTTTTAACCACAACCAGCAATTGATCATTGTCAGTAATTTCAGCCAAAAACAAAGCAAACAATTTACCCTTGTGTTACCAAAGACGTTAATACAAAACTGGCATATTACAGGCAATAAAACGCTGACGAACTTATTAACAAATAACACAATAAGTCAGCAACTTATTTTAAATAACCAAGGTGGTGCCAGTGTTGATATTAACCTGCAACCACTGCAATCAGTGATCCTTGAACTAAAAAACTAACATCGGGCGTAGCGATCCTAGGCTGCCCAGACACATAACAATCATTATCCTCTGACAATTTAGGGAGGATAATGATTGTACTCAAGCTATCGGCCCTGCAATTTACCCATCCCTCTCTGTACGCAGATATTCCTCATCCGTTTCAAAAAACAATTATTCTCTAATACGCGTTAAATCAATTCGCTAATAGCGACACATAACAGTACTGATCATAGACCTGCACTGGCGTATTAATGATTAGCCAACTAATGTTATCTGCGATACATGAACATCATCGTGTTATAGGACATAACAATGATCAAACCACTTATCGTAACAATAACAACACTATCGCTTTCTATGAGTGCGATTGCGAAGGAAAACCACAGCGAACATCAGATCTCGATAGCTGATAATGTTATTGCTACACAAAGGGCAAACCTTGCAATTAGTACTAAAGGTAGAGGTTTTGGGCCTCAATCACCCCGAGATTTAAACTCACTGGTAGGAACCAATCCAATCAATTTTTCTCCTGCGCCAGCTTATACAGAAATGAATTTATGTAACATCCATTTCCATAAAAATGCTGAACATTCAGGAGGTGAATTTACTACCTATGCCGGTAACGGCAATGGCCAAGGCGTGACATCTGGCTATCAATATTCAGGCAAATTAACTAAAGCCGAATTGATGCCAGTGGACCATGCTGTTTGCTCTAGTGAACACGGCGCTTTAATCTCTGGTGATACCATAGAAGTCCATTATGTATATTCAAGTGCACAGGTTAGCCCTGGCCCAACATTAGGCGCTTGCTTAAACGAGGCAATCAATAACCCACAGCTACGAGTTGAAACGCAAGTCTTTGTCTTAGTCAATGACGCTAAAGCGCTAGATTTTTCAACATTAACGGCATTAGATATCAAAAATGGACTTCACCAAGCACTGAATATGCTTAGTAATACTGGCGAAGCGATTCAATATCTCGGCTCAACAACAGGCCCAAGCTACAATCAAGTCGGCTCGCCATTTCAAGTGTCTTGGAGTGTTCATCCTAAAGTCGCGAAAGTGAATATTGACACTGTCGGTAAATGGTGTGAGGGTAACGTGTTCAAAGAAGATCATCCTCATGGTGTGAGAAACTTAGTCACGAATCCTGCACTACTGTCACCGATGAAATAAGCTGTATAATCAATAACCTTAATTGGTCAAATCAAAAAGTCTCAGCTAACCTCTGTGACTTTTTATTTTTGGCCTTATTATTTTACCTATCAATAATATTAGGACTAAACAGCCTTTTATTGGCCTGATGAGCGGCATCAATAGTTGAATAAATCTCACTTCAGCATGCTCAATCACATCACGCTTAGCGCTTGTTTTAACAAGCGTATTGCTCAATTGTGCTTGTCTATGCCAGCTAAAACTCAACCATTAGATTAATCAGGTTACAGTCAAGCTTAAAACTGGGATAATAGCGACAATAAAAGCTGTAACTGATTGATTATTCGACTACGTTATCCGCTTTATGCTTAATTTACTTTCAAATAGGATATACCGATGCGCGCTTTTGTAGTTAGAGCCAGAGCTGCTCCAGTTGATAGTCAGCAGTTTTTAGCGGGTATTGGCGAATCGGCTCATACTGAAATTTTAGCCCACACCTTAATGAACACCATTTTTGTCGCCCAATCCCATCGCGACGATGTCGTGGTATATTTGGTGTTAGAGAGCACTCTTGATTTTTCACGTACCATCTGTTTTCGTTCAAGCGAATTAGGTCATATCGGTGGGTTTCATGAGCAAAACCTAACCAATAAAATTGCTAAAGCCTTAAGCGCATCAAAAGGGATGACCAAAGAACAGTTACGTGAAGTAGAGCCTGGAATTACGGTGCGCACAGTGAGTTTTGAAAAGTTAATACAAGAATTAGCTGAAGATTATCAACTGTATATGTTGGAGAAAAAAGGCACCCCAGTACGTGATGTAGAGTTTGCTGCTAATCCATGCTTTTTACTAACAGATCATATTCCTATGCCTAAAAAAAGCTTTAACAGCTTGAAGCGTCTTGGTACCCAACATATCAATTTAGGGCCAAAAATGTTGTTCGCATCTCAGTGTGTGGTGTTAATCCACAATGAATTAGATATGAGATTGTAATCGATATGGCCTGCAGTGATTAATTGAATTGTGGGTCAGTCAATTTTGCCATCATTCCGCTAATGCTTGTAGAGTGGAGTTTGATTTTATCTTTGTCGTCTCATCGCTTCTTGCAAATCATCACAAAAATAACCACCACCACTCTACAGAGCTAAAAAATTCTCTAACACCTCAACCAATATTGTATTTCTCGCTAAACTGAACAGACAAAGCGCCCTAAACTGTTCAATATTTAGTGGTCTCAACTCACTTAGCTGCGACAATCGATGGACGCGTTCCTGCTACAATCATAGCGGCAAGCTTGATAACGATGCTCTATAAACCGTCGATATAGAGGGGTTAAACAGTTTGGCGAATAACTTAAGCGGCTGATTTTATAATATCAGTCATTTATAAGCCGATATAAATTAATATAATTTAGGAGGTTACAAATTTGAACCAATTAACAGAGCAGCTTATAGATTGCCCCTATTGTGGTGAAACAATTGAAGTCCTTATTGATTCATCAGATGCAGGACAACAGTATATTGAAGATTGCCAAGTATGTTGCAAACCGATAAATTTCTTGGTTACTGAAAGTGTTAATGGTGAGATTACGGTGAATGTTTATAGTGAAGATGAGGCATTTTAATCAATATTAAATCACTTGGGCTTTTACTGTATAGATTCTTATATTTAAAAAGTTCGTTAAAAATTTGTGTTATCAATTGTCTGGCCCAGACTGTAGAACATATGCAGCTAAAACACACAGTGCCCCCATCCATTGGGGGTCGGTTAAAGTACAGGTTTAGCTCCTTTTAAATACATGCGTACCAAATAGTATTTTCTTCGATGTAGTCTCAATTGAACCGAGGAGTCAATCTAGGGCTATTAAACTTCATATTTTAGGCGTTTTTCAGGGATGTAAGCCTGTATTCAATACAGGCCCGTATCGGCTAAAGTTTATCTGGCGCTAAAGTTACTCTAGTAAGAGTTATCAAATTAGCACTACATCCCTACTGGCATGATATCAAGCCACTGTTCCTGCTTTAAATCAGCTTTATTGCGCACTATTTTAATTTAATGCCGAGCGTATTGAGCATTACCGCTCAACCTTTAACCTTGTATTAAAATACCAGCCCAAAGCTGAAACAGCACAATCATTTGAGGATTCCATACGCGGCTTTATCACTTTGAGTTATCAGCGCCATCGACCAAGTGGTAGTGCATTAACGCTTTTTATCCGAAAATGAGTTAGCTAATAAACGATTATCTTTTGCGAGCGGACATCCTGAATACGTATGCAGATCTTTGCTGCAAAATCTAAAAACGTCATATATTGATTGCTGAATAAATAAAATAATAAACAAGGACTTCGTATGACGTACGCTAACTCAACTGCCTCAACAACTCATATAAGCTTTACTCCCAACATAATTAGTTTTTCATGTGCTCTGGCACTGGCAGCAATGGCAATGCCTAGCATAGTGCAAGCTAAAACGGTTAATGTGACCTCCCCAGATAAACACATTGCCATCAGTTTGACTGATGACAATGGTCGTCCTGAATACCAAGTTCAATTTAACGGTAAAACCGTAGTTAACCCAAGCAAACTAGGTCTGGTATTCCAGCAATTAGGTGAATTAGGGCTGGATTTCAACATAAAAAATGTAACCAACAACAGCGTTGATCAAACTTGGCAGCAACCTTGGGGTGAACGTGAAAACGTGCGTGATCATTACAATCGCATCGTAGCGACCCTCAGTAATGGCCAGGTAGATTTCGATATTGAATTTAAAGCCTTTAATGACGGGATTGGTTTTCGCTACTTAGTACCAAAACAAGCAGGGCTTGCTAACACGCCTAAGCTGGATATTACTAACGAATTAACCGAGTTTGCGATACCTGATCCGCAGCACACGACCGCATGGTGGATCCCTGGTCGTGGTTGGAACCGATACGAATATTTATATCGTACTACCTCGCTTGATAAAATCGATAGAGCTCATACACCCATGACGTTTCGAACGGCAGATGGCGTGCATTTAAGTATTCATGAAGCGGCCCTAACCGACTATGCCGCCATGGTGTTAAACCAAGGTAGAGATGGTATTTTACGTGCCGATTTAACCCCGTGGTCAGACGGAATACGAGTTAAAACCCAACCGGGATTTTCTACACCTTGGCGAACCATTCAAATTGCTAAAGATGCCCCTGGTTTATTAAATTCTGATTTAATTCTAAACCTTAACGAGCCTAACAAGCTCGGCGATGTGTCTTGGGTGCAACCGGGTAAATACGTCGGAATTTGGTGGGGAATGCATTTAAATGAAAACACTTGGGGAAGCGGCCCTAAGCATGGCGCCACCACCAGCGAAACCAAGCGTTATATGGACTTTGCCGCCCAATATGGTTTTGATGGGGTATTGGTTGAAGGTTGGAATGAAGGCTGGGATGGCAGTTGGTTCGATAATGGCGACGTGTTTAGTTTTACTAAAGCGTACCCAGATTTTGATATGGATGCGATTACTGAATACGGTCAAAGTAAACATGTTCGCTTAATTGGTCATCATGAAACCTCGGGCTCGGTAACCAATTACCGTAAGCAAATGAGTGATGCTTATGATTTGTATCAAAAGCATGGCGTGACACAAGTAAAAACTGGTTATGTGGCCGATGGTGGCGATATTAAGCGGGTTGACGAAAACGGCATTGTGCGACACGAATGGCACGACGGCCAATTTATGGTTAATGAATATTTGCACAGTGTGACCGAAGCCGCTAAGCGTGGTATTAGCATTAACACCCATGAACCCATTAAAGATACCGGCCTGCGCCGTACTTATCCAAACTGGATCGCCCGCGAAGGTGCTCGTGGGCAAGAGTTTAATGCATGGGGTAATCCACCCAATACGCCTGAGCATACGGCAATATTACCTTATACTCGTATGCTAGCCGGTCCGATGGACTTCACCCCGGGGATTTTTAATTTAGCCCCTGAGGGTTTAGATGCAGTCAATCGAGTTAAAACCACATTAACAAAGCAATTGGCTTTGTACGTTGTGCTGTATAGCCCGATCCAAATGGCGGCAGATTTACCCCGTAACTATGTACAACGCTTGGATGCATTTCAATTTATTCAAGATGTGCCGACTGACTGGAGTAACAGTATCGCCCTTGCCGGAGAAGTTGGCGATTACGTAGCTTTTGCACGCAAACAACGCGGCGCTGAAGATTGGTATTTGGGCGCGTTAACTGATGAACAACCCCGTAAATTAAGCTTAAAGCTAGACTTTTTAACTACAGGTAAACGTTATGAAGCGCAAATATATCGTGACGGTAGCAAAGCTGATTGGTTAACCAGCCCTTATGATTATGTGATTGAAACTAAAACCGTCACAGCAAAAGATACTCTCGATTTATCATTAGCAGCCAGCGGCGGTACTGCCATTCGTTTTAAGGCACTGTGATGTGTTAAAACGAATGTTGCATCTGTGTTTGTATCAGGTTACTTGAATGGCATGAATACGTATGTATTCAGTTGTACCATTCTCTCGCTCAGGGATACTATAAACCAAGCTATTTCGTCTGTGATTGCAGGATGAAATGGGTTAGGTCGTTTCTGATGTATCTTGGTTCATAGAGAGCATCAGCTTTAAAGTACCTTCATTATCTTTATTAATTGCTGATTTAATATAAGTCGACAGAGAATAAAGCGTAGGTCTTGGCGAATACCCGTCTTAGGGAGATGCGTATTCGCTATTTTTTTAGCTATTAATAACGGGATCTTCATCGCGATCAGCAACAAACCAGCGGGAACCCCTTGGGCTAAAAAGGTAGCCAAAAACCAGTAAGACTAACAACAAATAAGATCAAGATTAGAATTAAAAGAAGTAAGCACAACGACTTACCAAAAAGGATGTCACATGTCTGGCCATAATCATAAAAACGTCACCCAACAACCGCAGCTAAATTTTTGGCAAATTTTCAACATGTGTTTTGGCTTTTTGGGGATCCAATTTGGTTTTGCCCTACAAAATGCCAATGTCAGTCGTATTTTTCAAACCTTAGGCGCGTCTATCGACGACATTCCCATTCTATGGATTGCCGCCCCACTTACAGGCCTAATTGTCCAGCCCATCATTGGCTACTTAAGCGACAACACTTGGAATAGCCTTGGTCGTCGTCGCCCGTATTTTTTAATTGGTGCCGTTCTTACTACCTTGTCACTGTTTATAATGCCGCACTCGCCGACATTATGGATTGCTGCGGGTATGCTGTGGATCATGGACGCCTCAATCAATATCGCCATGGAGCCCTTTCGCGCTTTTGTTGGTGATAATTTGCCTAAAAGCCAACGTACCCAAGGGTACGCCATGCAAAGTTTCTTTATCGGCATTGGCGCAGTGGTCGCTTCAGCCATGCCATACATGTTAACCAATGTGTTTGATGTAGCTAATACTGCCCCTGCTGGTGAAATTGCCGACTCGGTGCGTTATTCATTTTATTTTGGTGGGGCCATTTTATTTATCGCGGTTGGCTGGACCATTATTTCGACCAAGGAATATTCGCCGGAACAACTGGCAGCGTTTCACCAACATGACACCACAGACAATGAGGCAACTCGCGCGAATACTCGCACCAGCGGTCAATATCAAACTGGCGCTATTATTTGGATAGTCATTGGCGCATTGTTTACTGCTGCCATTATGATCCAAGACCTTGATAAACAATTGTACATATTAAGTTTAGGTATATTTGTCTTTGGCCCATTACAACTATTTTGTGCGCGTAAATTAGCGAAAACGACAACAAACGCTCCCGTGTCAACCCAACAACGTGAAAGTTTTGGCATGTTATTTAATGTGGTCGATGACTTATTTCATATGCCCAAAGCCATGCGACAGCTTGCTGTGGTGCAGTTTTTCGCCTGGTTCGCCTTATTTGCCATGTGGATTTATACCACTGCTGCCGTAACGTCACATCATTACCATACCTCAGATGTGCTTAGCCAAGCCTATAACGACGGTGCGGATTGGGTCGGTATGTTGTTTGCTTCTTATAATGGCTTTGCCGCCATTGCCGCGATTATTATTCCATTTTTAGCCAAAGCGGTTGGCATTAGATTAACCCACACCATCAATATGTTTTTAGGTGGACTTGGGCTAATTAGCTTTATGTTTATTCAAGATCCCACTCAATTGTGGATCCCCATGATTGGTGTTGGTTTTGCTTGGGCATCTATCCTATCAGTTCCTTACGCCATGTTATCAGCCGCACTTCCTCCTCAAAAAATGGGAGTGTATTTAGGCATATTTAACTTTTTCATTGTTATCCCACAGCTACTTGCAGCCAGTATTTTAGGTTTACTACTCAAGACGTTTTTTGATGGCGAACCAATTTATGCACTGATTTTAGGCGGCGTATCTATGATGATTTCGGGTATTGCAGTGTTATTCGTTAAACAAGAAAAATAACTCTCTTACGATTATCTGTCTTTGTCACAGGTAGCGACTCACGTTTAATTTTGCTTAAGACTATTTTGGGGAATTCCATGATAAAGCCTTTTCTCACCCATCGCAGCACCATAGCGGCTGCGATAACTGCTAGCTTTCTCGGTTTATCGTTAAGCGCATGCTCTCCTGCTGAGGATCAAAGTGATGCATCAACCGAAACAACCACTGAAGTCGTTAAGCTTGCTCCTGGTGCACCGGGTGTCGAACCCACTTGGGCTTTTTCAGGTAAAACCGGTATAGGTACATCCTATGAGCCCTATGTAAATGGCCAATACCAGGACCAAGCGACAAATCCTGTCAGTAAGGTGTGGTTTTCGATTGCACAAGGTGTGTTAACCGAAACCATGTTTGGCCTAATTCATAACGCTCAACTTAAAGAACTGCAATTTATTATTACCGGTAATGGCTTTGTTGATACAGAAAAAGACCACACCATTAGCACTATTGAATATTTAGACACAGATGAAACGGGCCGCCCTTTATCTTTGGCTTATAAAATTATCAATAAAGATATTCAAGGTAAATACCAAATCGAAAAGCATATTTTTACCGACCCCGATAGAAATAGCTTAATGATGAAAGTCACTTTTACCGCATTTGAAGCAGGCATAACCCCACATCTTTATGTTAATCCACATATCGATAACAGCGGCGCGAATGACATTGCCAGCGTTGAAGGGCAAACACTCGTTGCCCACACCAGCGATGCTAATTCAACCGTAATGACAATTAAAACCGATGTTGACTTTGTTGCTGCCAGTGCTGGCTTTGTCGGCACATCTGATGGCCTAGTTGATTTACAAGATAATGGAACATTGGATTGGCACTACCGCACAACCAGTGATACTAATCAAGGCGGTAACGTCGCACTAACTGCGCAATACCCTACCCTGACGAAAGCAAACGACAGCCTAAGCTTTAATTTGGTCATTGGTTTTGGACAAGACAAAGCCAGCAGCTTAGCCACCGCTCAAGCAACATTAAATTCTGGTTACGATGCAGTTAAACAAGCTTATTTAGGTGACGAAACCCATCTTGGTTGGAAAGACTATTTAGCGTCACTTGCGCCATTAAATAATATGAGCGCAAACACCACAGATAACGGCAAACTTCTTTATGCCAGTGCATTAGTGTTAAAAGCACAAGAAGATAAAACCCATGCGGGTGCCCTGATTGCCTCGCTGTCTAACCCTTGGGGCGATACGGTTTCAGCAACGGTTGGCAGTACCGGTTATAAAGCCGTATGGCCACGTGATTTTTACCAATGTGCGATGGCGTTTTTAGCCATGGGCGATACCCAAACCCCAAAAGTGGCATTTGAATATTTAAAACAGGTACAGGTTCAGCAACAAACACCTGGCTTTATTGGTACCCCAGGGTGGTTTTTACAAAAAACCCATGTTGATGGTGAAATTGAGTGGGTTGGCGTACAACTGGATCAAACTGCCATGCCTATCATGCTTGGTTGGAAATTATGGCAAGCTGGCATACTAAACGATGCTGAGATCAGTCAGTGGTATCAAGACATGCTTAAACCTGCGGCGGATTTTTTAGTAAACGGTGGCAAGGTAAAACTGGGCTGGAATGACACGGCAATCAATCCGCCAAGCACTCAACAAGAACGTTGGGAAGAACAAACAGGATTTTCACCATCAACAACTGCGGCTATCATTGCCGGTTTAGTTGCCGCCAGTGACATCGCTATACTGGTAAAAGATGAACAAGCATCTGTGTATACCGATTTAGCACGTAAATTACAACGTCAGCTCGAAAGCACTATGGTGACGACAACAGGCTCGCTTGGTAAACAAACAAACGATACTTCATCAGCCCCTTACTATGTGCGTATTAGCCCAAATGGTAATCCGAACACTACAGATAAACTACTGGATAACAATGGAAAACCAGGGCTAGATCAGCGGATGATTTTAGACGGTGGTTTTTTAGAATTAGTTCGCTATGGCGTAGTTGATGCACAAGATCCAGTGATTAAAAACAGCGTGATGCTGATTGATGATCAAAGTCTTGCAGACAATCTGCGAGTTAAGTATGAATTTAGTGCTAAAGATGGCAGCACAATCCCTGGCTATCGTCGTTATGGTAACGATGGTTATGGTGAAGATACTGTCACGGGCCTTAGCTATGCCGAAAAAGGCAATACCGAAGATCAACGTGGCAGAGTTTGGCCATTCTTTACTGGCGAGCGTGGCCATTATGAATTAGCGCTAGCCAAGGCAAATGGCACTTTATCGGCTGACACCAAGCAAGCACTAATTAATACGTATGTTCAAGGCATGGAAACTTTTGCCAACCAAGGGCTTATGTTGCCAGAACAAGCTTGGGATGGTGTTGGTAATGCTACTCGTTATGACTACAAAATGGGTCAAGGTACTAATTCTGCGACACCACTGGCATGGACTCATGCTGAGTACATTAAACTGGTTCGCTCAATGACCGACGAACAAGTATGGGACTTTTACCCAGTAGTTAAGCAGCAATTAGCTCGATAAACACAATCGCCATTTTACGATTAATAAAGCCGTTGTCGTTTACAACGGCTTTATTTTTAGTATAGATTTTGAAATAAAATCTTGTTAATTCAAGGCTATCTTGTTACAAATGCACTAGATTAAAAAACATTAACGTTAAGGAATAACGAATGGATTGGTATTTAAAGGTTTTAAAACAGTATTTCGATTTTAGCGGCCGAGCACGTCGTAAAGAATACTGGATGTTTGCACTGATCAGCATGATCATTAGTATTGTACTGACCTTATTGGATATGGGTGTAGGCTTATACAGTGAACTTTATGGTGCTGGATTATTGAGTTCTATTTATTCACTCGCCATCGTCATTCCAAGCATCGCAGTGAGTGTCCGTCGTCTTCACGATACTGACCATTCTGGTTGGTGGTTACTATTAATGTTTATCCCGCTGTTAGGTGCATTAATTCTCCTCGTCGTGATGTGCTTTAACAGTAAAGATGACAACGAATATGGCCCGAATCCAAAAGCGGAACCAAACCTTGGTGAGAGTGACAACTTAGCCGTTTAATCTCAAGTGATTCACTAACAGAGGTTAGTATCACAGATCAAAAAAGAGCATAGTCATTGACTATGCTCTTTTAGTATTTGCAGCCGGCTTTATCACTATTAAACTAGCTTTTAGCGGGCATTAACTTACTCACACCTTTGATGGCTAATACTACAACGCCACCAGCAACCACGCCAAATAATGCATTGAGTATACTGGGTGTAAGCAATCCTAGAAAGCCACCCACAACATTGATTTGAGTCACCACGGCTTGTGCATGCTCAATCCATTCAAATACCAAATGAATACCATGGGTTAAGATACCGCCACCGACCATAAACATGGCAATAGTGCCGACAAAAGTGAGAGTTTTCATTAAATAAGGGGCGGCAGACACGAGAGTTAATCCCAATTTATGCCCCACTCCACTTGGCTTACGCCTAGCAAGATATAAACCGAGATCGTCTATTTTGACAATACCAGCCACTAAGCCGTACACCCCAAATGTCATCACAATAGCAATAACCGATAAGGTTAAAAATTGCGCCATTAAGTCCATATGAGCTGCGACGCCTAAGCTAATTGCGATAATTTCAGCAGATAAAACAAAATCGGTACGAATGGCACCTTTAATTTTTTGTTTTTCATAGGCGCCTAAATCATCGATGTCTGCTTGTGCTTTCGCGACGACAGTATCGTCATCGACCAAATGAGTCTGCTTATGGGTCATTGAATGGTAAACTTTTTCAAAGCCTTCGTAGCATAAAAATAAACCGCCACACATCAATAATGGCGTAATAGCCCAAGGAATAAAGGCACTGATCAGCATTGCTAAAGGCACTAAAATGACTTTGTTACGCAAAGAGCCCATAGCCACAGCGAACACCACAGGCAGTTCTCGCTCAGAGGCAACACCTGATACTTGCTGCGCATTTAACGCTAAATCATCCCCTAGAACCCCCGCGGTTTTACGTGCAGCAACTTTACTCATTGCCGCCACATCATCCAAAATGGTGGCAATATCATCTAATAGGGTTAATAGACTGGCTCCTGCCATAAATCGACTTATCCTTTTAACAGCAAAAAATTAATATCAATAGCAATCATCTAAAACCCCATTCGATTACATTTATAACTACTGGGTAATAGGTAAACTAGTTGTCTTCTACATTGGCACCGCAAGAACTACGCACCACTAAATTTGTTTTGATTAACCGCTGACTGACCTCTTGACCCCGGATTAATTTCAATACACTTTCAACAAGAATTTCACCCGCAAACTGAGTATCTTGCTTAATCGTGGTCAACGCCGGATTAGCAAAGCTCGCCACTGGGATATCGTCATATCCGACTACAGCAACTTGCTCTGGAACGGAAACTCCGCGCTTTTTCAGCGCCCGAATGGCACCTATAGCAATAAGATCGCTGGCAGTAAAAATGGCATCAAATACTATACCGCTGTCTAATAACTGGTTGGTGGCATCATAACCAGAACCTTCAGTATTAATCGCATCATGCTGGAGCTGTTTATCGATTGAAATTCCAGCCGCTTTTAAGGCATCAAGGTGACCTAAATATCGATCGCGAAACTCAGGGCTGCGACTGGACGAATCACCTAAAAATGCGATGTGTTTACGGCCTAATCCGAGTAAGTGCTCAGTGGCAATGACTCCACCCTGATGGTTATCACAGCCAATCGACAACACAGATTTGTTGTTATGCTCTGCCCCCCAAATAACGAAATGGGTTTCTTTCTCTATCAATTTATCCAGCTTGTGTGCGTAGTCCATATAATCGCCATAGCCTAATAAAATGATGCCATCGGCTTTGTTACTATCCTCGTAATCTGCATGCCAATCACTTGAAAGCTGCTGAAATGAGACCAGTAAATCATAGCCTTGTCGTGCAGTAGCACGCGTAATGGAGCCTAGCATCGATAGAAAAAAAGGGTTAATCATTGAGTCGTCATTGGTAGGATCTTCACAGATCAGTAAAGCTAATGTATGACTGTTTTGTGTCCGTAAATTGCTGGCATTTTTATCAACTTTATAATTAAGCTCTTTGGCAATAGCTTGAATACGCTGACGCGTTTCTAGATTAACCAATGGACTGTTTCTCAACGCACGTGATACGGTCGATTGCGACACGCCTGCGCGGTAAGCTATATCAATAGAAGTCGCTTTAGATGCCATTTTTGATGATTAGCCTTGTATAAGTGATACGCATTACTAAACAAAAGCCAAGCTAAATGAATTAACTGGCCTTTTTCATTAACTCTGTGTGCTTATAACCCAAGCTCACTGAGTAAATCATCAGCATCATCAACAACAATGCCTTTTACATTAGGATCAAGTACATATTTTGAGGCTTCTGATTGAGCTTGCTGTTTTTGTCCGTGAGTTTCAATTAATGAATCAAGATCAAACTCTTCGTCCATTTCAAAATCGGCAGAACGAATGAATTCTGTTTTATCCATAGCAAATTCAAGATAAAAAATATGATTATTTTCGGTTTTAAAAGTCACTCGTCTTGCGACAGCATTATCAAGGTTAGTATCAATTGAAATCGTCAACTCTTTATTAATAACCAACATTTTTGGCTGGCTCTGGCTAATTGACGTTTGTAATTCTTTTGAAATTTTGCCAATAAAGTCGCCCAAAATTTGGTTCATTAATTCGCCCATCACATTACTGACATCATCAGAAGTATGTGAAAAAGCTAATTCAGTTTCTGGCATGCCCATGTTGAGCATATAACGACGATAAATTTCAATTGCTGCGGTGGCAGAAAAGTTGATCACAACTAAACCTGAAAAGCCGCCATCGAAAATAGAAAAACACGCCAAATCAGGTTTTAAGCGAGTACGAGAAATACTTTGAACCATCCCAGCATGGCTAATATGGCTAGCACTTGTACTAGAAAGAACATGAGAAACAGAATGACAAAGCTTTAGTAAAATATCGTCATTCTTTACTGTAGAAGATAAATTCATCGTATTAATACCTTTTCGTTAATTACCCTAATCTTGCGGGTAAATAGAAAAAAAATCAAAATTAAAACAATCAATTAGCATGTTAATTAATCGATCAAACTTATAAACCAACTAATCAATTGATAATCAATACATTTTTATATAAACAAACATTATTTTTATCAATAACTAAATTCCACTGTTTGCTCACAAAAATAATAATTTAGGCTTAAGTTTTTTGATAAAATCACTATAATTTCGCCACATTAAATGGATATATGATACTAGGATAGACAATGATTGGATTATTGCGACGCTTAACCATTTTAAAGCGCTTATTTATAATGCTAGCTTTGGCCGCTGTCGGCACAGTCGTTTTTGGCTCTTTTTCAATAAAGGAACAATACAATCATTTAATCGAGGAGCAATTCAAGCAGGTTACTGGCCAAGTGACCTTGTTAAATAGCACACTTGATGCATTCAAGCTCGCAGATCCTAATACCAGTGTCCAAGCAATCACTCAGTTTGCCAGCGACATTAAGGTATCTGAAGATCAAGCTTTTATCATTATTGATAATCAAAATAATATTATTGTTAATCCACTAAATCCTGACTCAATCAATAAGCCAATCAGTAACTTAGGGGCCGTTGATGGAGCAAGATCTTACCAACAGCTTATTAGCACAGCTAAACAACAGCAAACTGCTCAGGCACAATTTGAGATAATTAATCAACAAAATCAATCTCAAACCGTATTAGCCGCAGCAAAGTATTATCCGGCAATGAATTGGATCATTATCACTCAAGTTAACGTCAACAGTGTTAATAACAGCATGACGGGAATTATCATTGATTATTTCATTATTATGATGATTATTTCGGTGCCTATTTTTGGGTTCTTTTTATTACTTAACCACTCAATTACCCAGCCACTGAACGTGACAATTGATGCCATGGAGCAAATTGCTAAAGGTGAAGGTGACTTGACCCAGCGCTTGTCAACTGAAGGTAATGATGAAGTGGCCAAATTAGCACATGGGTTTAATCAATTTGTGATTAAAATTGCCAATATGGTTGCAACGCTACAACCGCTTGGGAATACCTTGAATAATGAAGCGGTGCATTTGTTAGACACGGTTAACATGTCCAATCAAAGTGCTAACCAAGTGCACAGTGAAACCCAAAGTGTTGCTGCGGCAATTAATCAGATGTTATCCACTAGCCAAGAAATGGCTCGTAACACTCAGGATGCGGCTGACGGTGCAACAAATGTGAAGCATCAAGCCAAACAAAACCAACAATTAATGCAGCAAACCGTTGCACAAACAGAAAGTTTGGTTAATGAATTACATCAAGCAGAAACGGTATCGTTAACCTTGAGCCAATCATCTGCTGAAATTGGCAGTATTCTTGATGTGATTGGCAGTATTGCCGATCAAACTAATCTGCTGGCACTCAATGCTGCCATTGAAGCGGCACGAGCAGGTGAACATGGTCGAGGTTTTGCTGTAGTAGCAGACGAAGTGCGAGCGCTCGCAAATAGAACGCAATCATCAACAAATGAAATTAATCACATTATTAGTGAAATTCAGACTGGTATTCAATCGGTTATTCAGAGTATTACCAGCACACAACAGCAGTCTGCCCAGTTACAATCAAAAGCGATGCAGTCTAGTGATGCCATTAGCGAAATTTTAGCGTTAATTGATAATATCAGCAGCATGACAGCACAACTGGCCAGTGCTACAGAAGAGCAAGCATTAGTCACCGAAGACATTAATGTCAACGTCAGTACTATCTCAGAACTCACCGAACAGTCATTAATGGCAAATGAAACCCACAGCCAGGCAGCGCAATCATTACAGACTATTAGTGTCGACATGAGCCAAACCTTAGGTCAGTTCAAAATCTAGTCCCTTTCACTCTTGCTGCCAGTCGAGTAAATCACTGGCAGCCTCAGAGCACATCTAATTGTCCAACTTAATGGTGTAATATCGAAACAGCTAAAGACTTTGCGCCGAGCATCACTTTTAGCGCTGATCACTTTAGGGTATATTATGGCCATCAGATTAAATGCCTAAACACTTCAACTCAAATATGGCCTAAGCTAAATCGTATTTTTAGTCAGTCTATTTGAATGGTTTAGTTAAATGAGTATTTAGTTGTCATTCGTTACTGAGTATTTTATCTATGTATCAAAAAACGGTCACCATTGTTGCTCCTCATGGTATTCATACACGTCCTGCGGCTTTGTTAGTCAAAGAAGCTAAAGCATTTGCTTGTGACGTTATGGTAGAGTGCAATGGCAAACAAGCCAGTGCCAAAAGTTTGTTTAAGTTACAAACATTAGGCCTATACCAAGGTGTGTCTGTCACGGTATTTGCTTCTGGTGAGCATGAGCAAGCGGCGGTTGATAAAATTGCCTCACTGCTCGTTACGCTTAGCTAATTAGGACAACTTAATGTCAATCAATGGAATCGTTGTTTCTGCTGGTATCGCTTTTGGTAAAGCACTGACTATCACCAATCAACTGCCGCCACTTGATTTTAAACTGCTTTCTATTGAACAAATTGACGATCAGCAGCAGAAATTAACGCAAGCTATTCATCAGCTTATTGCTCATTTGCAACACTGCCAACATCATCTGTGTCCTGAGTGTGATCATTTTCAACTGATTGATAGTGATATTATCCTGCTTGAAGACGAGGAGCTGCAGCAACAACTGCATCAACATATTCACCAATTTAGAGTATGTGCTGCGGTGGCGGTTGATCGTATATTTAATCAACATGCTGCAGAAATGTCAGCATTAGACGACCCATATTTAGCAAATCGTAGCATTGATATTATTTGTTTAGCCAAGCGCCTCACCAGTGCGTTACATGGACATTTACAGTGGGACTTATCCGCTCTTACCGAAGACACCATATTACTGGCTGATGATTTAACCCCTGCTGAATTTGCGATATTACCATTAACCCACATTACCGGACTGATCCTCGAATCAGGCGGACTAACCAGCCATACCGCAATTTTGGCGCGTGCAGCAGGTATTCCTGCATTGCTTAATTACCAATTTTCGCAAACCAATGATGTTATTGAAGATGGAGCACAACTGGTTTTAGATGGCATGTCAGGCGAGTTACATGTTGCACCTTCAACGGAAGTTTTTGAGCAATTAAAACAAAAACAACAACAAGAAGTAGTCCGTCGCCAAGCCTTGATGATTTACAAAGATAGACCCAGTCAAACTCGTGATGGCCATCAAGTCACTTTACTCGCAAATGTGGGTAACTTAAGCGAAATATCTCACATCACCGATGTAGGGGCTCAAGGCATTGGTTTGTTTCGCACCGAATTTTTACTAATGAATGCCAAAGCACTGCCAGATGAGCAACAACAATATAAACTTTATAGTGATGCCCTTCACAGCTTACAAGGTGAAGTACTGACCATTCGAACCTTTGATATTGGCGCCGATAAAGAAATTCCTTGCTTGCCGCAAACCAATGAAGATAACCCTGCCCTTGGCATTCGGGGTATTCGCTATAGTTTGGCGCACCCAGCAACCTTCATCACTCAAATAAAAGCGATACTGAGGGCTGCAAATCATGGCCAAGTTCGATTAATGTTCCCCATGGTCAGTCAAGTCGAAGAACTTGACGCCGCGTTCTTATTAATTGAACGTGCTAAACAAGAATTAAATCAGCAAGAAAAAGGCTTCGGAACACTGAGCTATGGTATTGTGGTTGAAACTCCTGCTGCTGTATTTAATTTACCCAGCATGTTGCCAATGCTTGATTTTGTCAGTATTGGTACAAATGATTTAACTCAATATACCTTAGCGGCCGATCGCACCAATCCGAATTTAGCCAAACAATACCCTCCATTATCGCCAGCTGTGATCCAGCTGATTTCTATGACAGTAAGTCACTGTAAACAGGCTCAGGTTAAGGTATCTTTATGTGGTGAACTTGGCAGCGACCCACAAGTCTTACCTTTATTAGTCGGACTCGGTCTTGATGAATTGAGTATCAATCCGGCCAATTTATTAGACGTGAAAGTGGCATTAATCGAGGGTAATTACAGTCATTTTGTTCACCATGCACAACACATCACACAGTTAACTCGCATTACTGATATTCGTAAAGCCATTAACGCTTTTGCACAAGATTGCGTTTAATCACACAAATAATGTTGGTAAAGTGAGTATAGCCGTTTACAATTAACCGCATAAAAATATTAATAAAAGGGGCTAGTTCTTATGGGATTTTTAAGCCGCATTCGACGACTGATTTCAGGCCAACCACCGCTAACGGGTGGTATTGCCATTTATGCACCTGTATCGGGTGATATTGTCGCAATCGAAAAAGTACCTGACGTGGTATTTGCAGAAAAAATTGTTGGCGATGGTATTGCTATCGATCCCAAGGGCGAATTTATTGTTGCTCCAATTGATGGCACTATTGGTAAAATTTTTGAGACTAATCATGCGTTTAGTATTGAATCACCACAAGGGCTTGAATTGTTTGTCCATTTTGGTGTTGGCACCGTTGAGCTCAGGGGCAATGGTTTTAAACGTTTGGCCGAAGAAGGTCAACAAGTTAAAGCCGGTGAAGCAATCTTATCTTTTGATTTAGCCTATTTACGTGGCAAGGTCGACAGCCTGCTGACCCCAGTGGTACTGGCTAATATGGAAGATGTTAAACAACTCGATAAAGCCCAAGGTAGTGTAGTTGCTGGTAAAGATATTATTTTTACCGTACAAATGTAACATCAAATTGGCTCGTTCTATTTAACAACCCTGTTCAATAGTTGTCGTAAACATTCGCGCCACAATAATATGCAACCTTCACCTTAAGCGATCGTAGGTTGCATATTATGAAATCTTTTCAAAACAGCTTCTTCGGCTTGTTCAAGCCGCCCCACAATGCCACAATGTTGCTAATATCCAGTTTGCACTAGGCTGTCTTCAAAGCTCATTTTGAGAGCTAAAGCTTAACGTCACAACCCAATAGACATTAATGGAGTATTCTTTTGACTTTATATGGCATAAAAAATTGCGATACAGTTCGTAAGGCGCGCAAATGGCTTGAAGCCGAAAAGATTGATTACACGTTTCACGATTTTCGTGAAGATGGCCTGAGTGAAACAACCGTTGCACAGTGGGCTAATATTGCCGGTTGGGAAACGCTATTTAATAAGCGCAGCACCAGTTTTCGTGGGTTAACTGACGCTGAAAAAACGGATATTTGCCAAGACAAAGCCATCGCCTTAATGGTGCAATATCCAACGTTGGTAAAGCGCCCTGTGTTAGTTAATGATGATAAAATACTGATTGGCTTTAACGTCGCAGAATACCAAGCGTGGTTTGCATAATGAATAACGATGTAGTTGAATTAGCAAAAGATCTGATTTCACGTCCCTCGGTAACACCACTGGATGAAGGTTGCCAAACCCTGATGGCCAAGCGTCTTGCTGCCATTGGTTTTAATATTGAACCTATGGTCTTTGAAGACACCACTAACATGTGGGCAAGACGAGGAAACAGCGATCCTGTATTTTGCTTTGCCGGCCATACCGATGTCGTCCCCACTGGCGACCTGAACCGCTGGCATACACCGCCATTTGAGCCGACCATCATAGATAACTATTTACATGGCCGCGGCGCGGCAGACATGAAAGGCTCGTTAGCTGCAATGGTTGTCGCAACTGAACGCTTTATTGCTAAGCATCCCGACCATCATGGTTCTATCGCGTATTTAATTACCAGTGACGAAGAAGGTCCGTTTATCAATGGTACCACCCGCGTGATTGATACCCTTGAAGCTCGTAATGAAAAAATGACTTGGGCGTTAGTTGGCGAACCCTCTTCTACCCATAAATTAGGTGATGTGGTTAAAAATGGCCGCCGTGGAAGCTTAACCGGTAATTTGACCGTTAATGGTATTCAAGGTCATGTCGCTTACCCTCACCTTGCAGACAACCCAATTCATAAGGCGGTTCCTGCACTAACAGAACTGGCGCAAATGCATTGGGACAGTGGTAATGAATTTTTCCCCCCAACCAGTTTCCAAATTGCTAATATTAATGGGGGTACGGGTGCGTCAAATGTGATCCCAGGCGATTTACAAGTCATGTTTAACTTCCGTTACTCCACAGAAGTCACAGCAGAAGAGCTGATCCAACGAGTGGTGAGTATTCTTGATGCCCATGGCTTAGATTATGATATCAATTGGATTTTTAATGGACTACCGTTTCTAACCGGAGATGGCCCACTGCTTGACGCCACACGCGAAGCCATTCGAGAAGTGACTGGTTATGAAACCGATCCACAAACCTCTGGTGGTACTTCAGATGGACGCTTTATTGCACCAACTGGCGCCCAAGTGCTGGAGCTAGGCCCAGTAAACGCCACTATTCATAAAGTTAACGAGTGTGTCAACGTGGCTGACTTAGAGATATTAGCCAATTGCTATGAGCGTATTTTGGAAAAACTCTTGTGCAAATAAAGCCCCAATCGCCTTTAATCGATATCCCTAGCGAACACGCTAAGCTATACGGTTTAGGCGATCATCATTTGGTCTCTATTGGGCAGTATTTACTAGAGCAGCGAACTGCAACTGCATTTAAACAGCTGCAGGTCGCGGCATCAATAGCTGGATTTGATGTCCAGATATGCTCGGCATATCGGCCGTTTGATCGTCAATTGAACATTTGGAATGCCAAAGCCAATGGTCAACGGCCGTTGCTAGATAACACCTCAACCCCTGTGGTATTCCATAGTCTTTCACCACAACAACTGATTGATACTATTTTGATATGGTCTGCATTACCTGGGGCGTCAAGACACCACTGGGGCACTGACCTCGATGTATATGATGCCAATGGTATTAGCCAACAATCATTACAATTAGTCACCGCAGAATACACAAACGACGGCCCTTGCGCCCCGCTGCATCGCTGGCTCAAGTTACACGCAGCCGAATTTGGATTTTACTTTCCATATCAAGCCAATTTAAGCGGTGTCAGTCCTGAACCTTGGCACATGAGTTATTATCCTGTGGCAAATGAGTTATTAGTTGAATTTAGCGCGCTGGAATTAGCAAAAGTATTGTCTGCTGCAGAAATATCATTAAAATTACCGCTACTTGAACGACTAACTGAGTTAGTTGATCATTATGTTTTCTTTGTTGCGCCTTCTCCGACGTAATGTCTGCGCGCACAGCCCTTTATATGAGTCTGTTATGTCCACTTTAATGCCCCATAAAATGATTGATAATCAACCTCTGTATTACGTGGATCAAGGCCATGGGCCTGTGGTTATTTTTTGCCATGGTTTACTCGCCTCCAGTGCCATGTGGCAAGGACAAATTGATAAATTATCGTCACAATATCGTTGTATCGCCATCGACTTTTGGGGCCATGGTCAAACAACCACAGTCCCTGACAATACCCAAAACCTACAAGATGTGGCCCAGCAGGTATTAACATTAATGGATATGCTTGATATTGGATCGGCAGCTATCATAGGTCATGGTAGTGGCGGCGCGATTGCTGCAGAAGTTATTTTACAAGCACCTGCACGTATCCATGGGTTAGTGATGTTGAACAGTTTTGTCGGATTCGAGCCACAAGTTAACTGCATCAAATACCAAGGACTCATGGCAAAAATTGCCAATGAACAAACGATCTCAGCTGAACTTGCACAAACTATTAGCGGGTTATTTTTCAGTAAAGAGATCCAGCATTTGAGTCAACAAGATGCTAACCTTAGTACTGTAGTGGCGCAATTCAATACACAACTAACCACTTATTCAAGCGCACAACTTGCGGTATTACTTAACATGGCCAACATGGCTATCTTTAAACGCGATACCTTAGAATATGTTGAGTTACTGACTTTACCCACATTAATCGCAGTTGGCTTAAGTGGCTATTTGCGTACCGCATTGGAAAGTTATTTAATGCATGATTCTATCGATGGCAGTCAATTATTGCACATTGAACAAGCGGGTCATTTTGCTAACATCGAAAAGCCAGCCATTTTCAATCAGCATCTTATTGATTTTTTGAGTAAAGTTAATTTTAATTAATCACATCAATGGATAGACCAGATCGATAGGCATTGCTGATATACTCGTAACAAAATGACATATAGCCTGTAATGACTTACAGGTTTAAAAACGACCTAATTCGAGCATCAATGAAACTTCTTAAACCATTATTTGATAATAATCGCCGTTGGGCAGAACGGATCAGTAGAGAAGATCCTACCTTTTTTGCTCAACTGGCAAAGCAGCAAAACCCAGAGTACTTGTGGATTGGATGCTCAGATAGCCGTGTGCCATCAAACCAAATTATCGACCTCCTGCCCGGTGAAGTATTTGTTCACCGTAACATTGCTAACATGGTTATTCACACTGATTTAAATTGCTTATCTGTATTGCAATATGCTGTTGATGTGCTGAAAGTAAAGCACATAATGGTTGTTGGTCATTACGGCTGCGGTGGTGTTAGGGCTGCAATGAATAAAGAACGATTAGGTTTAATTGACAATTGGCTTGGTCATTTACGCGACATATACCGTATTCATCAAGACGACCTTGAATCAATGACTGAGCAACAACGTTTTGATCGTCTGTGTGAGCTTAATGTCATCGAACAAGTGTCAAATGTGGTATCGACTAATATCGTTCAAGAAGCCTGGGATCGTGGTCAAGAAGTCGCAATACACGGTTGGATTTATGGGATTGATAACGGATTGCTTACTGATTTAGACGTGACCATTGACCGTACAAATGGCCGTGTTAATGGGCAAAATCTAGCATAACTGTTTAATCTATCTTCATCTGCTGTTTTAATTGGCCTGTTATTTAGCAGGCCTTTGTTTATTGTTATTAAAAATATGCAATAAAAGTCGCGAACCACTACTGAAGAACGTTATAATCAAGCCGTTTATTTAGCGCTACTATGCGCAGAATTTTTAGGAGATGATTTCCATGCCTGGTTTTGAATTATTTGGTCCTGAGGAAAAGCAGGAAGTTGCTGATGTAATGGAGAACGGTTTTACCTTCCGTTATAACTTCGACCATATGCGCAATGATCGCTGGAAAACCCGCGACATGGAGCAACTACTTTGCGAAAAGATGAACGTAAAACACGCTCATTTAGTATCAAGTGGTACTGCTGCATTACAAACTGCAATGGCAGCAGCAGGCGTTGGTGCTGGTGATGAAGTTATTGTGCCTCCATTTACCTTTGTCGCCTCTGTTGAAGCCGTGTTTATGGCCGGTGCTGTGCCTATTTTTGCTGAAATTGACGAAACATTATGTTTATCTCCAGAGGGCATTGAAGCCGTTATCACACCACGAACCAAGGCAATAAACCTTGTTCATATGTGCGGCTCTATGGCGAAAATGGACGAAATCAAAGCCGTGTGTAAGAAGCACAACTTAGTGATTTTAGAAGACGCATGTCAAGCTATCGGCGGCAGTTATAAAGGTCAAGCATTAGGTACAATTGGTGATGTGGGTTGTTACTCTTTTGACTCAGTCAAAACCATCACCTGTGGTGAAGGTGGCGCAATTGTCACTAACAACAGCGATATTTATAACCATTCGCACATGTTTTCTGACCATGGTCATGACCACGTCGGCAGTGATCGTGGTGCAGAATCACATCCTATTATGGGGTTGAATTTCCGTATTTCTGAAATGAATGCAGCCATGGGTTTAGCGCAATTACGTAAGCTTGATAAAATCATTGCCATTCAGCGTAAAAACAAAAAAACCATCAAAGATGCTATGGCTTCTATTGCAGAAATCACTTTCCGTGAAATTCCTGATCCTGAAGGCGATTCTGCTGGCTTCTTAACATTTATGATGCCAACAGAAGCGCGTACCCAAGAAATTAACCAAAAGCTGGCTGCCAACAAAGTTGATGGCTGTTTTTACTGGTATGTTAACAACTGGCATTACCTTAAAAACTGGAAGCACATCCAAGAACTCAAAGCACCGGCGGCGTTACCGATCATGCTAATTGCTGATCGCCCAGATTATACTAAGGTGCTGACACCTAAGTCTGACGCTATCATGAGCCGCACAATTTCTATGCTGATCAAGTTATCTTGGACAGATGAGCAAATTGCTGAGCGTATTGAAAACATCAAACGTGCTTTTGCCTAGTCTAAACACCTCTGAGCCTGTAATGGCTCAGAGCACTTTTTACAGTACTTATCTCAATGGAGACTGTTGTAATGAGTTTTAAAAATTTTAAATGCGTACCAAAAATGATTTTCGGCCGTGGCTCATTCGTGCAACTTGATGTTGTACTAGGTCAAGAACGCAAAGAAGCTAACGATTTTGTGGTCTTTTTAGTTGATGATGTTCACCAAGGTAAGCCACTGGCTGACCGCGTCCCAACTAAAGCGCACGACTTACTGATTTACGTAAACGTAGATGAAGAGCCCACCACCGAACAAGTTGATGGATTAACGGCTCAAGTTAAAGCCTTCAACACGACATTGCCTGTAAGCGTAGTCGGTCTAGGTGGCGGTTCAACCATGGATTTAGCTAAAGCGGTATCGTTAATGCTAACTAACCCAGGCAGTTCTTCAGAATACCAAGGTTGGGATTTAATTAAAAATCCTGCTGTGCACCATATTGGTATTCCAACAGTCTCTGGTACGGGTGCTGAAGCATCACGTACAGCAGTATTGTGCGGCCCGGTGCGTAAACTCGGACTAAACTCGGACTACACTGTATTTGATCAAATCATTATGGACTCTGAACTTATTGCCGGAGTGCCTACTGATCAATGGTTCTATACTGGTATGGATTGCTTTATCCATTGTGTTGAATCATTACAGGGGACTTATTTAAATGAGTTCGCTAAAGCATTCGCTGAAAAATCGATGGATTTATGCCGTCAGGTGTTCTTAGACGACCACGCAGAAAAAGATGACAAGCTAATGATGGCATCTTATATGGGCGGTATGAGCATTGCTTATAGTCAAGTGGGGGCATGTCATGCGGTGTCTTACGGCTTAGGTTATGTGCTGGGCTATCATCACGGCATTGGTAACTGTTTAGCTTTTGATGTGTTAGAAGAATTCTACCCAGAAGGCGTAACTGAATTCCGTAAAATGATGAAAATTCATAACATCACTTTACCTAAAAACATCTGTAAAGACTTACCGAATGAGACTATCGCTAAGATGGTTGCTGTGACCAAGAGCATGGGCCCACTTTGGGACAACGTGTATGGTAAAGGCTGGGAAGAAAAAGTTACCGACGAAATGCTGACTAAGTTGTTCCGTCGTATATAATACACGATAGATTCAATCATAAAGGGCTCTTATGAGCCCTTTTATTTATTGTCTACACCATAATCACTACACAAATAGGTCATATTAATGAACGTTACTCTATTAATCCCGGCACGTTATGGTTCAAGCCGTTTCCCGGGCAAGCCGCTGGCCCCGATTAATGGTAAACCCATGATCCAACATGTTTACGAACGTGCTTCTTTAGCCAAAGGTGTCGATAATATTTATGTTGCCACTGATGATGACCGCATTAAACAGGCGGTAGAATCTTTTGGCGGTAAAGTTGTTATGACTAGCCCTGAAGCTGCTTCTGGAACCGATCGTATTAATGATGCTATTGAGCAACTCGGTCTTAGCGATGACGATTTAGTGATTAATTTACAAGGTGATCAGCCACTGATTGATCCTATCTCAATTGAGCAAATCATTAGCCTATTTGAACGTCATCCTGGTGAGTTTGAAATGGCGACGTTAGGATTTGAAATTGTCGATAAAAGAGAACTAGATGACCCAATGCACGTTAAAATGGTCTTTGATAATGACTATAATGCACTGTATTTCTCACGGGCTCGGATTCCTTTTGGCCGTGATACCAACGACTACCCTGTCTATAAGCACTTAGGTGTTTATGCTTACACAAAACGTTTTGTGAATGCCTTTTCTAAGTTACCTTTAGGTAGACTTGAAGATCTGGAAAAATTAGAGCAGCTTCGCGCTCTTGAATACGGCCATAAAATTAAAATTGCTATCAGCGCATTTGACTCACCAGAAGTTGATACCCCTGAAGATATTCGCAAATGCGAATTGCGCTTAGCTGTCGACTAACTAACATGTGTTAATCTAGTCTGAGTACTAAAGCAATAAGGCGATAAATACTAAGGTTAAACAGGAGTTTTCCATGAGTTTAGAAGGTTATGAAGTATGGCTAATTATTATTTTAGTCATCGGGATTATCGCGAGTAATATTGCAGTATTAAAATATTCAGCCAAATTTAAGATGCCTCAGTTTGGAGCACAAAAAGACAGCGCCGATAAAACTGCACCTAAAGACAGCTCACAACAAGCAACTGATAAACTTAATCAACAACCTTCTAGCGAAGACGATATAGACAGTAAAGATAAGCCCCTATAGTGCGAATACAATAACGTCATCTAAGCGCGGTTTTCCTGCACCGCATACTGCTATTTTCATCGTTGATCAGCACAGCGTACTTAGTCCATAAAAAAAGCTAACACCATAACGGGTTAGCTTTTTTTCTCACTAAATTGAGGATCTTCAGGGATTATTCACTGTCGAACGAGACTCGTTGTTGCTGTTGGTTATTGGGCCAGGCATTGATGACCGCTTTAACTAATGATGCCAGCGGTATTGCGAAGAACACGCCCCATACCCCCCATAAGCCACCGAAGACTAATACAGCCGCAATGATCATTACCGGATGTAAATCAACGGCATCAGAGAACAATAACGGTACCAAAACATTACCGTCCAACGCCTGAATAATGCCATAACCTAACATTAAATAACCAAATTCAGCACTAAAGCCCCATTGGAAAAATGCCACTAACGCAATCGGTAAGGTCACCAATGTTGCCCCGACATAAGGGATCAACACAGATAATCCGGTCAACACGCCAAGTAACGCAGAATAACTTAGTCCCATAATCGCAAAGAAAATATAACTGGCTACGCCAACAATAACAATTTCAATTACTTTGCCGCGAATATAGTTAAAAATTTGCTGATCCATTTCAAACCACACTTTTCGCGCTAAACCGCGGTTAGTGGGGAAAAATCGTTTACTACCATTTATCAAATAATCTTTATCTTTCAAAAAGAAAAATACCAACAATGGTACTAAAATGGCGTACACCATTAACACCAGTAATGACGCTGAATAACCAAGAATTTGTTTACCTAAATCAATAATATGCTGCGTATCGAGCATCTTTTTGATTTCTTCCATCATTGAATCAAGCTGCGGAGCACTGATAAATTGAGGGTAATCGGCACTAAATTCTCTAACCAGTAACATACCCTTATCGATCATAGAAGGTAAATCAGTTACCAATGACACCCCTTGGCGCCATATACTGGGCACTAAACCAAACATCAAAATAATCATTAAGCCTAAAAACACCACCAAGACGATTGATGCCGCCATCGTTCTGCTTATTCCCAATCGCGACATTTGTGCTACTGGCCATTCAAGTAAAAAGGCTAGTACCAAAGCAACGAGCAATGGCGCAAGCAGACCAGAACCAAAGTATAATGCCAAACCAATTCCCACAATGATAAACACTAAGGTGATGGCTTGCGGGTCACTAAAACGGGTTTTGCACCAATCAGTTAAAAATTCCAGCATTGAAGAACCTTATATATACAATTTCAATTTGTTTTGGTGATGATAAATGATAAACAGTGCGGTTGATCAGCAATGATTTCAATATCAAAACCCATTTTTTTTATCAACAAGGGAACATCTCGGCGTGAACCGGGGTCTGATAACAGTACATGTAATTTTTCATCTACATCCATGTGCCTCAGTAAAAGTTTTACTTTTACCAAAGGATAGGGACAAACATAAGGTGTTAAATCAATTAAAATCATTATCAACTTGCTTTAAACAATCTAGGGCTATTATCCTAGCTTGAACAATAAACCACAAGCAATGTAACTTAAGCAAACTTGTTGGTTAAGCTTAAATTTTCAATTCAATCATCATTAAAGGTTTCGCTTGAGCAAATTATCATTATCGACCTTTTCAAAAACACTGGCCGCGAGCGCAATTAGCGTACTATTTGCCGCCAGTATTGGCCACAGTTTTGCCAATAATGATCTTCCAGATCTGGGTACGGCTGCAGTTAATACCTTTAGTTTAGAAAAAGAAACCGTTTACGGTGACGCATACATGCGGGTTATTCGTTCTTCTGCCCCCGTATTAAGTGATCCGGTGCTAAGTCAGTATTTATCAGAACTGGGCAATAAGCTGGTTGCTAATGCTACCGGAGTCAAAACACCGTTTTATTTCTTTTTACTGCGCAATGATGAAATTAACGCATTTGCATTTTTCGGTGGTCATGTTGGCGTTCATACAGGCTTATTTTTAAATGCTGACAACGAAAGTGAATTGGCATCAGTACTTGCACACGAAATTACTCACGTAACTCAACGTCATCTTGCGCGCTCACTTGAAGCACAAGAGAAAAGTTCTACGGCTACGATTGTGGGTATGTTAGGCGCTATTTTATTAACCATAGCAGCCCCTCAAGCAGGTATGGCTGCACTAGCGACAACCCAAGCACTATCAACACAAGCAAAAATTAACTATACCCGCTCAAATGAGCAAGAGGCCGACCGTATTGGCATGCAAACTCTTGTTGATGCAGGGTTCGATCCCAATGCTGCCGCCACATTTTTCGGTCAGCTGGCTATTCGTTATCGTTTTACCACCACCCCACCACAAATGTTACTGACGCATCCATTACCAGAGTCTCGAATTACAGAAGCCCGTAACCGTGCGGCTCAATACGCTAAACGATATGTACCTAACAGCCTTAACTTTCAATTAGCCAAAGCGCGTATCCAAGTGCGTTTTTCAAGTTTAAGTGACGATGCGGCATTATCTTTATTTGAACAACAACTCAAAAAGAATGAATATACTTTTAAAGAGGCTGCTCTCTACGGCAAAGCGCTGGCACTTTTCCGTTTACAGAAATTTGATCAAGCTGAGGTCATCATTGATGACTTGCTTAAACAAGATGACAATAATTTGTTTTATATCGATACCAAAACAGATTTATTAGATCAGAAAAAAGACTATACAAATGCCATCGCATTATTAGAAGCGCAACGGAAAATAAAACCAACTTCACAGGTGATCAATACTAACTTAGCCAATATTTATGTGCAGGCTGATCAGCCCCAAAAAGCCATTCCGCTTTTAGAGGAACTGATATTTTTCGATAAGCAGAATATGCTGCCTTATCAAATTATGGCTGATGCGTACCGCAAGTTAGATAACAAAGCCCTCGAGTATTACAGTAATGCTGAATTTATGGCCTTATCAGCTAACTACAAGGGAGCGATTGACCAACTCAACTATGCTTATCGCTATTCAGATGGTAAAACCTTACAACTGGCAAGAATTGAAGCAAGAATAAGACAATTTAGACAAGCTGATAGGGAAATGGAGGCGTTAAAGTAGCCGCAATAATTTAACCTTACAAGCCATTCTTTGATAGAATGATGGCAAACAATAAATGAATTTATTGTTTGCCATTTTTTAATGACGGACTCTAAACATGACAACTGCAAAAACAATTATTTACCATAACCCGCGCTGCTCAAAAAGCCGTGAAACCTTAGCATTACTGCAGGCTAATAACGCCGATATCACAGTCGTTGAATATTTAAAGACGCCGCTATCCGCCACGGAAATACAGACCATATTACAGCTTCTGGGTTTAACGGCGCGCCAGCTAATGCGAACCAAAGAAGATGAATATAAAAGCCAATACTTAGCAGATGCATCCTTATCAGAAGCGCACCTTATTGCTGCTATGGTAGCAACACCTAAGTTAATTGAACGCCCAATTGTGCTAGCCAACAACAAAGCTGCTATTGGCCGTCCTCCTGAAAATGTTTTGTCTATTCTGTAACGAGTACCATAATGACTTCCCAAACCTTGTTTCAACTAAGCCGAATCGGTTACCTTGCGTTACTCCTACTGCTTAGCGGTTGGTTTATTCAACAAGGCATCAATGGCACCTATTCGCTAGGGTTCAGCTTAATATGGATTGTACCTTTATTATTTCCGCTAAAAGGTATTTTAACTGGTAATCCTTATACTTATGCATGGGCCAGCTTTATTCTGTGTGTGTATTTATTGCATGGCTTAACCCTGGCTTACATCACTACCGATGCGTTTGTATTTGCGGTGATTGAATCAGTACTGATTGGCATTCTATTAATCACTTTTCCATTTTATGCCCGCAAGCGAGGTAGAGAGCTAGGATTAGGGCTAAAGAAAAAGTCTGAGCAACAATAAACCACCTTCATTTTTGTTGTTTATCTAAGCGCTTTCGGGCGCTTTTTTGTTGATTGCATTTAAACAAGACAGCATGCTACATTTATTCGTTAACAAGATGTTGCATAGTGTGTTTTTTAATAACAACAAAATAATCATGGAGTGGTTTAATGACGTTATCGCGAAAATTAGGGCCCTACAGCCTTTTAGCCTGTGCCATGTTAGTTAGCGCATGCGGAGGAGATTCAAACAATAACGATCAAGGTACGCCTACCTCATCCGCTTTCGAAATTTGCAGTGAAAATATCACTTACTCTATTGCCGACACAAACTCTCAACTGACTTTTATTGTTGAACACCATTATGCCAAAGACAAACCCGGTAGCATTATTGCCAATCTCAATCAACAAGACAGTATTGGTAAAACATTTTTGTGGCAGCAGATTTCAGGACCAAGCCTTGAACTAACAGCAGTCAATAGCCAAGTTTTAGCATTCACACCGACAAGTAACCAAGATTACGCTTTTAAGGTGACTGTCTCTGGCGATAACATCAGTATTGAAGAAACGGTATCCATTACTGCCGATTCAGGTGACAATATTTTACGTATTAACAGCGATCATCAAATGGTCAATAGAACTGATGCGAGTTTACGTATACAGAATATTAACGGCCAAGTACCTGAAAATATTAGCTGGTGCATGTATCCTAGTGATAATAATAAAGCCTTTACTAACGTGGATTTAAGTGACATTACTAGGCCACTGTTTGTTGCGCCAAATGTCGATACCGATCAACTCTTCAGTCTTAAAGCCACAGCCTCATTTGATGGCCAAACGATCAGTGATGACGTCAATTTACTCGTAACCAAAGAAAAAGCGGCCCCAGCGGACGCCTACTTCAGTTACCCCGTTGCACGAACGCACGCTTACAAGCCTGACTCACCTTATGCTAACCAACTGGCCTCTTGTGTTTACTCGAATCAATTCGTTGAGCCATGCAATATTGTTAATGTGCTGCCCTTCATTAGCCAAGATGCTGAGCCAGACCCGATTGATACTATTATGGACAGAGTACTCGTTTCACACGACTGGATGGCAGCAAACTTTGAAGCCTATTTACGTGCACAAACTCACAATGATTTTGTAGAATTGCTGCAATCAGTGACTGCTATCGTCATCAGTTACGATATTAGACCGGCCTTTTATGCTGGTTATATAGGAGCAATATATTTAGACCCTGAATACCTGTGGCTAACTTCAGCACAGCGAGATACGATTAATGAAACGCCTGATTATCGTAGCAACTTTGGTGAAGAGCTTAATTATCTCTCGCCATATCGTTATGTCAAAAACAACGATTATGCTGGTCAATATATAGAAATAGGCAATCGTACTAACCGTACCATGGAGAATATGTCTTCTAATCTAGCCAGGCTCTTATATCACGAACTTGCTCATGCAAATGATTATTACCCACAAAGCATACATGCCAATATTCAAGGTCCAACCTTAAAAGAAGAATATCAACGTCGTTATGAGGCTAATGCGATGACCTCTGATCAACTCAACATCCGCTACCCATTAACCAGTACTGAGATGTATGGTCTTGCAAACGTTAATTACGCTGGCGAGTCAGCAAATAATACCCAAAAAGCTTATACACCAAGTGACGTCGCACAATTTTTTGCCAACGATCTTGCCAACGATGACTATGCTTATTCATCAACACGAGAAGATGCAGCGATGCTATTTGAAGAAGTGATGATGAGCCATCGATATGGTATTTTGCGTGATATCGCGATTACTGACAAACCAGAAGTTGCCACAAGTTCAACCATTGTGGTTGAATGGGGTCAGCGCGGCCGTATCGGCCAACCTGAGTTATATGATCGTGCTAGCTATGTTGTGAGCCAAATGTTACCTGCAATAGGGGTAACACAAGTGATGGATGGTTTGCCCGCACCTGTAGCGTTAATTAAAGGTCTGAGTTGGGCACAAAATTTAGTGCTAACAACTGATCCATCAAAATCATCACAGAAAGTCTCATCTCAAGCTGAACAAAATGCTGTTGACTCTCGACCATTACAATTTAGTGGCAATGATCATCTGCAGCAATAAGTTATTAACTCACTAAACAAAAACGCCAAATGAATTCATTTGGCGTTTTTGTTTATCTAATAGGATAGACTGACAACGATAATTTTTATAAGGAATTATAGCCTAAGCATCTCTTTTATAAAGGGAATAGTCAGTTTTCGCTGATGTACCATAGAGGCTTTATCGAGTTTATCGAGCACATCAAACAAGGTGCGTAAATCACGAGCCATACGTGTGAGTAAAAAACGCCCTACTTCATCAGATAACTGCAAGCCACGCATTGCCGCACGGCGTTGTAATGCAAGCAGTTTTTCATCATCAGCCATAGGTTGCAGTTGATATATGAGTCCCCACTGCATTCGAGAAACCAAATCGGGCAGTAAAAAACCCGTTTCTGAAGGTGAGGCTTTACCGCTCACAATCAAACGACAATCTTGTTGCTCTGCAATACGATTATACAAATGAAAAATGGCTTCTTCCCATACAGGGTGACCCGCTATCGCTTCAACATCGTCAATACAAATCAAGTCAAGCGATTCTAGGCCCTCAAACAAGGCCGGAGAAATACTTGCGTGAATGCCAAGTGGGATATACAAAGTACGGCGGTCTAAGTCGTTAGCATGTGCGCAAGCAGCATGCATTAAATGTGTTCTGCCTGACTTTTCGGGACCATAAAGATATAAAGAAGAAGCCAAGGATCCCTCAGCACTGGCTTGAAGTTTTTGGATCAACTCGTCATTACCCGAAGCGGGGTAATAACTCTGAAAAGTTTCATCGTCAGGTAAATAAACGGGTAAAGATAATTGTCTTGGTGAGTTTTGTGTCACTCAGATAGGTCTCAAAATCATAAACGAACTAACATCATTATACCTGAGTGAGTCCATTATGCGAATATAGGCAATAAGCCTCAACATAAAGATGCCTCAGATACAGCATTTCACGCTATACGATAAAGCAGTATAGCGCACCGATTGATCATACTTATTGACCCAACCATTGATAAATCAACTTAGGTTTAGTGTTGTCAGTAGTTGACTCATAAAATGAATCGACACTGCCCACAGTATCTAATTGTGATAAGCGGCTATCAATATTAAGCAACCGCTGCAAATCATCTAAATTACTAAACAAGTCAATAGTATAAGTGGCAGAATCGCCCTTAAACTGGCTTAATGTTATCGACTTAACGGCACTAAGCTGACGAAGGTAACGTTCAACATTCACCACTTGAGTCATATTATTTAATCCGGTAAATCTGACTTGTGTTGTAAGGTCACCGCCTGTAGAAGCAATAGCATATTGACTAATATAATAATCCGCCAGAATACTCATCATACTTTTGGTTGCTTGTTGATAATCGGTGGCATCACCTTGTTGAGAAATTAAAGCCACCAACACACCATTAGTTCTGTTTTTATCGAATAACTTAATGCTGTAATGTAGGTTGCTACCTTGGGTATCAATATTGGCAACAGCAAAGTAATCAGCTTGGTAACGGGTTGATGCTTTGGCTAATACATCGGTAAACATACCACGCACATCAGTAATGCTCACTTGCATAACATCATCTAAATCCATAATAGGCAACAATAATGGAATGCCTTTATTATTAGACTCTTGGGCTAAATCAGTACGTATATCTGTGGCCGAATCATCAGCTAAAATAGTTTGCTGATTATTTTCATCAACGGATATCCACAACAAGGTTAATGGCCGCTGGCTCCCCCAAACAGGTAAACCGGCTTCGCGTAATGTTGAAATCACCCGCTGATGGTCAAAACTGGCTTTGAGCATCAACTCACCATTTGACTCATAATAACCATATTGAGTCAAAATGACCTCAGGAGCATTAATTTGAGCTTTAACTAGGGGGTGAAGCACCACACTAGGTAAACCAGAATTTTTCAAGAAAACAGCAGCTAATGCCTCTTTTAGCGCATTATCTTTAACATCATTTGCACGTGAACTCACCGCAATATCGGCTTCATCTAACTTGCCGACTTCAGCAGCATACACAGTCGCAATAGAGGTTAATGCAATTATCGGTAACACAATGAGATTAATTAGTTTTTTCAGCATCAGATAACATAAACGCAGCAAATATAAGTGAACAAATTATATCATAATAAAATTCTATCGAGTAATGGATAACGAAAACTCTTTTTTACTACTGCCAAATTGACCCTATATTGTAGCCATATCAAATAACATTAATCGCTACAGCGTCCTCAAAGTTGTTATGCATATGATAGCTTTTATGTGACAATTCGCGCCGTTTGAGCACACGCTAACTTTCTAAATACTGATGGAGAACAATATGAAACGCGTGTTAATTCCGCTACAGGGCGCACAAATGTTATTTGTCGCTTTTGGTGCGCTTGTACTAATGCCGTTATTGACGGGTTTAGATACCAGTGTCGCCTTATTTACAGCCGGTTTCGGTACCCTTCTGTTTCAATTAGTCACTAAACGCCAAGTTCCTGTATTTCTCGCTTCTTCCTTTGCCTTTATCGCCCCCATTTTATATGGCGTGCAAACATGGGGTATTCCAGCCACCATGGGTGGTTTAATGGCTGCTGGCGCAGTTTACATGCTACTTGGGCTAACGGTAAAACTGCGCGGCACAGGATTTATTCATACCCTGTTACCCCCTGTGGTTGTCGGCCCAGTAATTATGATCATCGGTTTAGGCTTAGCGCCAGTCGCTGTCAATATGGCATTAGGTAAAAGTGGTGATGGTAGCTTAGTCATCGTTGAGCCCAATATTGCCCTAATAATTTCTCTTTCAGCCTTAACGACTACCATAATCGTGGCGATTTTTGCTAAAGGATTAGTTCGTTTAATGCCTATTCTGGCCGGTATTTTAGTCGGCTATGGCACTAGCTTAGCCTTTGGTGTTGTTGATTTTACGCCCGTAAGTGAAGCCGCTTGGTTAGCTATGCCAAACTTTGTTGCCCCAGAGTTTAACTGGCAAGCTATTTTATTTATGATCCCAGTGGCCATTGCGCCTGCCGTTGAACACATTGGTGATATTTTGGCTATTTCAAATGTGACAGGTAAAGATTATTTTAAAAAGCCTGGCTTACATCGCACCCTGACTGGTGACGGTATTGCCACGATTGCTGCAGCAGCATTGGGTGGTCCACCTAACACCACATACAGTGAAGTAACTGGCGCGGTGACACTCACTAAAAGTTTTGACCCTCGCATTATGACGTGGACAGCGATTACCGCAATTACCTTAGCTTTTGTTGGCAAACTGGGCGCCATGATGCAAACAATTCCCGTTCCCGTCATGGGTGGCATAATGTGCCTACTCTTTGGCTCAATTGCCGCAGTGGGATTAAACACCCTAATTCGTCATCAAGTCGATTTGTCTGAACCCCGTAATCTCAGTATTGTTGGGGTAACGTTAGTGTTCGGTATTGGTGGCATGGCATTTGGCATTGGCTCATTTAGCTTAACCGGTATCAGCTTATGCGGGATTGTGGCTATTTTGATGAACTTGATTTTACCAGCGATAAAAAAGCCACCAACTGAGGCATAACCTCTTTAACATAGAAGCTGCTTAATCAGTAAGGCGCTATAAAAAAGCCCCAATCGCAAATTGCGATTGGGGCTTTTTAATCAGTGCATTAAACACTCAATCAATACTCATTACTCTGCAGCGTCTTCGGTGCGGAATTTATCAGCAGTCGCTTTAATGATTGGCTGAAGTTCACCTTTTTGGAACATTTCAGTGATGATGTCACAACCACCAATCAACTCGCCTTCAACCCATAGCTGTGGGAATGTTGGCCAGTTAGCAAATTTTGGTAGTTCAGCACGAATATCTGGGTGCTGTAAAATATCTACGAAGGCAAATTGTTCACCACAATTGATCATCACTTGAGCAACTTGAGATGAAAATCCACAGCTTGGTAGCTTAGGTGAACCTTTCATGTACACAATAATTGGGTTTTCGCTAATTTGCTGTTTAATCTTTTCTACAGTTTCCATTGGATTTCCTAAGTACGACGAATGAACACATAACGACTATTGTACGACACCTAGACAAAGAACAAAATGCCACAGTTTGTAGGGTTTATCTAAAATCCATTAAATAGCTACAGCAATCCAGATAATTCCCAAACAATGATTCACATCACAAAAATAATCAGTACAATAGAAGTAGAGCAATGTTACCTGATTGGTAAACAAAACGATAACCTGAATCCATGGAGAGATACTAATGGCTTTCGAACTACCAGCTTTACCTTATGCAAAGAACGCACTTGAACCACACATTTCTCAAGAAACCATTGAGTTCCATTATGGTAAGCATCACAACACTTACGTGGTAAAACTAAACGGTTTAGTTGAAGGAACTGAATTTGCTAACAAGACGCTAGAAGAAGTTGTTAAAACTTCAACTGGTGGTATGTTCAACAACGCCGCTCAAGTTTGGAACCACACTTTTTACTGGAACTGTTTAGCGCCTAACGCTGGCGGTGAAGCAACTGGCGATATCGCTGCTGCTATCAATGCATCTTTTGGTTCTTTTGAAGAATTCAAAGCTAAATTTACCGATTCTGCAGTCAACAACTTCGGTAGTGCTTGGACTTGGTTAGTTAAAAAAGCTGACGGTTCATTAGCCATTGTTAACACCAGTAATGCTGCTACACCGTTAACAGATGAATCAGTGACTATTTTATTAACTGTAGACGTATGGGAACATGCTTACTACGTTGATTACCGTAACGCACGTCCAGAGTATTTAGCGCACTTCTGGCAACTTGTTAACTGGGAATTTGTTAACAAGAACTTTGCTGCTTAATCTTCATTAGCTGCAAAAAACTAAAGGAGCCTTTTGGCTCCTTTTTTTAAATCTTTTCTTGCCACAAAGTATGACTCACATCACACTTCTATTTTTGCAACTATTGCAAATGCTACTGTTTGTCTTTGTTTTTATTTAATTTATTTTCCATTAAAACTTCGCCAAGTCATTTACCCTGTCCTACACTTTACTCGTAAAGCCTAATATTGCGCTAATTGGTCCAGTAATATAGTCAAACCATTGCGTTAGCCACAGAGGCGTTTTACGTAATACAACTGCATGTTTTGAGGGGGTTATTATGGGTATTTTTGAGCATTATCAACAACGATATCAACAAAAACGCGACGAAGAATATACCTTGGAGCAATTTCTTGATATTTGTAAACAAGACAAAAGTGCCTATGTATCTGCTGCCGAACGCTTATTAATGGCCATTGGTGAACCACAGATTATCGACACAGCAAAAAATCCTGTCTTAAGCCGTATTTTTTCTAATCGTGTTATTGCAAGCTATCCAGCATTCAAAGACTTTTATGGTATGGAGGACGCGATTGAACAGATTGTGGCTTATTTAAAGCATTCTGCTCAAGGCTTAGAAGAATCAAAACAAATTTTGTATCTTCTCGGTCCTGTTGGTGGCGGTAAATCGTCCATTGCCGAAAAACTCAAGGTACTTATGCAGCATGTGCCTATTTACATACTAAGTGCTGATGGGGTTCGTAGTCCGGTTAACGACCATCCTTTTTGCTTGTTTGATCCCGAAGAAGACAGTCAGTTACTGAACAATGAATACCAGATCCCCAGTCGTTATATCAAAACAATCATGTCTCCATGGGCAGTAAAACGTTTACACCAATACGGTGGCGATATTTCAAAGTTCAAAGTAGTAAAAGTGTATCCATCGGTGCTAGACCAAATCGGCATTGCTAAAACAGAACCCGGTGATGAAAACAACCAAGATATTTCAGCTTTAGTCGGTAAAGTCGATATTCGTCAATTAGAGCATTTCTCACAAGATGATGCTGATGCCTATGCCTACTCAGGTGCATTATGCAGAGCAAACCAAGGCTTAATGGAATTTGTCGAAATGTTTAAGGCACCAATTAAGGTATTACATCCATTATTGACTGCAACCCAGGAAGGTAATTACAACAGTACAGAGGGCTTATCAGCACTACCGTACAACGGCATTATTTTAGCCCATTCGAATGAATCAGAATGGTCAACGTTTAGAAATAATAAAAACAATGAAGCATTTTTAGATCGCGTCTATATCGTCAAAGTGCCCTACTGCTTGAGGGTTTCTGAAGAAATGGCGATCTACCAAAAACTTTTAGCCAATTCAGAATTATCAAACGCATCTTGTGCCCCAGGCACCTTAGAAACCTTGGCACAATTTAGTGTGCTCTCTCGCTTAAAAGCACCGGATAACTCATCTATTTATTCCAAGATGCGTGTATACAACGGTGAAAGCTTAAAAGATACCGACCCAAAAGCAAAGTCCTACCAAGAATACCGTGACTACGCTGGCGTAGATGAAGGAATGCAAGGACTATCCACCCGCTTTGCCTTTAAAATTCTATCTAGAGTGTTTAACTTTGACAGTGCAGAAATAGCCGCAAATCCAGTGCACTTATTTTATGTACTCGAAAAACAAATTGAACAAGAACAATTTCCGAATGAAGTAAGTGAAAAATATTTAGAGTTCCTTAAAGGTTATTTAATCCCTAAGTATGTTGAATTTATTGGCAAGGAAATACAAACCGCTTACCTTGAGTCCTATTCAGAATACGGCCAAAATATTTTTGACCGCTATGTTACTTATGCCGATTTTTGGATTCAAGATCAAGAATATCGAGATCCCGAAACAGGACAGCTGTTCGATCGTGGGGCACTCAATGCAGAACTGGAAAAAATAGAAAAACCTGCTGGAATTAGTAATCCAAAAGACTTCCGTAATGAGATTGTTAACTTTGTTCTGCGAGCTCGCGCCAACAATGAAGGCAATAATCCTTTGTGGACCAGTTATGAAAAATTACGCGTTGTGATAGAGAAAAAAATGTTTTCTAACACTGAGGATTTACTGCCAGTGATTTCATTTAACGGCAAAACATCCAATGACGATCAGCGTAAGCATGACGATTTTGTTAATCGTATGATGGAAAAAGGCTACACCAAAAAACAAGTCAGATTATTGTCAGAATGGTATTTACGAGTGCGCAAATCATCGTAAAACGCCAGGTTGGCAGAGTCAGCCCTTGTTGACTTTGCCATGAATTAGACTTGGGAGAGGCGTATGGCAAATTTTATTGATAGACGACTCAATGCAAAAGGAAAAAGCACCGTCAATCGGCAGCGTTTTATTGAGCGCTATAAAAAACAAATCAAAAAAGCTGTCGGAGAAGCAGTCACTCGTCGCAGTGTTACTGATATTGATAAAGGTGAACAGATTAGCATTCCGACTCGAGACCTTAGTGAACCAGTTTTCAGACAAGGTCAAGGTGGCAGAAGGGACAGAGTACACCCTGGGAATGATCAATTTAATCGCGGTGACCAAGTTCAACGACCTAAATCTGGCCAAGGCGGTTCTGGGCAAGGTGATGCATCAAATAGCGGTGACGGTGATGATGATTTTGTATTTACGATCTCAAAAGACGAATATCTAGAGTTACTGTTCGACGATCTCGAACTGCCTAATTTACAAAAAAATCAGCTAAATAAATTAGTTGAATATCAAACCTATCGTGCGGGATTTACCAATGATGGCGTGCCCGCTAACATTAATATTGTCAGATCGTTGCGTTCATCTTTGGCGAGACGAATTGCCATGAGCGGTGGCAAAAAGAAAGCGCTACAGGCATTGGAAGCCGAACTTGTCATGCTGGAGGACACGCCAGGTGCTCAAGCAGAAAGAATTTTAGCCATAAAGGAACAGATATTATTACTCAAGCAGCAAATCGCAAAAGTACCTTTTATCGATACTTTTGATTTGCGCTTTAACAACTATGCCAAACGTGAAATCCCTTCTAGCCAAGCGGTAATGTTTTGTCTGATGGATGTATCTGGATCAATGGATCAAGAAACCAAAGATATGGCTAAGCGTTTCTATATATTACTTTACCTCTTCCTGACGCGCAGTTATCAAAATCTTGAGGTGGTGTATATTCGCCATCATACACAGGCTAAAGAAGTCGACGAACATGAGTTTTTTTACTCACAAGAAACTGGCGGGACTATCGTATCAAGTGCATTAAAGCTAATGCATGAAATACAGCAAGCACGCTACCCAGAAAATGAATGGAATATTTATGCCGCTCAAGCCTCTGACGGTGATAATTGGGCCGATGACTCGCCTGCCTGCTATGACATTTTAGCAAAACATATTTTGCCAAAGGTTCGCTATTTTAGTTACATAGAAATAACCCATCGCGCTCATCAGACGTTATGGCACCAATATGAGAAACTGCAACAGCAATTTGACAACATTGCAGTACAGAATATTACCCACGTAGAAGACATATACCCAGTATTTCGTGAACTCTTTAAAAAACAAGCTATGTAGGGGGTGATCATGGTGAATATAAAACGTAGCCCATTAGATGATGGACCCGAGTGGACATTTGACTTACTGCAACAATATCAACATGAAATTGAAAATGCAGCGACATTTTTTAAACTTGAAACTTACCCAAATCAAATTGAAATTATTACTGCTGAACAAATGATGGATGCCTATGCTGGCATTGGTATGCCCATTGGTTATACCCACTGGTCATTTGGCAAGCGATTTATCCAAACAGAGCAAGGCTATAAGCGTGGCCAGATGGGCTTGGCATACGAAATTGTGATTAATTCAAACCCATGTATTGCCTATTTAATGGAAGAAAATACCATTACCATGCAAGCATTAGTCATGGCGCACGCTTGTTATGGTCATAATAGTTTTTTTAAAAATAACTATTTATTCGATACTTGGACCGATGCCAGCTCGATTATCGATTATTTAGTCTTTGCTAAAAATTATATCCGCGAATGTGAGTTACGTTATGGGGTTGAACAAGTTGAGTTAATTCTCGACTCTTGTCATGCATTGATGAATTACGGTGTTGACCGCTATAAACGTCCAGCAGAAGTGTCACTGAAGCAAGAGCAAGAAAAACAGCAGCAACGTGAAGATTATTTACAGAGCCAAGTCAATGACTTGTGGCGAACTCTGCCAACATCACCACAAAAAGAAACGCCAGAAACAAGTACTATTTTCCCAAGTGAGCCCCAAGAAAACATTTTATATTTTATTGAAAAAAATGCCCCATTACTGGCTTCATGGCAACGTGAATTAGTCCGAATTGTTCGTAAAATGGCGCAATATTTTTATCCACAAAAACAAACTCAAGTGATGAATGAAGGTTGGGCGACATTTTGGCATTACACCATACTCAATCATTTATACGATAATGGTAAAGTCACTGACCGTTTTATGATGGAGTTTTTGCAAAATCATACTGCTGTGGTTGCGCAACCTGCCTACAATAGCCCTTACTATAATGGCATAAACCCTTATGCCTTAGGTTTTGCAATGTTTGTCGATATAAAACGAATTTGCCAAACACCAACCGATGAAGATAAAAAGTGGTTTCCCGACATTGCCGGCAGCGATTGGCTTGAAACGGTTCACTTTGCGATGAAGCACTTTAAAGATGAGAGTTTTATTAGCCAATATTTATCACCAAAAGTGATCCGTGATTTTAAATTATTTGCTATTTTAGATGATGAAAAACGTAGCCAACTTTCCATTTCGGCCATTCATGATGAACAAGGTTATCAAGATATCCGCAACACTCTGTCACAACAATATAATTTATCCAATATAGAACCCAATATTCAGGTGCAACAAGTGCAAGTGAATGGCGATCGTTCTATCACCTTACGCTACATCCCCTATGACAGCATCCCACTTGCAGATAACCATCAAGAGATGTTGAAGCATTTACATCGGCTATGGGGTTTCAATGTCAGCTTAGAGCAAGTAGACGATGTAGATATTGTGAGGGTATTATCAAGCTGTCCTGAAGCGACAGCATAAAAAAAGCCAATCGACTTGATTGGCTTTTCAAATTGAGATTCAATATCCGAGGTAAATAAATCGGTATTCTCATTTAACGATAAATGCTCAACTCATCACTGTAAATTAAGTATTATCATGGCCCATTTCAGCAGGCAGGTCATCACGCAGCTTTTGCCACATTTTGCCACTTTCAATACCATTGGCTCGCATCAATGCTGGTACATCAATATAATTTTTAGCTTGGGCGAGTTTTTCCAGCTTAAGATAAAAGCTTAGGGTTAATTCACGGGCTTCTTGGCTGGAAAAATAATAACGACCCACACGATTATAAAGGCCTTTAAAGCCATTTAAAATCAATACATATAATGGGTTACCCGATGCAAATGCTAATGTGTGATGCAACTTATAATCAAATGCAGCATAGGCTTCAGCGTTATTTTCTAAACTGTGAATGTCGGCCAAGACTTCAACCACTTTTTCAGGATTGTGGCGAATGGATGCACGAAAATAAATGTTGCTTACGTTACCACGAGCAGCCATGAGTTGATCGACGAGTAATGGAAAACCATCAGGGTTCAAATCAGCAATGGTTTCTAAAATATTTAAACTAGAGGTTTCCCAAAAGTTGTTCACTTGGGTAGGTTTACCATGCTGAATTTTCAACCAACCATCTCGAGCAAGACGCTGCAGAACTTCTCTTAACGTCGTACGAGTGACACCGATAAGTTCTGAGAGCTCACGTTCCGCAGGTAAAATTGATCCGGGTGGAAATTTATTTTCCCAAATGGAACGAACAATATATTTCTCGGCAAAACTCGCTGGCCCTTTGGCATTGATGATCATCAGCCTTCATATCCTATTGCTAAACAATGGCGAAACTATTGCACTGATCATACCAGAGCGGTGGAAAATAAAAACCATTGTTTATTCAGGACGCTCATTACGACTATTTTTTAACCTACTATGAGCCATTACAACTTCAATAATCAGATACTATTCACATTAAATTACTAAAATCATAAACCTATAGCAATTTTATCGATAAAATAACACAAGTTTAGTATATACTCATGTAGCTAGCTTGTTGATGTAATGTAGTATTTTTGGGAGCAAATAACGACATTACAATTCAATTTTGTTTGAGCTACACTAGCAGCGAAAATACAAGAGCCATATCGAGTTTGCCGCATAATTATGTAGGCTAACACATTGTTTGCTATATCAAGACACTATAATTTCACAACAATAAATAGACGGTAATGTTCAATTTGCCTCGATAGGTTATTTGGCGCAAATTAATGAAAAGTTGATATCCATCAAGTTTTTAATATGAAGTTGCTTCTATTCTCCCAGTTCTGTTGAAAATAATAATGTGTTGCTAGCATCAAAAATGGTACCAATACTGTAACAATCACAATATCGGAGAGGCTGCTATGCAGGCAACCAAAAGTCAGGCGCTGTTTGTTAACTTTTTAGGTAATTCACCTAAATGGTACAAATACGCAATTTTGGCATTTTTAGTCATCAACCCCCTGCTCTTTTTCTATGTAAATCCTTTTGTCGCTGGATGGGTGCTAGTGGTGGAATTTATTTTCACTTTAGCTATGGCATTAAAATGTTATCCACTGCAACCGGGTGGTCTTTTAGCCATTCAAGCCGTCATCATAGGAATGACTTCGCCCTCACAAGTGCTACATGAAATAGAAGCTAATTTAGAAGTATTGCTCTTATTGGTATTTATGGTCGCTGGTATTTACTTTATGAAACAGCTATTGCTGTTTGTATTTACCAAAATGATCACTAAAGTACGCTCAAAAATTATCGTGTCTTTGATGTTTTGTACTGCATCAGCTTTTTTATCAGCCTTCTTAGATGCCTTAACCGTGATTGCGGTGATCATTGCTGTTGCCGTCGGTTTTTACTCTATCTACCACAAAGTCGCATCGGGTAAGAGTTTTAGTGATAGTAACGGTCACGACCATACGTCTGAGTCTAGCGGACAATTAAATGATGACGAATTAGAATCGTTTCGGGCATTTTTACGTAATTTATTAATGCACTCAGGTATCGGTACTGCACTGGGTGGCGTATGTACTATGGTGGGTGAACCGCAAAACTTAATCATTGCGGCGCAGGCCCATTGGCAATTTGGTGAGTTTTTCTTACGTATGGCACCAGTGACTATGCCAGTATTGATTGCTGGTATATTAACGTGTTTTCTTGTCGAGAAATTCAAAGTATTTGGTTATGGAGCCCAATTACCAGATGCGGTTCATAGGATCTTATCTGATTACGCTGCTCATGAAGACTCACACAGAACCAACCAAGATAAAATGAAACTCGTCGTTCAGGCTCTTATTGGTGTGTGGTTAATTGCCGGTTTAGCACTTCATTTAGCTTCTGTTGGCTTGATTGGATTATCTGTCATCATCTTAGCTACAGCATTTAATGGCATCACAGACGAACATTCATTAGGTAAAGCATTCGAAGAAGCGTTGCCTTTCACTGCGTTACTTGCTGTATTTTTTGCCATCGTAGGTGTCATCATTGATCAAGATTTATTCGCTCCAGTGATCCAATGGGCATTGAGTTATGAAGGCAATATGCAGTTAGTTATTTTCTACATTGCTAACGGCTTACTGTCTATGGTGAGTGATAACGTGTTTGTGGGTACAGTCTACATTAATGAAGTAAAATCTGCGTTAATGAGTGGCCAAATTACTCGAGACCAATTTGACTTACTAGCTGTAGCAATTAATACCGGTACTAACCTACCTTCGGTTGCGACACCAAACGGTCAAGCGGCATTCTTATTCTTGTTAACATCTGCTATTGCGCCACTTATTCGCTTGTCTTATGGCCGCATGGTGTGGATGGCACTACCCTATACTATCGTGCTATCGATTGTGGGGGTAATGGCGATTGAGGCAGGTTTCTTAACCGACATGACTAACACATTATATGAGAGCCAATTAATTATTCACCACTCAGCTAAAGACTTAAGTGGCGCGGCAATGGGACATTAATTACATCAGCTTAATGGACTTAGCTGATAAATTATTTTAAAGTCACTATAGTTTGTTTAAACACCCTCATTTGAGGGTGTTTTTTTATCTCTTCGCACACTTAGGAATCCGACATTGTCACCATTACAGCAGTTTAGTCATAGCCGTCTTTCTTGGGGTTTATTGTTATTCTCCGCCATAGGACTAGAGTTGGCGGCACTCTTTTTTCAATATGGAATGGATCTCGCTCCGTGTGTGATGTGTATTTACATTCGTGTAGCGGTATTGGGTCTTATATTGACTGGGCTTGTGGGTATACTACAACCCAAAGTGTGGTTTTTACGTTTGGTCGGAATCGTTAGCTGGGGAGTATCAGCTATTTGGGGATTTAAATTAGCATATGAGCTAAACCAGATGCAAGTTAATCCATCACCATTTGAAACGTGTTCCTTTTATCCTGAGTTCCCAAGCTTTATGCCGTTAGACACTTGGTTACCTTCCGTCTTTTCACCGACAGGCATGTGTAGCGACTCACCTTGGTCATGGTTGTCTGTCAGTATGGCGCAGTGGATGATGGTTGGATTTGCTGTTTACGGTTTGATTTGGTTAATCGTCTTGTTACCAGCACTTAAACCGACTAATAAGAGTCAGTAATTTATGCCTTAGAGTCATTCCATTGCACTAGATTAAGTATTGTTGATTAAAAATCGGCTCGAATAACAGGCCAAATAAAGGGCTGAATAAGCGATGAATGCTTAATATTGAGGCGGACGCGCCTGATAAAATAGCGATTTGAATAATACATGCGGATTAAACTTTAGCAAGTTTATCAATAGAAGTAGACTCGAACTATTTTTATACGCTAACCGCACATGCTAGCTAGTGAACAAATTGATTCGAGTGTCTTATCTATTCAACTCTTTTATGCAGCGACAACTTGCTTAGCTTTACGCAGTGGATGTAAACGATTATGCATCACTTTTATGATATCAAATTGTGCTAATGATTTATTTTCAGATAGCTGACAGTATTGTGACAAAATCATCACAGTTGCTGCTTGTAAGCCATTTGCAATAACTAATGCCAATACTTTAGAGTAACCGCAGTTGAGCTGAAACAACTTACCCACATCACAATAAACACACTCATCACTGACGTCAAAAAACCAAGATTTAGGCATTTGTGATTGTAATAAAAAATGCGCGGCAGTTGCGTTCAGTGCAGTTTGTACAATACCTGCATCGGAGATATGCAACACTTTAGGAAGGGTTTCGAGCATTTTAATGTAAAATTTGGCGTGTTCAAGGTTAAATTCAGCTGCCTTAAGAGCATCTGGAATTAACAATTTTGTCTTATATGGCGTTAAGAACTCCATCTCAGAACCCAACGAAATACTTAATTGCTTCAAGCTTTCATTGTATTCCCAATGCCAGTCCTTATTTGGCATTAATAACATGACTATTTACACCTAAATATTGAACACGCGTATATATTAGATGATTTTTCACTCAATATCAAAATTTAATTATAAATTATAACATAAATTTCAGAGTGTTAGCGCGATCGAACGATCAAAACTTCGATCGCGGCATGATTTTTGATCAATACAAAGCTGTTTTAGGCGCTATTTTGAACAATATGCCTTTGCGATCTGATCAACTAATTTAGGTCCTTGATAAATAAAACCTGAGTATATCTGCACCATAGTTGAGCCTGCATCAAACTTAGCTATCGCATCTGCGGCACTATTGATCCCACCAACACCAATGATCGGGATCTTACCTTGCAAACAGATCGCTAATTGTTTGATCACTTGAGTCGATAAATCAGTCAAAGGCTTACCGCTTAAACCGCCCATTTCTTCGGCATGTTTTAAACCAGTAACAGTATCTCGGCTTAATGTTGTATTAGTCGCAATCACACCATCAAACTGATTACTCAGTAACGAATCCGCAATCGCTTTAATCTCGTCTGAACTTAAATCAGGCGCAATCTTGAGCGCAACCGGGACATATTTGCCGTGTTTAGCGGTTAATTCTGTTTGTTTCGCTTTAATTGAACTGAGTAAGTCGTCAAGTAACTCACCGTATTGCATTGAACGTAAACCTGGGGTGTTTGGTGAAGAGATATTCACCGCAATATAACTGGCGTATGGGTACACTTTATCCATGCAGATCAAGTAGTCATCCTTACCCTGCTCTACTGGAGTATCTTTGTTTTTACCTATATTCACACCAACCATAATGTCAGACTTTTTGGCCATTAAATTACGAACCAGATTATCCACACCTTTATTGTTAAAACCCATCCGATTAATAATCCCTTTAGCAGGTTTTAATCGAAACAATCTTGGTTGATCGTTACCCGGTTGCGGGCGTGGTGTTACGGTTCCGACTTCAACATGGCCAAACCCCATCGCATGAAAAGCATCAATTGACTCGCCGTCTTTATCTAATCCCGCTGCTAAGCCAACAGGATTAGGAAACGTCAGACCCATACAGGTTACAGGAGCGGATTTAACCTGTTGACGATAGAAACAGTTTAATGGGTTATTTCCGGTAATTTTCAAGCTACCAATCGCTAGATTATGAGCTAACTCAGGGTCCATCTGAAACATTACTTTCTGTGCAAGTTTGTAAAACATGTTTTCTCCTAGACCTAAAAAAAGCCCCAGCAATCGCCAGGGCTTATTCACATTATAAAAACTACTTCTGACCTACGCAATGTAAAATCAGTAAGTTCAGTTCTCGTAAGGCGACTGAGAACTTCGCAAATTCATGGGTTTGAGAAACCTTGAAATCCGCTAGCATGTGATACCATCTTTCGAGTAAAGGCTTATTTTGTTCAATCCACTGATTAATCACACTATCTGCATCACAAGTCTCGGTACAAGTACGTAATACAGCAGAACTTAATGCACGTTGCTGCCAATCAAGTTCTTCTCTGAATGCTGCACGGGCAAGTGCTTGCCAATGGTTAGCAACAGGTTGAGCACTGATTTGTTCTAAGAACCAATGTAACTCAACTTTGGCACCGAGTTTAAAGTAAGTTTCAGATACCAGTTCAACTGACTTGTTCTCGATTTGAGCAATTTGTGCAATGTCTAACGCTGAGAATAATGTACTCATTTTAGCCACAACTTGTGCAACAGCTTGAGGAACATTTTCGGTGGTTAGCGCAGCAATCTCAGCAGAAATTACTTTCACTTCAGCATCGATCATGTATTGGTCAACATTGGCTTTAAGCTGTTCAAACACTGGCTTAAAGAACGCAATAGTTTGGTCAATATCATGAGCACGATTACGATGGCGGATAAACCAACGACACGCGCGACGCATACTGCGACGTAATTGATGCAACATTTCACCCTGCACCACTGCAGGGATGACGCCACTTAAATCAGTAATTGAAGTGGTTAAGTCATCAAGGCCAAAGATTTCTCGGGCCATAGTGTAACAAATGGCGGCTTCAGCAACTGTTGCACCGGTCTCATCTTGCATACGTTGTACAAAATTAAAGCCCATATCATTAACTAATTCATTGGCCAATGATGTAGCAATAATTTCACCGCGAAGAGGATGAGCGGTCATTTTACTAGCATATTTTGCTTGAAGCTTTTTAGGGAAATAAGCCACTAGCAATTTACTTAAAAATGCATCTTCAGTGATTTCAGGGGTCACTAATTGCTCTTTCAATACCATTTTAGCGTACGCAACTAATACCGATATTTCAGGGCGAGTTAACGCTCGTCCATTGGCTAACCGTTCAGCTAAATCGTCATCAGTAGGTAAAAACTCAAGCGCGCGATCAAGCTTGCCGTCTTTTTCAAGATATTGAATAAAACGAATCTGCTCTTTCAACTGCGACACGCCATCGACTTGAGTCACAGAGATAGTACGAGTCTGATCTTTACAGTCTTGAATGACAATCTCGCTAACTTGGTCTGTCATGTCTTCAAGTAGACGGTTACGTTGTTTAACCGTTAACTCGCCTTCTGCCACCAAGGTATTCAAGAAAATTTTAATGTTAACTTCGTTGTCTGAGCAATCAACACCACCAACGTTATCAACAAAGTCGGTGTTCATACGGCCACCATTAGCGCAGTATTCAATACGGCCTAATTGGGTACAACCTAAGTTACCGCCTTCACCAATAATTTTGGCGCGAATTTCTTTACCGTTAACGCGTAAAGTGTCATTAGCACGATCGCCAACTTCAGCATGAGATTCTTTGCTCGACTTAACATAAGTCCCGATACCACCATTCCAAATCAAGTCTACTGGCATTTTCAGTAGTTCTTTCATCAGTTCGGTTGGGTTCATGGTGTCTTTATCAGTCGCTAACATCTGCTTAATTTCTGGGGTCAATTTAATTGACTTGGCAGAGCGTAAGAAGATCCCGCCGCCTTTAGAAATCAGTTTCGCGTTATAATCTTCCCAGCTTGAGCGTGGCAAGACAAACAAACGCTGACGTTCAGCATAGCTTTCGGCAATTTTTGGCGTTGGGTCGATAAAGATATGCATATGGTTAAATGCAGCAACCAATTGAGTTTGCTCAGATAACAACATACCGTTACCAAATACATCACCCGCCATATCACCAATCGCCACACAGCTAAATGGAGTGGTTTGGCAATCTACACCAATTTCACGGAAATGGCGTTTAACCGATTCCCAAGCACCACGTGCGGTAATCCCCATTTTCTTGTGGTCATAACCATTACTACCACCAGAGGCAAACGCATCGCCTAACCAGAAGTTGTATTCGATCGCAATTGCGTTAGCGATATCTGAGAAAGTCGCGGTGCCTTTGTCGGCTGCAACCACTAAATAAGGATCGTCTTCATCATGACGGACAACATCTGCAGGCGGAACAACTTCACCGTTAATTATATTGTCAGAAATGTCTAATAATGCGCGAATAAAGATACGGTAACACTCTTGCCCTTCGGTGAATAAAGCCTCACGACCACCCTCTGTTGGCAGTTGCTTACACACAAATCCACCTTTTGCACCTACAGGCACAATCACGGTGTTTTTAACTTGTTGTGCTTTTACTAAGCCTAACACTTCAGTACGGAAATCTTCACGACGATCTGACCAGCGTAAACCACCACGAGCCACTTTACCGCCACGTAGATGGACACCTTCAACACGAGGTGAATACACAAAGATCTCAAACTTAGGCATCGGCTTAGGCATTTCTGGAATTAAGCTCGGTGCAAATTTAAACGAGATATAATCCTTTGATTTGCCGCCAATCGCAGTTTGATAGAAGTTAGTACGCAACGTGGCATTAATTAAATCTAAATAACGTCGAATAATTCGGTCATCATCTAAACTTGAAACGTCATCAAGCTGAATATTCACTTGCTCGAGGAATTTACTCAAGGTGCGTGTCTTTAGCTTAGGATTGAACTTACGAATGAACATCTTAACCAATAAATCCGCAAGTTTTGGATAGCGGCTAAAGGTTTCTTCAATGTAAGACTGACTGAATGTAGCGTCAATTTGGCGCATGTACTTAGCATATGCACGTAAAATAGACACTTCACGGCCACTTAAGCCCGTTGAAAGTACCATACGGTTGAAGCCATCGTCTTCTAACTTCTTTTGCCACACTTGTAATAAGGCTGTTTGGAAACGATCTTGACTATCAGCAAGGTTTTCTGTCGCTGCGCCTTGCACTGTCATTAAGAAGTCTAAGATCCAGAACGTAGCACCATCATTAGTTTTCACTTCATATGGGCGTTCGTTGATCACACGTAAACCAAAGTTTTCTAGCATTGGTAATACGTCAGACAAGTGAATTGGCTCATCTTTATGGAACAATTTTAAACGCACTTTATTGTCGTTTAATGCTGTTTCTTGTGGCTGATAAAATAACATGCCTAACTTATGTTCATCATCCAATGCTTCTAGATGCTGCATATCAACTACAGCTGAGCTTGGAAGAACATCATCTTTATAGCTAGGTGGGAAAGCATTTAAATAACGTTTTGTCAGTCCTGTACCAGCTTGTTCACCGACAGTATTATTTAACGCTGTGTGCAATTTATCATCCCACGAACGAGCGGCTTCGATAAGATTTTTTTCAATAGCGGCCACATCAACATCCATATTGTTATTATCAACTTTGATAATATAATGAGTTCGAGCCAGAGTAGACTCAGAAAAATACGTTGTGAACTCAACATCTTCATTGCTCTTGAAGTGTTGCGCTAGAATGCGTTGAGTATCTTGGCGTAACTTAGTGTTATAACGGTCTTTAGACACATACACTAAACACGATAAGAAGCGGCCATAGCCATCTTTACGAACAAACAACTTTAACTTATCGCGATCTTGCATTTCCAATATGCCATAAGCGATATTAGACAGCTCATGGTCTTTAGCTTGGATTAGCTCATCACGAGGTAAGTTTTCAAGGATGTTCATTAACGCTTTATAGTCATGAGAGCGCGGCGCTAGACCTGAGTTATCAAGAATGCGCTGAACTTTTTCACCCAACAATGGGATCTCGCGTGGACTACGGTTATAAAGATTAGAAGCATATAAACCGATGAAGCGATCTTCACCAATTACGTTGCCTTTTTTGTCAAAGCGTTTAACGCCAATATAATCTACGTAAGCTGGACGATGCACACGGCTTTTGGCAGAGCTTTTGGTCAGAACAAGTAAGCTTTCATCTAATGCCTCTTTGCGGGCAGAATCAGATAAACTTGAAAGTAACAAACCGCGCTCACTGTGTGAGGTTTTTGAACGGTTCATTAGTCCTAAGCTAGATTCAATATTAGGGACAAGCTCAACATCACCTTCAACGCGTTTTAAATCATAATAGCGATAACCGAGCAAAGTGAAATGGTGGTTGTTCAAGTAGTTTAAGAAATCAACAGACTCTTGAAGTTCCGCTTTTTCACCAGGAAATGGCCGTGAAGGTAACTGTTTAATGGTATCGGTTAATGTGTCTGACATTAATTGCCAATCATTGACCGATGCTGATACATCCGCTAAGACAGATTGAATCTCTTTCTCAATCGCCTTGATGTCGGCATCACTATTTTGCTTGTCAATTTCGACTAAGAAAACCGCAACATTATTGCTGCCTTCTGTAGCTTCATTAACAAATGACACATCAGTGACATTGTTGTTAGCAGCACGCACGACCGCTAATGGCGTATGCAACATCACATGAGCGGTAATGCCCATTCGATTTAACGCCATTGAGAGCGAGTCAACCAAAAAAGGCATATCAAGTTGAATAATCTCAATAATGCTGTGAGTTGACTGCCAGCCATGTTTTGCTTGGCTAGGATTAAACACTCGGATGTGAGTTTCGTCCTGCGCGGTTTTATTCAGCGCATTCCAAAGGCTCAATACGGCACCATATAAATCACTGTCATTACGAGCATTGAGATCGTCTTTTGACATATGGGCGTAGAGGCAATTAGCAAATTGCTCAACTTGTTTGGCTTGAGAATGAGGGATTTTTGTGTGAATTAAATTGACTACATTTTCCAGTAGTACTGAAGGCATTGCATCTTTCAAGGCCATGTTGCAGATTCCTTAAGCGTCTATGGCAGCGCTCTTATCATTATATGGATGCTTCGGCTTGTTGATTCTGTAGGTCCGAGTCATTTTGTGTGTATCACGTAAATAACTGTTTTTAGTTTAACAAAAGAAACTCATAATTGAGATCTGATGCAAAGTTTATTACTAAATTGCTGCTATATCGAGGAAAATTTTAGTGGTACATCCTCTATAAATCCACTCGACAGCATAGATTGGTACTTAAAATGACATTTAAGTCGTTTGCATAGAGTAACTATGCAAAACAAAAAAGGGAGCTAAGCTCCCTTTTTTGTTTAATTGCATGTTTTAGTTACTTTTTTCTCCAAAACATAGCTGAAAGTGCGGGAAGAATAATAATTGCCCCCAACATATTCACTAAAAACATGAAAGTCAGCAAAATTCCCATATCCATTTGGAATTTCAGGTCGGAGAAGAACCAAGTACTCACTCCAATCGCTAAAGTTAGCCCGGTAAATATCACCGCACTGCCACGCTCAACCAATGCTTCGAAATACGCTTGTTGCACAGGCATGCCATTACTGAGCTTGTTGGACATGGTCGATAAGATATAAATCCCGTAATCAACACCAATACCCACCCCTAAGGCGATAACAGGTAAGGTACTGACTGCTAGACCAATATCGAGCAAAGTCATTAAGGCTTGTGCTAACGTCGATACCACATAAAGTGGGATAATCACTGCTATCGTTGCCTTGAGTGACTTAAAGCTAATTAAACATAAGACAAACACTGCACCGTAAACGTACAACATCATTGGCAGCTGAGCTTCACTTACAGCTTCATTGGTTGCAGCCATAACGCCAACCGGACCCGAAGCTAGCTTAAATTGTAACGTGTCGGAGTTAAGCTCAGCAGCAACAGCTTTAACTTTATCAACAACCACCTCAATGGTTTCTGCTTTATGGTCTTTTAAGAACAAGTAAACCGGCATAACAGAACAGTTGCTATTTAATAAACCCGATGTGGTTGGAACTTGACCCACGGCTTGAACTAGACTGGCTGTGGTGCGCGGTAAAATCTCCCACTTAGGGTTACCTTCGTTAAAACCGGCATTCACTTTTTTGGCAATCGATGCCAAACTCGCGGTTGACTCAACCCCAGGTGTATTAGCCATCATCCACTCAAACTGATCTATCTGCGATAACACAGAATGATATGTACAAGCTTCAGGAGTGGCTTCTACAATCACAGACATAACGTCGGTTGTTATAGAGAAATGTTTGGTAATGAAGAAAGTATCTTGGTTATAGCGAGAGTCCTGATGCAGCGCTGGCGCCCCACCCTGTAAATCACCAATTTGCATTTTTGACGCTTGCTGAAAACCAACGGCATAAAGGATTGCTGTTGAAATCAATACCACTACAGCATATTTCGGAGTGGCAAACTTAGACAGCCAACGCCAAATATTTTCTATTTGTTGACGTTTCTGTGGGTTATCTTGCTTAGTTGGCAATTCGAAATATGAAATCACTAAAGGAAGCAAAATAAGATTAGTGAGAATAATCACTGCAACACCTAATGATGCAGAAATTGCCAGCTCTCGAATAATACCAATATCAATCGAAAGTAAGGTTAAAAAACCCACTGTATCAGATAGTAACGCAACGCCGCCCGGCACTAACAAGCTGCGAAAAGCCGATGCAGATGCCGCTTTCGTCGTCTGGCCATCTAGCACGCGACGACGCACAGCATTGATCATCTGTACCCCGTGACTGACACCAATGGCAAATACCAAAAATGGCACCAAAATCGACATTGGGTCTAAGCCAAATCCGATAACCGTCAATAAGCCTAATTGCCAAAATACCGCAACCAAACTACACATCAATGGTAAAATAGTCAGCACTATCGATTTTGAAAATAGATACACCATCACTGCAGTAATGGCTATGGCGATTAAGAAAAACAACAGTACGCCTTTGGCGCCTTCTGCTACATCACCAGCCATTTTAGCAAAGCCAATGATATGAATTTTAATCTTATCGGTTTCAAACTTACCGCGAAGCTCTTGCTCAAGTTGATTGGCAAATGCAATTGTATCAATGGCTTCACCCGTTTGCGGATCAAACTCCATCAATTGGGCCGATACCATGGCAGAAGTATAATCATTACCGATAAGACGACCTACGATGCCAGCCTTTTCGATATTATCTCGTACCACTTTAAGGCCATACTCATCGTTGCTGAAATCAGCAGGGATAACTGGGCCGCCAGCAAAACCATCTTCAACGACTTCGGTAAAACGCGTTGAAGGCGAAAAAAGTGACTTAACCTGTGAACGCTCTACCCCAGGAATAAAGAATAATTGATCGTGGACATTTTTCAGTGCATCAAAAAATTCCGGATTAAATATATTGCCGCTCGTATCTTCAACTGCAACCATAATGCTGTTGGCACCACCAAAGTCTTTCTGATGCTTGGTATAGGTTTGCATATAAGAGTGATTAAGAGGAATATTTTTACTGAAAGCCGCATCCATTTTTAGTTGGCTGGCTTGGTAACCTAAAAAAATAGTAATAAAAATAAATGAAATTATGACCCATTTTCGATTACGAAATAAATGAGATTCAAATCCATTGACCAGTTTTTCTAACATCTTTTCGGCCTTATTATTGTTGTTTTAATTGTCCAATTTAACCAAAAGGTTAATCAAGCTGAAACAGTCCCTTAGAACCGGCAAACCATAATTGGCCTTTACTGTCTTTAGCAATAGCCACAATGTTTTCACCTTGACGCCTAGCAACAATAGTTGCTCTACCATCATCAACTGATAATACAATTCCAGCATTACCAACTAGGTATAGGTCATTATTAGATGTAACAAGTGCACCATTGATTGATGATTGGACCGGTAGTTCTACTTCTTCCCATGCAGATAAACTTAAATCTGACTTAAATACATGACCACGAAGTCCCATTACATAAACATCATCACCAACCGAAATGGCATTGAACATCGAGCCATCATAGTCAAAATTGGTTTTAGTAAATGTATGGCCATTATCATCAGATACCGCCACCATACCAAGCTCACCGACCAATAATAAGCGTTTATCTTCAAGACGAATCAAACGGTTAAAGTGAGGTAATAAAGACGCACGCTCCGATAAATACAAGGCTTCATCTTCTGCTTTAAGGTCATTTAAATAAGCAACATCATCTTCAAAGAGCAATTCTTGGTGAAACTCATCTTGCCAAGTTTTACCGCCATCAGCGGTGCGATAAAATAATCCATACGCCCCAACCGCAATACCATCTTCAGGAGTGTAGAAGCGTACATCTAAAAATGGCTTCTCAATTTCAGCTGATTGCATCTGCACTGACCAGGTCTCACCACCATCTTGTGTGTGAATAATCGTGGCATCATGACCGACAGCCCAACCTTGTTTGTCATCGAAAAAAAACACTTTGGTTAACTGGGACAAAACGGGAGTGGCGACTTGATGCCATTGATTATTTTCCAATATCAACACATTGCCACGTTGACCGACGGCAACAAGTTTGTCGCCCGCATTGGCAATATCAAGTAATAAAGAGGATTGAGCTAAGGGTTGAATTTGAACTGAAAGCGGATCGAGTTGGGCATCTACTGAAGCAGTATATAAACATGCACTAATCCCAATCGCCACAATACTGCGAAGCATGCTAAACGTCATACAAACTTCCTTTAAAATTTATAGGGGCGCTAGGCGCCCCATTTTATTATGGCTATTAACGAATACCGGCACGTCTTAATGCGTCTGGTGTGAAGTTAGCTTCAGAAAGTGATGCATCAAAATTATACATACGACCTTCGTTATCTAAACCCATCGCTAAATAACGGCGTGATTGAAGGTCATGGAATACTTCTAAGGTACTCCACAACGTAGGCACTTCGTAGTAATTGATAAGATGAGCAACACCAACACGATAAAGCTCGTCGCGGTTGTCATATATATCCGTTACTGCCACTTGCCATGAATCTTCATCAATATAAAACACGCGAGTTTTATAAGTATGACGCATGCCCTCTTTTAATGTTGCCTTCACTTCCCATACACGATGTTTTTCATAGCGAACAAATTCAGGGTTGATATGACCCGGTTTTAAAATTTGGTCATACTTAAGTTTGTCTGAATGTAATCGATAGTCGTTGTACGGAATATAAATTTCTTTTTTGCCTACGAGTTCCCAGTTATAACGCATTGGAGAACCGTTAAACATATCGAAATCATCGGTTGTTCTTAGACCATCAGAAACAGTACCTGGAGTATCAAACGCGACGTTAGGTGCTTTACGAACGCGACGTTGCCCTGTGTTATAGGTCCAAGCTTGACGTGGAAGCGCCTCTTGGTCCATGGTTTCTTTAACCAGCAATGCAGTACCGGCTAATCGTGCTGGTTGAGTCACAACTTGCTTAAAGTAAAACAAGGTGTTGGTTTCTTTAAGTTTCTCTAAAGTCACTTCAGGACGCGAATATTCGAAACGAATTTCCTCAGAGTTTTCAACTAGAGTATAAGAACCATTCGCCATAGGTGCAGCTTGGCTACGATACGTTTCGACATCTACACCGCGAAAACGCAGGATATGATTCCAAATGACTTCTAGGCCATTAGCAGGAATAGGAAACGGAACGCCAATTGTGGCCCCTTTAATACCATTACCATCAGAAATTAACTCAGCACCAACAGCATTGACTTTAGTTGCATCATAAACATATTGAGGCACAGCCGCTGTACGGCGAGTCTGATAAACATTCATTTTGTAAGTATCTGGATAGACTTCAAATAGTTTGTTTTGACCCGGAGTTAAAAACTCAGCATATTGGGCTTTATTTGCATTGGTTATGGTAAATAAGCTTTTGTCATCTGGGAACGGATCTGGATGATGCATACCCTTGGTGTAACCAGCGATAGGCTTGGTGATACCACCAGTCCAAGCAGGAATTGAACCATCTGCATTTGCCGCTTTTTCTGCACCTTGAGGGGTTAATGTTGTACCCAATTTATCTGCATCAGCTTGTGATACTTTCGCCAGCGCAGCAGGTGCACTTAGTGCGATCATCACTGCTGCCGATAATATCGTCAGTTTCTTCATTATAATTATCCTTTTAGATCGAATACTTGACGTTGAAAGAAATATAATCTCTGTCTGTCATCGCATTTGTTGTTCCTACACCACCAAAGAAGCTGTTGTAAGAAATATCTGCGCCCCAGCGACTTTGATAATCAAAATTGACACCCAAAGCAACAGACTTTCTGCCTTCAGTGAACAGGAACATTGGATCAGGCGTAATGCCATCAACGTCATGAGAGAAAATTACTCTTGGATACATGTTCACACCAGCAAACACGTTGTTAAAGTCAGCTTTGGCCACTAAACGATAACCCCAAGCAAAATCAGTCGGGAATGGATTGGTTTCTGGACCATTATGTAATGCTTCAATAATGCCAGGCATATCTGGATTGCCACCAGAACGCGCAGTACCTGGACCATTTAAGCGTAATTCGTCAAAACCAGGCATGTCATGGATCCACACACCACCCACTTCAGCAAGCATAGTTAAGTTGTCTAAACCAAGTGTTGGACCAAATAGGTGAGTAAATGTCATCTGTGCTTGAGTCGTATCGGTAAGTATATACCCATCAACTGTTTCGCCAGGCGCCACATTATCCATTTGTGAAATACCATCTAAGTCAGGACGAATGCCTGCATTTGCTAGCTGTTGAGGCATAGCTAAGAAAAGTAATTCAACATCATCAATTTGTAATGGCTCATCTACACGGTGAGAAATTTCACCGGCAACAGATGTATCACCCACTAAAGTGTTAAAACTGAAGCCATATAACTGAATGTCTTCAGGATAAACAATTTGCGACTTGGTAAAGGTTTCCATGCTCAGCAATAAATCACGGTCAATCACGCCACCGCTTTGTGCTAAACGACCATAATCACGACCAATGGCCTCTGTGGTGAAATTAGACGCTGTTCCACTGATAAGTGGGCGACGACTATGGTAATTCATGTAATAAAAACCAAACTCAGTTTCGCCAAGTTCTGGAGAGTAATATCCTAACTTAACACCAAATTGGCCATCATTACTTGGGTCTGCAGCATCCTGAACTAAGGCAGCTTTAGTTGAATACGCTGTCATATAAGCGGCATAAGCAGAATTAAATCCACTGGCTGCGGCAGCTTCGTATAGACGTGTGTATTCAGAAATAAGGAAATCTTGGTTCATATCTGGATTAGAGTTGAAACCTAACTGCGCATTCTGGTTGTATCCGCCAAAACCCGCAAAATCATTGGTCGCAAAGTTTGAACCGGGCGTTGGTACCCAAATAGGCTGCCAATCATATTGATAAAAAGCTTCTAGGTTTAAGTTTTCAGATAACCCTAACGATGCCCAAACCATCCCTTGTGGACGGAATGCTTCTTTAAGTTCAGCACCTGGCGCATTGAGAATGTTTAAGTCAACAGCATTGATTTCAGCAATACCATGAGAAATTAGGGTACTTTCCCCCCAAGAAACCACTTGATTACCGACACGAACGCTTAATGGATTCGCGCCGTCGTTTAAATCCCAGTTGGCATAGACAAATGCATCCAATAAGCGAATGTCTTTACATTGCACTTCTGATGCTTTGCTGTCTGCACAAGGATCGAACTCTTTACCGGTTAATGGGTCATTAAATCCATAGTCACCATCATTGAGTTTGCGATCATAAAAATACATACCACGTAAAAACAAACCGTAGTTTTCATACTTAAGTGATAACTCATGAAGACCTTTAACGATCTCTGAAGTCGTATCACCTTTTGCATACAATAAGTTACTTAAGTCATTGTTGCTTGAATATGAGCCAGGCTGAGCCCAAATTTCGGCTGACGTATATTTGGTTGAACCAAATGCGCCACCAAATGCTGAGTAACCTGACCAATCAAATTGTGGCTGATTCACCTTACCAATTTGACCACTCCAGTCTCTATCTGACACACGCCAACTGGCACCTGCGGTCCAAGTAGAGTCAAACGTACCTCGTACATCACCCCATTGAAAAGAAGCAGCTGAGGCTGAAGTGCTCATTCCCAAACATAATGCCGACACCACCCCCAAAGCGAGAGCCGACTTGTTAAATCTTTTTTTAACAATATTCATTTTAGTTCATCTCCGTAACCTGTTGGATTAGTTGTTATAGGAATTTAACCAACATCTTGTTAGCCCACAGGCAACACCATTGTTACAGCATTTAACTATATTGAGCAAGGTCAAAAAAAAGAAAATGTTTAAGAAAATTAACGATGTCGGGGTAAAAATGGCTAAATAAAACCTGCCTATATTTGAATTAACACAGGCGATAAAAATACAATCATTTAACCACTAACGAAAAAAGTTTATTTTCATGTACTTATAAATGTTAACAGCTTGCTACTTCACACATGATTAATCAATCAAACGTTTGAAGTAAATGCTCTATAATTTATTAAGGGATTTGAAATTCCCGTCAGGGCAAAGGACTAATTTAAACTCGCCATGGATGCCATTAGGGGTTAAATAAGGTCTAAAATACTTACCATTGATGTGCAATACACGACCTTTGTGGTCCCTTACTTGCACTTTTTCTGCAACCCCTTGGTAATATGGCAAAAAAGCTTCATAACTTACGTTAAGAGAAAAAAATAACTCCATAAATCACTCCATAAAAAGGAGAGCAAGCTCTCCTTTTTAACACACTAAACAGACTGATTAATCCTACTGGATAAATAGTAATTTAAGACTTTATTCAGCTAATGATTTAGTCACTTTCTCATATAAATCGTTCGACAAATCTGGTAATGATTTTAACTCGACCAAACACTGTTTCATTAATTGCTGACGTTCTTGGTCAAATTTAGCAAACTGAATTAATGGGGTAATCATTCGCGAAGCAACTTGTGGATTAGATTTATTCAATTTAACTAAAATTTTAGTTAAATAACGGTAACCTTCTCCATCAGCACGATGAAATTGGTAAGTGTTTGCCGCAGCAAAAGCTCCAATCAATGACCGAATGCGATTAGGATTAGAGAAACTAAAGCTGCTATGTTTAGTAAGTGTCTTAATCTGTTCAATCACATCGTCACTGTTAACTAAAGCTTGTAAAGTAAGCCACTTATCCATTACTAGTGGGGTTGATTTCCATGTGGACTCAAAGTCACTTAATAGCATAGGCAAACACGCTAACTTTGCCATCGCGGCCGCTTTCAAAGCACCTAAACTGTCGGTCATATTTCTGGCTGAATAGTATTGTTTTTCAACTAACGATTCATGGGTATCGGAGACTTGGCATAATAATGACAAGGCAATATTTTTAAATGCTCTGGCAGCTGGATTATCGATTAATATCAGCGCTCGATAACACACTAACAGCTCATCTTCGCAAGCAGAGGCGAGTTCTTCAACAACAAATTCTCTGGCTTTTGCCAATGCATCTAAATCAACATGATCTACCTGCTCAATAAGTGCTGAAGCACTCGGGATAGACAAAATTTCAGCGACTAAAGCTTGATCAAGATTAGCATCTAAAATAACACCTCTAAAGGCTTCTATCACCCTGGTGTCAATCATCATCACTTGTTGCTGTTGTAATTGTGCAACGTTATCCCAGATGGTTTGACTGATTAATTGCACCGATGCTTCCCAGCGTGCAACTTCACTCGATGCATGGCGCATAAGATGAACAAGCTGGTCAATGCTAAAATCGTAAACGAGTTTCACCGGTGCAGAAAAATCTTGAAGCAAGGAGGCTGTAGGCGCACTGTCCAGTCCATCAAACACAAATGTTTGGCTGGCTTGTGTCACATCAAGTACTTTATTGACAATGGACTGTCCCGCTCGGTCCAATAACTCCACACTAAAAGGTATATGCAGTGTTTGGCCCTTTACACCTTGTGATACCACCTGCTGAGTAACAGTTAAATGATATTCGCCCTTGTCTGCATCGAAATGATCTTTGACCGTGACGACTGGTGTACCCGCTTGGCTGTACCAACGACGGAATAAGGTTAAGTCTTTACCGCTGGCATCTTGCATGGCATTAACAAAATCATCGCAAGTTACAGCTTGACCATCATGACGTTCGAAATAGCACTTCATCCCCGCTTGAAAACCGGCCTCACCTAGAATAGTGTGCATCATGCGGATCACTTCAGCACCCTTGTTATAAACCGTCACTGTGTAGAAATTGTTCATTTCAATCACACTTTCAGGACGAATAGGATGAGACATAGGACCGGTGTCTTCAGCAAACTGTTGATTTTTCATCACGCGAATGGCTTGGATACGATTAACAGCGCGAGACCCCACATCAGAACTAAATTCTTGATCGCGAAAAACGGTTAAGCCTTCTTTTAAACTCAGTTGAAACCAATCACGACAGGTTACTCGGTTACCCGTCCAGTTGTGAAAGTACTCATGACCAACAACTGACTCAATGCCGTGATAATCTTCGTCAGTAGCACTGGCTTTATCAGCAAGAACGTATTTAGTATTAAACACATTCAAACCTTTATTTTCCATCGCTCCCATATTGAAAAAATCAACTGCCACAATCATATAGATGTCGAGATCGTACTCAAGACCAAAACGGGTTTCATCCCATTTCATCGATTTTTTCAATGACGCCATCGCGTGATCGGCTTTATGTAAATTACCTTTATCAACAAAAACTTGCAGTGTCACCTCTCGACCAGACTGAGTGGTATAGCTGTCATTAAGCAAATCAAAGTCACCAGCGACAACTGCAAATAAGTAACTTGGTTTTGGAAATGGATCATGCCACTTAACAAAGTGACGTCCAGAACGTGGCATCTCGCCTTTATCAATTAAATTACCGTTACTTAACAAAAAAGGAAAAGCATGTTTATCGGCTTCAATACGTACGGTATAAATAGCCAAAACATCGGGTCTGTCTAAAAAGTAAGTAATGCGACGAAATCCTTCGGCTTCACATTGCGTGCAATAAGCACCATCAGACATGTAAAGACCTTCAAGACTCGAATTTGCCTCAGGGTCAAGTAAAGTAACCACCTCTAATTCAAACTCATTTAGCTCAGTGGTGATCGTTAATTGGCTTTCGTGTTGACGATAGTTTGCCGTTGTACCATTAAGCTTGACTGAGCTCAGAGAGAGTTGTTCACCATCAAGCACTAAATCATGCTGATGTTGGCCATTACGGATCACCTTACTAACAGCCGTTACTTTGGTATTCTTGCCATCAAGAATAACGTTTAAATCTACATGAGAAATGGTAAATGCAGGCTTAGTATAATCTTTGAGGTGTTTCTCTTGCGCTTGGTTCATACAGGATCCTTTTCAATGGTACTCATGCCAATATGATTAAACTTGTGTGGGAACGTTATCGAATTGGTATTGTTTTTATTTCACTTCAGCCGTGGTTAAGTGATTGGATAAATGGGATAAAATATCAATATGCTGCCTATTCCACCTCAAAAAGGTCATTTTACTAACAAGCCGAATCGACCGCAGTTAACCTACTGCAAGTCGACACAACGCAGTTAGAGATGCGAAGGACTGTTTGCAACCGTTTATATCCAGAGCTGAGGTTGTTATTATTAAGAAAAAACGCGCCTAAGCGCGTTTGTTAACTGTCACACAAAATCACTTTGAGTTTGTTTTTGCCAATTTCTCTGCATCCGCCATATCAAGCGTGATATAAGCCGTTTCATCTAAAAAGGCATCCGGTAACTTACTGTCATCGGTCTTTTCTATATCATCTAGTGACTTAACAATTGCTAAACCATCGTGCTCTCTTCGGGCATTTTCTCGATCGAGTGCACGCTTGTCATCATCTTCACGAGAAGCAAGACGTTCACTTTCAACAAGCGAGATGGTTTTGTCATTGTGATGCTTTTTGAATTCAGCTATATCTTGATAAATATAACTAAACTCTTCGTCATTGCTGATCCGCGCTTGATGTTTAACATCAAGAGAACTTATCAACATAGGTGTAATATTGCCTAATGTAGTGTATTGAGCAGCAGGAACTTTATCCCACGGAAGCGCATTTTTCTCTTCCGATTCACCATATTCACCCGCTTCTAAAGCAGTAGGCAAGCGCACATCTGGGGTAACACCCTTACGTTGTGTGCTGCCACCATTGATACGGTAAAACTTGGCAATGGTATACTGAACATGACCAATTGGTTTTTCATACATGTCATAAATTCGACCTAAACTTTTATGCTGCTGAACCGTGCCTTTACCATAAGTCGATTCACCCACAATCAAAGCGCGATCATAGTCTTGTAAAGCCGCAGCAAAAATCTCTGATGCAGATGCACTGTAACGATCTACCATCACAGTCAGTGGACCACTGTATGCACTAATACCATCATTATCACGATTTTGATTAATACCACCATTGGCGTCACGAATTTGCACAACAGGCCCTTGATCAATAAACAATCCGGTCAATAATGTGGCTTCAGTTAACGCCCCACCACCATTACCACGAAGGTCAATAATAATGCCTTCAACATTGTCTTTTTCAAGTTTAGCGATTTCTTTAGCCACGTCTTGCGACAGATTCATGTAAAATCCAGGGATTTGAATCACACCGACTTTACGATTGGCGTACTGACCTTCTTTAGGTTCAATTACTTTTGAGGTAGCTGCGCGATCTTCTAAACGAATTTTGTCACGGGTAATGACCACTTCAAAAGGTTTAGCATTTGCGCCACCTTTTTTGGGTAAAATTTGTAATACAACTTCGCTACCCTTTGGACCTTTGATCAAATCAACCACATCATCTAAACGCCAGCCAATAACATCAACAATGCCACCGTCTTTTTGACCAACACCAACAATTTTATCTTCTGGCGATAATTTATCACTGTTGGCAGCAGGGCCTCCTGCCACTAAACTTTTGATAACAGTGTAATCATCATCCATTTGCAACACAGCACCAATGCCCTCTAAGCTTAGGTTCATTTCCATTTGGAAACGTTCAGCATTACGTGGAGATAAGTAACTGGTGTGAGGTTCAACGCTGCGAGCAAACGCATTCATTACGGTTTGAAATACGTCTTCGCTTTGGGTTTGGCTTAAACGTTTAATGGCATTGTTGTAACGTTTCTCGAGCACTTCAACAATTTCAGGCCATTTTTTACCAGTCAACTTGAGATTTAATGCATCATACTTAACCCGCTGACGCCAAAGCTCATTAACTTCAGCTTCATCTTTTGGCCATTGTGCATCTTTGCGATCAAATTCATAAGCATCGCCTGCTTGGGTAAAGTCAAACTCTTTATCGAGCAAAGATAAAGCATAAGCAAAACGTTCGTAGCGACGTTGTTGCACAACTTCATACATAGCAAAGGCGGGGCTAATATCGCCAGACTCGACCATATTATCAAACTGTTCTTTATACTGACTAAAGCTCGCAATATCTGCCGCAGTTAGTACATTTCGACGATAATCAAGCTGCTCAAGAAAGCGGGAATATATTTGTTCAGAAAATGCATTATCAAGATTAAAGCGATGATAATGCGAGCGAGTGAACAATGTTGTCACTCGCTTGCTAGCCACTTTATGTTGTGGCTCTTGTGCTAGTTTAGGTAACTCGCTGATTTGAATCGTTGGTGAAATTGCCCATGCCGAAAAGCCGACAAATAAACTGGCAATTGACGCGGCCAAGGTAAGTTTTCGCATCAACAAGTACTCCTTAAATTTCTATAATAGTATGTGCTCTGCACGTACTTTGATGGACAAGCCAGAATCTAACTGAACATGCACATCTTCTTTATTAATATCAGTCACAACACCTGGTACTGGGGTAGCACCTAACTTAACATTAACGCGTTGTTTTTGTTTTAAATCTTCAAGCTTAGCTGGCACAAGTTGAATCACAGGAGCAACGACTGGCGCTGGACGTTCTTTTTTGACAGCTGGAGCGCGTTTAGGTGCCACTTTCTTAGCCGGCTTTTTGGGTGCTAAAGCTTGACGTTTTGCTTTGGCTTTATCTTGGCTCTCTTTGAGCGTCAAAATAGCATGGTCAATATGCTCTTGCTCTAATTCAGCACATTCATTACCGTCAAGATCAATACGTTTAGCGCCCGCTTTAACGCCTTTCAAATAGCGCCAGCTGCTGGTGTAACGACGAAGCGCTACACGTAGTTGTGTTTTACTGACTTTAGAATCATCAGCTAACCGTTCAGCCAAATCTTGAAACAGACCAATTTTTAATGGCTTAGTTTCACCTTCTGCAATAAAGCATAAAGGAAAGGTTTCATATAAATACGCTAAAATTGCGTTGGTGTCGGTCAACTTGTCTGTTGATTCCATTTTTACTTCCACGTTAATAAAGGGACTGATTATGCGGCAGAAATTTGCCATGCAGTCGTTCATCTTTCGTTAAACCTTACCGTTAAGGCTCAACGTACAAAATATCACTATCCGCCAGTTTGCTAAAGTCATTGAAACAAACCTTAACAATTTAACCAAACTTACTCTCAGCTTAATCATCGCTCATCAGTAAATCCAGCACAAATGCGTTTAGCGGCATATTATAAAGCCCGCGACAGCGAATGCGACCATGATTTAATCTATTTTGTTCGCTATTTAACCAAATAGGCAAGTTTCGAAACTTTTTACCATGTTTTCTAAGCCAATTTGATCATCTTGATCGAAACGATTGAGTAATGGACTGTCAATATCTAACACTGCCACCACTTCATTGCCCTGCCTTACAGGAATGACTATTTCGGAATTACTGGCAGAATCGCATGCTATATGACCATCAAATTGATGCACGTCGGCGATGCGTTGGGTGATATTTTCTGCAGCAGCGGTGCCACAAACACCTTTGCCCATATCAATTCGAGTGCACGCAACTTTACCTTGGAAAGGACCAAGGACGAGCTGTTCACCACGCTTGATGTAAAAACCAGCCCAGTTGAGATCCTCAAGGTTGTCATTTAACAACGCTGAAAAATTTGCCATTGCCGCAATCAAATCATCTTCGCCTTCAAGTAACGCTTGAGCTTGACGATTTAATGTTTGGTAAAATTCGGTTTTCATTTCCATTCCTTAAGCTGGTATCTACTTCAAAAGTTTGAAATACGGCTATTCTGCAGCGGTATTTTTAGCCGTAGTCTTTTTGGTTTTAACTGCAGGAGCGTTTTTAACCTGTACTACGCCTTTTAGCAAGTTAGAAAGCTCATCTTTATTGTTTGCGAGATAAAATGCCAACTGTTCGCACTTATTTTCATCGAGTCCAAGATCTGCCTTTATAAGAAAAGGCACTAGGTTATCGGAAATATCGAGCATCTTATCGTAGGCATCAGCCTCTTTTTTCGATATAAATGTCATCTTTTCCACCCCTTCTCTGACCACGACAAATTGGGTTATCACTGCCATGATGTAATCCTCACTGTTTTTATATACAGTGCATAGAATCTCACATAGTTAACTTATGATGCAAGTGTTCTGATTATTCTGATATTATCAAATACACATTAATGAGTTTCTTTTAACAAATGACACATTTATTTGCCAATATGAGGCAAAGTTGAGAGGTTTACCTCTTAGCTACCCGATAATGATTTTCACTATGGATTAGATTAATTTTTCATGAATGAATTTGATGATCATGATTCTATAATACTATGCCGATCATGTGATTTGGCAGTGAGAAAACGAGCGTTACCCTCTAGTTCTCGCGCTATTTGTCCGCGTTGTCATACTGTTCTCTATGATTCACCGTACTGCTCTATCAATGGTATGTTGGCGCTATGCGTTGCCGCGTTAATTATTTTCATTCCCGCTAATTTGTTACCAGTACTCGAAATTCACTTTCTTGGCAGTGTCAGAACCACGACCGTAATGCAGGCTGCTATGACGGTTTGGGCCGAAGGATATTGGGTCGTAGGCTTAGCGGTAATGGTTGCGGCTGTTATCGCCCCTGGATTATTAATATTGTCGATACTGGCGCAAGTTGTTATTGTCAAATTAGAATTGCACAGCTCATTTTGGCAAAGAACTTATACGACATTGCTAAAAAATCATGGTTTGATATCACAAATGACCATGCTAGAAATTTATGTCATCAGCTTCTTGGTATCTGCATTCCAACTATCTGATTTTTCTGATGTCTATTTTGGTATGGGGACATTCAGTTTTACCATGCTGTTTGTCATCATTCTTTTTTTACAACGTGAATATAAACTTGAGCACATGTGGAGTTATGTTGATGCCTAAAACTCCAATGAATCCCGCTAATGAGCTATCCTCAGCAAGTGAAGAGCCTCATGTAAATATTAACCAGGAAGCCCCAAAAAAAGCTCAAGCCTCTTTGCAAGGGCAAAAGTTAGGCTTATGTTTATGCCCTGTCTGTCGCAAGCTGAATTTAACCAGCAAAAATCATTGCCAGCGCTGTTTTAGCCAATTGAGCAATCGTAATTATGCCAGTATCCAGCAGAGTTGGGCTTTATTGATTACAGCCACTATTTTACTTATCGTCGCTAACATCTACCCTATCACCCTCCTGACAAACCGCGGGGTGGTCACTAAGGATACTATTTTTAGTGGTATTAGCCATTTAGTGCAAACAGGCATGTTGCCGATAGCGGTAATTGTTTTTACTGCCAGTATTTTAGTACCTTGGCTTAAGATTTTTGGCTTAGCCACTTATTTAACCGCCATCAGTTTTAACTTGCCGGTATCAAAAAGAAAATTAATGGTTGGTTTTCACATTATTGAATGGATTGGCCGTTGGTCGATGCTCGACTTATTCGTTATCTCATTAACCGTTGCTTTAGTGAATATGGGACAACTGTTAGATGCTAAACCTGCACCTGCTGCAACTGCATTTGCGTTAGTGATCTTACTGACACAACTTGCGGCAAAAGTGTTAGATACTCGTTTACTCTGGGACCGCTTGGAAAACACCGATGACACAAATTGAATCACCGAAAATTGTTAAGAAAAAATTATTCTCGCCAATATGGTTATTGCCTATTGTCGCCTTAATATTGGGTGCTTGGTTAGGGGTAAAAAGCATTAAAGAGTCAGGCATTGAAATTTTAATCCACTTTCCCAGTGCCGCAGGCATTGATATTGGTAAAACATTAGTAAAATACCAAGGTTTATCGGTCGGTAAAGTCACCGATATTGGTATTGATGATGACCTTAAAGGTGTTAATGTCAAAGTGGTAATGGATTATCGCGCCGACCCATTTTTGAATAAAAACACCTTGTTTTGGTTAGTCAAACCCAAAGCCAGTATTACCGGAGTCGAAGGCTTAGATACGCTATTTTCGGGTAATTATATTGCCATCCAGCCCGGAGATGGCCGTTCGGCAACTGAATTTGAAGCACAGCGCGAAGCACCCGCAATTCTCCCCGGCAGTGAAGGCATAATGATCGAGCTTAAATCGCCTAAACTGGGTTCTATTGATGTAGGTTCACCAGTCTTTTTCCGTCAAGCACCCGTTGGCAGCGTTGTCAGCTATCGCTTAGATGGTAATAAGCAAATTATTATCAGCGCTTTTGTTCAAGAACAATATGCCCATTTAGTTAACAAAGACTCACACTTTTGGAATGTATCTGGGCTGAAGATTGATGCCTCTTTAGCGGGTATTAAAGTCAGTACTGAGAGTATTGCATCTATTTTGGCTGGCGGGATCAGCTTTGATACCGGAAGCTATACTGAAAAAGCGCAAAATGGTGATGCTTATATTCTTTACCAAGATGAGCTTTCTGCTATTGGAGGGGTACATTTTAGTTTAACCGCGACCGACAACGATGGTGTAAATGAAGGCACGTCTATCATCTACCGCGGTATTGCTATTGGTGAAATAGAAAAAGTGAGTTTGACCGACACTGGAGTGCAGTTTAGCGCTCGAGTTGAGCATCAATACCAAGGGCTGATCACCAGCGATAGTCAATTTTGGTTAAGTGGAGCTGACTTATCATTAAAAGGCATTAAAAACCTCAGTCGACTGGTCACTGGTAGTGTAATTAATGTGTTACCTGGTACTCAAGCATCTGATAAAGCAATGCAATTTGAGTTAGCCTCTGAGGCCCCAGATTTACTCACTCAAGCTAAGCTTAAGCTCACCGTAGTGGCCAATACGCATACGGGAGTCAGTAATGGCGCGCAAGTTAGATATAAGCAACTCCCTATTGGGCAAATTACCAGTATTAATTTAAGCAAAGACTTTTCAACCGTTGAGTATCAAATTGAAATTCTCCCGGAATTTAAAAACTTACTCACAAAGGGGAGTTTCTTTATTCCAGAAAGCGCCTTAGCCGTTGACGCTTCATTAGCCGGGATTAAGGTTAAGACTCGCGACGTGACCACTATGCTTGAAGGTGCGATTAGCTTAATTCCAAGTAATAGCGCTACCTTGATTGCACCTAACAGCACCTTACCCTTACATGAATCAATCGAGTCAGCACAGGTGCTTTACGCCCAGCAACAGATGACAAACTTTACCTTGACCAGTATTGATGGCGCCGATTTAACTGAAGGGTCACCGATTTATTATAAGAAAATGCAAATAGGTTCGGTCAATAAAATCAATTGGTTTGCTAAGACAGATAAATTTAATATTGATATTAGTATCGACAATAAATTTGTTGCTCTGGTCAAAGCCAATACTGTTTTTTGGCGCAATGATGCTGTCGCCATCAATGCCAGTTTAGCCGGTGTCGATATTAATGTGGCGCCTCTAAAAGGTGCAATCAATGGCAGTATTGCCCTTGGACACATTGACGAGACCGCGAATCCGCAGATCACACAACCTAATCTGCGTTTATATGAGACCAAGTCACTCGCCCTGATGCAGGCTAAGGTGATTAACCTTATCTTGCCTGTGAGTTCTAAAGTGGCTGAGAAAGCCGCTATTCGCTATCAAGGTCATAAAATTGGTGAAATATCACATGTGAAGCTAAACCAAGATTTAACCACAATTAATGCGCAAGCGTATATTTATGGCCAATATGCAAACCATTTTAGTGCCAGTGACAGTGAATATTTTATTGTTGATGCGCAAATTTCTTTAGCCGGTATTAATGCTCCAGAAACGCTACTCACTGGGCCTTACATTGGGGTAATCCCTGGTAATAGTTTGGAATTGATCGATAGCTTTGTTGCTCAACCTCACGCCAACTTTGAGGCTTCGGTGCCTAAAGATTCTTTATCATTCCAATTGGTTGATGATCAGTTAGGCTCTATTAAGGTTGGCACTCCGCTGTTTTTCCGCGGTATTAAGGTTGGTCAAATTGATGGTTATCAACTAGATAAATCAGGCATTGAAATTACCCTGTTTGCTCATGTCAATGCTGAATACAGCCACTTGATAAACCAAAGCAGCCAATTTTGGGATGCTTCTGGGATCAAGTTAGATATCGGTTTATTTTCTGGCGCACAGTTAGAAACGGGCTCACTAGAAACCATACTGGCTGGCGGCATTGCATTTGCAACGCGTGATACAACCTCTGACAGCAATGGTATTGATGCATCGAGCCGTTTTCCATTGCATAAAAATATGCAAGATGAATGGATACAATGGCAACCTTTACAAACTAAGTAGTCTTATCTCGAAATACTCGCGATATAGCAAGATCAAAAGGCCGATATATGTATCGGCCTTTTGATGTTTAACACTCTTAAGTATCAGGAGGTAATGTTAATCATTAACCATAAAACCAATAACACACAGCAATTGCCGCAGTAATACCGGCAAAGTCGGCTGCTAATCCACAACCTAGCGCATGGCGACCATTACGAATACCAACAGAACCAAAGTACACAGCAAGGACATAAAACGTCGTTTCAGTGCTGCCTTGTAAAATAGCCGCTAGACGACCCGCAAACGAATCAACCCCATGATGACTCATGGTTTCTAACATCATGGCACGCGCGCCAGAGCCGCTAAAGGGTTTCATCAATGCAGTTGGCATTGCATCAATAAAGCGCGTATCTGCGCCCAATGCACTAACGCCACTTGCCAACAAGTGTAACGCATAATCTAGTGCGCCAGAGGCTCTAAGAAAGCCAATGGCTAATAACATTGCCAACAAATACGGAATCAGCTGAATGGCTTGGCCAAAGCCTTGCTTAGCGCCGTCGACAAACTCATCATAAACAGCAATTTTGCGATAGCCTGCAACCAAAATAAAACTTAAAATCAGTAACAACAATATGCCATTGCCTAACACCATAGACACTTGCCCTATTGCATCTGCCGACAATGTTACCAAATAAGCTATTGCTGCCATGAATACACTCATAATGACAGCTGCATACGCTAAAATAACACTGTTAAATAACGAAATCCGTTGCACTAAGGCAACAACCAATAGCCCCACTACAGTAGAGACACTCGTGGCCAATAAGATTGGTAGAAAGATATCTGCAGGATTGGCCGCCCCTTGTTGGGCACGATATAGAAATACGGTGACGGGTACTAAGGTGACTGACGAGGTGTTTAACACTAAAAATAAAATTTGGGCGTTGGTTGCAACTGATTTGACAGGGTTAAGGGTTTGTAGATCGTGCATAGCTTTTAAGCCAAGAGGCGTAGCGGCATTATCTAGCCCCAGCATATTGGCAGTCAAATTCATGCTAATACTGCCATAAGCGACATGACCACGAGGCACCTCTGGCATCAACTTAGACAGCAATGGCTCGAATATCCGCGCAAACAAACCGACAACACCGGCCTTTTCGCCTACTTGCATCAAGCCCATCCACAAGGCTAATACGCCAATTAACCCGATTGAAATGTCAGCGGCTAATTTAGCACTGGCAAACAATGCCGTAACCGACTCACTTAATATATTGACGTTGCCATTCACTAATTGGATTACGATAGACAAGGCTGCAATGATAAAAAATAATAACCACACTCTATTTAACACGCATATCTCCATCATCTAGTCAGTTTTACTAACGTCAATATACAGTAATCATTGCCGATCAGGGCGCACAATTCCGTGATATGATCGCTGCAATGACTGCAAAAATAATTTATCGTTTATTATTATGGCCCAATTAAATACAAACTTTATCAATCATATTGAGAAAGAGTTACCAACTCACTTATCTTTAGAAGAGTTTATCGCCTATTGCGACAAACCGCTTCGTAAATCTATTCGGGTGAATACACTAAAAATTAGCACCGCACAGTTCGTCAATATCATGAGCCAAGCAGGTTGGCTGCTATCGCCGATCCCTTGGTGTGAAGATGGATTTTGGATTGAAGGTAAAGACGATGTTCAACTAGGTAATGCCATAGAACATATCCAAGGCTTGTTTTATATTCAAGAAGCCAGTTCTATGTTGCCACCGACGGCATTGTTTTCAAGTAAAGCCAACCCTGAAATTGTTTTAGATGTGGCTTCTGCCCCCGGCTCTAAAACCACTCAAATCGCAGCCTTAATGAATAACAGTGGCTTGTTAGTGGCCAATGAATATTCTGCCAGCCGAGTAAAGGTATTACACGCCAACGTGCTCCGTATGGGCGCTAGCCACACGGCTCTAACCCATTTTGATGGCAGAGTCTTTGGCGAGTATTTATTTGAAGCATTTGACGCCATTTTACTTGATGCACCTTGCGGCGGTGAAGGTACGGTTCGTAAAGATCCATTGGCCTTAAAACATTGGGATATTGAGGATGTTACCGCCATAGGCGAAACTCAAAAAGATTTGATCGAATCGGCATTTTTAGCGCTAAAACCCGGCGGGACCTTAGTGTATTCAACCTGTACTCTGAGCCAGTTAGAAAACCAGCATATTTGCCAACATTTACAACAAACCTTTCCTGATGCAGTTGAGTTTATCTCATTGGCGCAGTTATTTGATGGCGCAGACAAAGCATGTACAGAAGAAGGTTTTCTACATGTTTGGCCGCAAATTTACGACAGTGAAGGATTCTTTGTCGCCAAAATCCGCAAAACAGCCTCGGTTGAACGTCGAAAAAAACAGCCTAAGTTGCAAAAAAACTTCCCTTTTACGGTCGCAAACGATAAACAACAAATAGAGTTAAGGCATTATTTTAAAGAAAGTTTTTCAATCAATATCCCCGCCGACGACATCATTATGTTACGGGATGACGAGTACTGGTTATTCCCAGCTCAGTTTATGCCTTTTATTGGTAAAATGCGTTTTCAGCGTATTGGACTGAAACTCGCAGACGCAATGAAGAAGGGCTACAAAGCGAAACATGAAGCCATCATTGCCTTATCAGCATCAACATACGACGCCCCAAGAACCATTGAGTTGACAGCATCACAAGCTAAAGACTTTTTGATGGGACGCGATATTGCCAGCAACAGCTTTGATGATGCCATACAACAACGTTTGGCTATCACGACACAAGGCGAAATGTTAGTCAGTTATCATCACGCAGTATTAGGCGTAGTAAAGCATTTAGGCCATAGACTGAAAAACAATTTACCGCGAGAGTTAGTCCGCGATAACGTCAATCTAAGCCTATAACGACTTGTAACCAAGTCATTTTTAATCATGACGATAAACCCTATAATCAGTGGCTTGATGTAAAGATGAATTTAATATCAAATTAATAGTGATTTATTTGATTAAATTTCATGCAAAAACCAATCGACCTGACTATAGTTAATCAATGTTTGATTCACTATTTGGCTGCTTAAGCAATCTTAAGCAGCCACGACAGTAGCGCAAGGCTCTTAATCGAGCCCTTTCCCTAGACCCAGAACAATTGGATAGTTTTGGGTCTTTTTTTATCTTATTTTCCAATCAACAAGCAGCAATCCATTACCCCATTATATTGATTTAAAAGTCATTTAATATGGGAAATGGATTATTATTGCCAGAATCTAGTTAGCGACCGATCAACTTAGCAGCATCTTTGAATAAATTAAAAAAGTTATCGGTGGTGTACTGCGCTAACGCTTCAAATTTTTCACCGCGTAATTCTGCAACAAACTCAGCTACATCTCGAACATAGGCTGGCTGATTCTCTTGGCCACGATGTGGCACCGGCGCTAAATAAGGAGAATCAGTTTCTACCAGTAATCTGTCTTTAGGCACTTGACGAATTACACTGCGAAGATCACCCGCGTTTTTGAAGGTCACAATACCTGAAACAGAAATATAAAAACCTAAATCGATGGCCGCTTTAGCCATTTCCCAGTTTTCAGTAAAGCAATGCAATACGCCGCCGACTTTGTCAGCGCCTCCAGCTTTAAGCATATTAATGGTATCTTCTCGGGCATCACGAGTATGAACAATTAATGGTTTATTCACCTCTACAGCTAAAGCAATTTGTTGTTCAAAACACTGTTGTTGCAAGGTTTTAGTATCATTTGAATAGAAGTAATCCAAACCCGTTTCGCCAATAGCCACTACGCGAGGATCGTCAGCAAAACGTTTAATGTCTTCAATATTCAAGCCTTCTTGCACATCGAGAGGATGTACACCAGAAGACAAGAAAACATTATCAAAGGCTGACACCTTGTCGCGCATGGCTTCAAAGCCTTGTTGGCGGACATTGACGCACAATAAATAGTCAACACCTTGAGTTTTGGCATTGTCCATAATAGATTGTAAACTGGCTGAGTCTGGGGCCGCTTTTAAACGGTCAAGGTGGCAATGTGAATCAATTAGCATGGGAATTCTTTCGCAACTACATTAAAAATAAAACAGATGCGCAAGAATACCTAGCTACATAGTGCAGGTCAAATCGCTAGAGGAAAGTTCGCTCGATAATAACTTTTCGATATGGTGTTTATGGCTTTCAACATCCGTTTTAATTTTAACCCCAATACCAGCAGGACGCCCACCGGATGCCCCTAATGGATTAATCCATACCACAGTGCCTTTAAATTCTGTGGCCTGGGTTGCATCAGGTAATCGATAAGCAATCGTAAGCTCTTGGCCTAAAAAATGACTTTCTGTAGTCGCAATAAATAAACCAGCAGGCTTAATAAACGGCATATAAGCACGATAGAGTTTATGTAATGTATCGTAGTGAACAACAAGATCGACCATAAGTAATTATTTTCATTCCATAAATAGGTTAGATGTTAGTATAACCAAATAGCGTTAATTGGTTAGCTTCCTAAATGCGAGAACATATTGTTGACACAATGCTTGAGTATTCACGCTGGGCATAGTTTCAAGCTTATGACACATCTTCATCACTTGCCCGCCAAGATCAATCACTTTAGCTTGAACTAACGGATTTAATGGCTGACGATCCGCTTTTACTTTACTACTTTTTAACACATATTGACGTAAGTACAAATACAAAACATTAAGTGCATCAACAATTTGTTGTTCCGACACCTTGAGTAAACTAGCACTTAAATGGCCCGTTTTTAAACTGTGAGCCCAATCTTGGCGAAATGTTAGCAATTGTTGATAATGCTGACTGGTTAAACTGTTTGCTAACGCCAAAGGACCACCCACAACACTAAGACACCAAGTCACATCGTGAGTTTTACCCTCGGCATTGGCTGCAGGCAACAGCTGCTGCGCAGCTAGCCAGTGTTGGATATCTAACTTAGTCGGTCCAATAAATTTAAGAGTTTGGCAACGGCTAGTAATAGTCGCGAGTAACTGAGCTGATGTATTGGTTTGCAAAATGAGCACAACATCATCACCAGGTTCTTCAAGTGTTTTGAGTAATGCGTTTGCTGCGGCTAAATTTAAGCGCTCAGCATCAACGATTATCGCCACGCGCGCCCCACCTTGTTGAGCCGTTTGCGTTAATTTTTGACATAGCTGACGAATTTGATCAACTTTAATTTGGTTGCCATCTGGCTCAATAATATACAGATCTGGATGATTACCAGCAGCCAATAGCAAACAGCTTTTACATTGACCACAAGCACCAACTGGGGTCAGTTGTTGGCAAAGTATTGTTTGTGCCGCAGCTTTAGCGAGCTTATCCCCCCCAAGCGCTTTATCAATATTGAACAAGTGGGCATGGCTAGTTTTACCGCGATAATGTTGATCAACAAAGCGCTGATGCGGCTCGGCTAACCAAGGTAATTGGTCAATCTGATAATCACTCATATCGCCACATTATCCTTTTTTATAACAATCACAGCTCTGCCATAAGAACGGGCAAATGATGTTGCAATTGCATCTGTATATCATGATGAACCTGCGCCATAGATTGACTAGCATCGATAACCACTATGCTGTCATCCTCATGGGCTAATTGTAAGTAGGTACGCCTGGCTCGTTCGAAAAAATCAATCGCTTGCTGCTCAATTCTATCAAGTTTGCCGCGACTTGCCGCACGACTTAAGCCGAGTGTTGGATCGATATCTAAATACAAGGTGAGATCAGGTTTAAAGCCTCTCAAACAAGCATCACTGACCGCTTTGACTAAGGGCATTAATCCTCGGCCACCACCTTGGTAAGCCAGTGAAGATAAGTTATGCCTATCACCCAGCACCCACTTACCTGCAGCTAATGCCGGTTTGATAACATTAGCGATTAACTGTGATCGGGCAGCATAAATAAGCAAACACTCTGCTTCGTCACATAAGGGGTCAGTCTCATCAGCAATTTTAACTAAATCGCGCATTTTTTCTGCTAATGGTGTGCCGCCTGGCTCACGGGTACACACAGGAGCCTGACCAATATGGCGCTGAATAATATCATTAACCAGGGCTATCGCGCTTGATTTACCCGCACCTTCTAATCCTTCAATGACAATAAACTTGCCTTGCTGTTGACTCATTTTCTTTTTCTCTGAAATTCATTTACGGCATTGTTATGTGCTTTTAACGTGGATGAAAACACATGGCTACCATCATTACGTGACACAAAATATAAATAATTTACGTTAGCAGGATTGGCCGCTGCAAAGAGTGATGCTCGGCTAGGGGCAGCAATTGGCGTTGGTGGTAAACCATCAATAGTATAAGTATTAAATGCAGTCGCTTGGCGTAAATCTTTACGGGTAATATTGCCTTTATAACGCTCACCCATACCATAAATAACCGTCGGGTCGGTTTGCAAGCGCATGCCTTTTTTGAGTCGATTATTAAACACTGCTGAAACCCAATCACGTTCTTCAGGTTTACCAGTTTCTTTTTCAATAATAGAAGCAATAATCAATAGCTCATAGGGTGACGATAAAGCTAAATCAGGATCACGTCCTTCCCATGCTTGGGCTAAGCTCTCCTGCATCATGTTGTAACTACGATTTAATATGGTCTGTAAATTATCATCCGCATGATAATGGAATGTTTCCGGATAAAACTTACCTTCAGGCAAGCCAGATGTATCACCATGTTGTAATAACACTTGGTTAAAGTCATCTGCGTTTTTTGCTAAATGTTCAGTCGTTGCCAGAGTTTGTTGCCACTCAGCAATGGTTTTGCCTTCGATTAGAGTCACACTGAAAACCACTTGTTGGCCTAAATACAAACGTTTTAATAATGCTTCTAATGTATCGCCGGGGATCAATTGGTATAAGCCCGTCTTAATATTGGCAAACTTTGGTTCAAGTTTAACCAGGTATTTAACTTTCCAACTATCAGTAATCAATGATTGTTGCTCAAGCTGTTGCGCAAGCTTAATCACCGATGTGCCAGGCTCTACTGTCAGCGTCTGGCTTTCAGTTAACTGCAATGGCTGTTTTTGATAAGTCATTAGGCCAGATACTAGCCAATAGCCACCAATACAAGTCAAGGTGAATAAAGGAATTAAACTAGCTAATATAAATGTTTTTATTTTTTTAATCATATTATAAATTCACACTTAGAATTTGCCTGAGTCGCGGTGTTTGCGTCCAACGGCTAAATTGAAAATCGTCAATGGCGGTAACATCAATCATGCCAAATAAACTATTGGTTATAAATATATGCTCAGCAGCTTGAACATCGCTTAACGTAAGTCGTGTTGCCATCACAGCAATACCATGACAAAGCAGCGTATCAATGATGATTTCGCGCATCACGCCGCTGACGCCCGCATGCGTTATTGCAGGAGTAAGTACTTGATTATTTCTGACGATAAAAAGATTAGCCATTGATGACTCAATCACATAACCATCACAATCAAACACCAACCAATCTTGATAAGTGTCAACTAGAGCTTGAGACTTAATTAGCACCTGTTCCAACCGATTAAGATGTTTTATGCCCGCTAAAAGTGGTTGTCTGCCTAGACATATCGATGATGATGCTAACGAAATGCCACTTTGCTGCCAATCCAGATAATGATCTGGAATGGCATTAACTGACACGACTTCAGTCACGTTTGAGCTTGACGGTGCTTGATAACCACGGCCGCCGACTCCGCGCGTGAGCAAAAGCTTAATACAATGTTGTGGGTATTGCCTTGCGAGTTGCTGCAGTTGCTCTATTAATAAATCACTGGCATGCCACTCAATACCCAAGCGTTCACAGCCCTGCTGCAAACGACAAATATGACCATCAAGGAATAAAATCCCTGCCGGCATATCAGCTGCTGCGGTGCGCATAGTTGCAAACACACCATCACCATAAGCAACAGCACGATCAAATGGATTTATCGTGCCGTTCTCGTGATGATTAACCCAAACTGGCGCCATTATTTATCCTGGCTGATCCGGCTTGCGACAGCCTCTTGTTGATCTTTATATTTGGAACTTTTACGAGTGTTATAAGGGCGAGCGACCGCTGAACTTAAGCGCTCAAAATTAAGCGCGCCGATGGTCATGCCTGGGCGTAATGCTAATGGCAACTTGCCACTGTTAAAGAACTCAAGCACGATTTTCCCTTGCCAACCAGGATCAATACGATGCGCAGTCACATGCACCATTAAACCTAAGCGCGCAAGCGATGAGCGACCATCTAACCAGCCGACAACGTCGGCAGGTAAAGTGACACTTTCATAGGTCACAGCCAAAGCTAACTCGCCAGGATGGAGGAAAAAAGCTTGGTCGTCAGCGATTTCAATTTTATCGCTCATAATTCGATCAAGGGCTATTTGCATTTCTGCACTGGGGCCACTTAAATCAATAAAAGGTGCCGTATGGTCTTTAAATACCCGAAATTGGCTGCCTAAACGGACATCGACACTGACACCAGAAATGGCTTCTATACCAGGACGAGGATCGATGATAATGCTACCATTATCTAAACATTGCTCAATTTCTATATCGGTTAAACGCATGCGGCACTCTCTTAAATAAGGCTATCTAGCCAATAAATGCTGAATTCTAGTTTTTAAAATATCCGTTGCGATGCGGTTTTTACCACCACGAGGAACGATAATATCGGCATATTGCTTTGACGGTTCGATAAACTGTAAAAACATTGGACGTACTGTTCGTTTATATTGCGCAATAACGGTTTCCATTGTGCGGCCGCGCTCAGCAACATCGCGGGTTAACCGACGTAAAAAACAAATGTCTAATGGCGTGTCCATAAACACACTGGCATCCATTAACTCACGCAGCTTAGGGTCGGTTAATAACAAAATACCTTCAAGGATAATGACTTTTTTAGGCTGCATATTAAGCGTTTCACTGGTACGCGTATGCTCAGTATAGCTATAACAAGGAATACTAACGGCTTCACCTCGTTTTAGCTGAGTTAAATGAGTCGCTAATAATTGATGATCCAATGCTTTTGGATGATCGTAATTGGTTTTGACTCGATCTTCCATGGTCAAATGACTTTGATCCCGATAATAGGCATCCTCATTGATCACACCAATCTGATTGGTTCCTAAATCACGACACAATTCTTCAAAAATTGTTTTAGCAATTAAACTTTTACCTGAAGCCGACGCACCGGCAATCCCAATAATGACACACTGCTGAGAATTCATCTCTTAACCTTACTCGTCTTCTGATATGCTAATTTTTACGGTTGATTGTACTTGTTGAAGTGATAACTCAGCCCCAAGCTTGCGGGCAATTTCGCGATATATCCCTGACACTTCACTTTCTGGTTCGCTCATTACGCTCGGCGTACCATTGTCCATTGATTCACGAATATTGATATGCAGTGGCAGTGCGCCTAACAACGGCACGTTATAGCGTTTAGCTATTTCACTACCACCATGAGTACCAAATGGGTGTTCTTTATGACCACATTCAGGACAAAGATGGAAACTCATGTTCTCGATAATCCCAAGTACTGGGATATTGACCTTGTTAAACATGGTAATGCCTTTTTTAGCATCCGCTAAGGCAATGTCTTGTGGCGTGGTAACAATGACGGCACCGCTTACTGGCACTTTTTGCGACAAGGTTAATTGAATGTCACCGGTTCCAGGTGGCATATCGATAATCAAATAGTCTAATTCAGGCCATTGGGTTTCATTGAGTAACTGTGCTAATGCACCCGCTGCCATAGGACCACGCCATACCGCGGCTTCATCACCACTTAACATAAAACCAATTGATTGCGCAGAAATACCATGAACTAGCGCGGGCGTCATGTGCTTGCCATCTGGCGATTGTGGACGAAAATTAGGAATACCTAACATCAATGGAATAGACGGGCCATAAATGTCGGCATCCAAAATACCCACTTCAGCGCCTTCAGCTTTTAAAGCTAATGCAAGATTCACTGCGGTAGTTGATTTACCCACACCACCTTTACCTGATGCCACGGCAATAACTTGCTTTACGTTAGGAATAGGTGGAATAGCAGGCAGTGCTGAATAAACTCGAGGCTGAAAATCAATTTCACACTCCACTTCATCAATCGCGTCAAGTACAGCCAATTTATTGGTCACAGCCATCACAGTATCGCGATATTGTGTCATGCACGGATAAGGATAAACTAAGCCTAATTGTAGGCGTTTTCCTTCTATCGACAGTGCGGTTACACATCCTGCACTCACTAAGCCTTTACGCAAATAAGGGTCTTCAAATGCTTCTAAAATATCTAACACTGGTGACAATAATTCATCACTTAATTGATAATTTGTATGTGTATTGACCAAAACGGCAACTCCGAAGTAGAAATTTGCTCAAGTGTATCAGAACTTGGTAAAAAAATAGCGACTATTAAGCTTTTTTAAGTCATGTTTTGGTGAAAAAAGTCTGCAAATCAGTTAGTATCAGGCAATATTTTTGGTGTAATTTGATATCGAGACAAAATGACAAAATCACAGCGTAAAATACTGGTCACAAGTGCCCTACCTTATGCCAATGGCCCGATCCACCTAGGCCACATGCTTGAGTACATCCAAACGGATATCTGGTCACGTTTTCAAAAATTACGTGGTCATGAATGCCACTACATTTGCGCCGACGATGCTCACGGCACACCGATCATGCTCAAAGCGCAGCAAATGGGTATTACACCAGAAGAAATGATTGCTCAGGTTCAAAAGGAACATCAGCAAGATTTCGCCGACTTCAATATCCAGTTTGATAATTTCCACAGCACTCATAGCGAAGAAAATCGCGCCTTAGCCTGTGATATTTACCTAAAACTGCGTGATGGTGGTTACATCAAAACCAAAACCATTTCACAATTATATGACCCTGAAAAATTAATGTTCTTACCAGACCGTTTTGTTAAAGGCACCTGCCCAAAATGTAAGTCTGAAGATCAATACGGCGATAACTGTGATAATTGTGGCGCAACCTACAGCACTACGGATTTAATCAATCCTAAGTCAGCCGTATCTGGCGCAACACCGATAATGAAAGACACCGAACATTTCTTTTTTGACCTGCCTGCATTTGAAGGTATGTTAAAAGAGTGGATCCAATCAGGTTCCTTGCAACAAGAAATGGCCAACAAGCTTAATGAATGGTTTGATCAAGGCCTAAAGCAATGGGATATCTCCCGTGATGCACCTTACTTTGGATTTGAAATTCCTGACGCTCCAGGTAAGTTTTTCTATGTCTGGTTAGATGCACCTATTGGTTATATGGGGTCATTTAAAAACTTATGTAATAAGCGTGATGACTTAAACTTTGACGATTTTTGGGGCCTAGACTCAACGGCAGAGGTGTATCACTTCATCGGTAAAGACATTGTCTATTTCCACAGTTTATTCTGGCCTGCCATGCTTGAAGGCGCTGGTATTCGTAAACCGACTAGCGTGTATGCTCACGGCTATGTCACGGTTAATGGTTCAAAAATGTCGAAATCAAAAGGCACGTTTATCAAAGCGCGCACTTATCTAGACAATTTGGATCCTGAATACCTACGTTATTATTACGCCGCTAAATTAAACAGCCGTATTGATGATTTAGATTTAAACTTAGAAGATTTTGCCCAACGCGTTAACTCTGACTTGGTCGGAAAATTAGTTAACCTTGCCTCTCGTACCGCTGGTTTTATCAGTAAACGTTTTGACGGTAAATTAGCCAAGGTTACTGACAGCAGCCTAAGCGACATATTCTTAGCCAAAAGCGAGATTATTGCTGAATTATATGAAACCCGCGAATTTGGTAAAGCGATGCGTGAAATCATGGCGCTAGCAGATATTGCTAATGCTTATGTTGCTGACGCCGCACCTTGGCAATTAGTTAAGCATGAAGATAAACAACAAGAAGCACATCAGGTTTGCAGTAATGCATTAAATCTGTTCAGAATTTTGGTGACTTATCTTAAGCCTGTATTACCTAAGCTTGCCGAAAATGTTGAAGGATTTTTACAGTTAACCTTAACATGGGATAATTTGGCCCAAGATTTATCAGGCCATGAAATTGCACCATTTAAAGCCTTAATGCAACGTATCGAACCTAAGAGTATTGAAGCTATCATCGATGCCTCTAAAGAAAACTTGCAAGCCACTAATACGGACGCTCCTAACACCGATGCGCCGACACAAGCCGTTAATCAATTAGAGCAAGATCCTATCAGCCCAGAAATAAGCTTTGAAGATTTTGCAAAAATTGATTTACGAATTGCTCGTATCAGCAAAGCGGAACATATCGAGAAAGCCAATAAACTACTGCGTCTAGAATTAGATTTAGGCGGCGAAACTAAGCAAGTATTTGCGGGTATAAAATCGGCTTATGCGCCTGAAGACTTAGTGGGTAAACTCACCGTAATGGTGGCAAACCTTGCCCCACGCACGATGAAGTTTGGTGATTCAGAAGGTATGGTATTAGCGGCTGGCCCAGGTGGTAAAGATTTATTTATACTTGAACCTCATGAAGGTGCGCAGCCAGGTATGCGAGTTAAATAACACTTAACTTCATAAAAAAGACCGCTGCGGCGGTCTTTTTTTTAGTTTGCACGTTCATCAAATCAATAAGCAATTATTAATTATCAAAGCCATTGCAGCTAGTTAGCAGGTTCAGCGACAATAATAAAATCATCCATTAATCATTAACGCTAACATCACCGTCAGATTTTTGGGTTAGCTTAATAGCATGCTGAAGATCAACATCAGCATGATGAGCGGCATTATCTTCATCCATTGCTTGTTTCAATCGCTCTTCATACAACATAAACAGTTTAATAAAATCGTTACTGTAGCGCTCACCTGCTGATTCTTTCAACCAAAAATCATATAAACGTTTTGAGGCTTCTTTTTCAACACGCTTATAGGTTGCCTTTCGTCTTAAAACATATTCTTCACTGTTACCAAGTAACTGTAACGAGGACACGCTCAGTTCAAGTGCTGAATGATGGGTTTCTGATTCGACGATGTCAGCACCAGCATCTTTTAACAAATGACCATGGCCTCGATCGAAGGCTCTGGCGACAATTTTCAGTTTTGGGTAAGTTTGATGCAAATATTTGACTAATTCGACGCTGCTTTCGCGATTATCGATAGCCACCACAAAAAGCGATGCTTGTTCTATACCTGCTGTTTTTAATAAGTCAGGTCGAGTGGCGTCACCATAATAGGCTTTGGTATTAATACGCCTAATAGTGTCCACTTGCGATACCTGATAATCGAGCACGACAGTTTTAATATTATTTGATATTAAAAAACGATTGACCACTTGGCCAAAACGGCCAATACCCGCAATAATCACAGTGCCCTCATCATCGATATTATCTTGCTCACGTTGATTGGTTTTCACTTGAAAGCGCGGGTAAATGACTTTATCAAATAAAATGAATAGTCCAGGGGTTAAAAACATCGATAGTGCTACTACGATAGACAAGGTCTGAGCTAAGTCAGTTGGAATAACATGTTGTTGCACACTAAAATTTAGCAATACAAAGCCAAACTCACCCGCTTGAGCTAGACATAAGGTGAATAACCAACGATCGCTGCCTTTAATCCTGAAAATCAACGCTAGCACGTACAACACCATCGCTTTTATCAACATCACACTTAAGGTGATGGCAATGATTTCAGCAAAATCAGCAAACAACACCGAAAAATCTATCCCGGCACCCACGGTGATAAAAAACAAGCCTAACAACAAGCCTTTAAACGGACCTATATTTGCTTCAAGCTCATGCTTAAACTCACTGTTTGCCAGCACCACGCCCGCTAAAAAGGTACCTAATGCAGGCGAGATCCCCACCAAACTCATTAATGCGGCAATGCCTATCACTAACATAAGTGCTGCAGCTGTTGATATTTCACGCGCACCAGACTCAGCAACGATTTTAAATAAAGGTCGGCTTAAATAATGGCCGCCCAACACCACGACACTAATGGCTAACAACAATACAATCGCATACGCCCACCCAGGTAAAGATGCCACTAAGCTTAGCTGCTCGTGTTGTTCACTCATACTGCTTACAGCAGCTTGGGCTTGCTCAACTAATTCGGGTAAAGCCAATAACGGAATAAAGGCCAACATGGGAATAACGGCAATATCTTGAAACAACAATACCGAAAAGGCATTTTTACCTGCATGAGTCTTATTGAGACGTTTTTCAGATAACGTTTGTAATACAATTGCGGTAGAAGACAGAGAAAAAATTAACCCGATAGTTAATGCAATACTCAATTGATAGCCAGCATAAATGGCACAGGCCATAACCGCCACAACCGAACCCACAACTTGCAGACCACCCAGTCCGAGTAAACGATTTCGCATCGCCCACAACATTTTCGGTTCAAGTTCTAAACCGACCAAAAATAGCATCATCACAACACCAAATTCAGCAAAATGTTGGATAGTGTTGGTTTCACTGCCTACTAAACCAATAATAGGTCCAATAACAACCCCAGCAATGAGGTAGCCGAGTACCGAACCCAATCCCAATTTATTTGCTAAAGGGACGGCGATAACGGCAGCGGTTAAATAAATAAAGGCTTGTAAAAAATACTCGGTCATTTACCCAATCTCAATGAAAGCAATATCATCCGCACACGCTCTATCATCAATGATACCGGCCACATTCAATATCAATGACCCAGTAACCTTGCCAGAGCGTCGCTACAACCATTTGTTATCTACACGATAGCAAAGTCTTTAAAAAACATGCAGAACACAGTCAACACCGCTAAGCGCCAAGTTATTAATCCAGCTATACCGGATTTACAATATCAATAAAATGATGCTCAATATTGTATTTTTCCGCTAAATGATCACCTAAAGCTTGAATGCCAAATAACTCAGTCGCATGGTGACCAGCAGCAAAATAATGTAAACCTTGCTCGATTGCGGTGTGAAATGTGCGCTCTGATACTTCGCCGCTAATAAACGCATCAACGCCCATTTGTGCAGCATAATCAATATAGTCTTGCGCGCCGCCAGTACACCAAGCCAAGGTCGAAATCATTTTGGTTTCATCCCCGATGTGCAAAGGTTTACGGTTTAATACTGTATTAAGTAACTCGCTAAACTCTGCAACCGTCATTGGGTGTTCCAAATGACCATGCCATAATAAATCTTGAGCCACCTGCTCATAAACTCTTGGACTAATAATGCCTAACTGTTGGGCTAACTGAGCATTGTTACCAACACCATGATGAGCATCTAACGGTAAGTGATAACCAAATAAACTGATATCATTTTCTATTAAGGCCTTGATCCGTCGATATTTCATGCCGATGATCACTTCGGGCTCATTTTTCCAAAAAAAACCATGATGAACCAAAATAGCATCAGCGTTGACCTTTATCGCCGCATCAATTAATGCTTGGCATGCAGTGACACCGGTGACAATGGTGCGAATATCCGACTTGCCTTCGACCTGTAACCCATTTGGTGCGTAGTCTTTAAAGGCAGAGACATTTAAAAAACTATCAAGATAAGACGCTAATGCTTGGCGAGAAACAACTGATGTCTGATGATGTGTGGACATAAAACCCCTAGAAATTAACTAATCTTAAGCAACAAAAATATAAACTTATTCGTATAAACCATGCGGACTTAACCGATATTCACTCAGACGATAGCGATCCATACTGTACGCCATGGCGATATCATCAGTTTAACCGAATACTGTCGCTCTCGCGAAGAATATCCAAGCTAAAAATTAATTTAAAAAAACAAAAATAACCACCAAAAAAATTAGACTTGAGCCGCCAATAAGTACAGTCGATTGTCAAATTCAATCCAGATTAAATCGAAACCTAATGATGCAGAAAATATCACTCTACCCGCTGATAAAATCAACTTTCGGATGGAAAATCCGCCAATTTATAGCTCAATTGGACTTTTGATGCATTAACACTTTAAAATTAGTGACAACCTTAATTTAACATGACAACCAATAGGTTATTTACTATGACAACATTGACTAAAGAAGAGGTCATCAGCCAACTACAAACGGCACTAGAACGACAATCTGGTAACACAGTATCAATTGAGCAAGCAGGCAGTTGGTACAAAATTGACGGCCAGAAATCTGTGCGCTTTAGCGAACTTGAAACAATGCTTGCACAACTTACTGCCTCTACGACAAATAAACAGCCTGTGGCAGAGATGCACAAACCTATCGCTAAACCTGCAGCCATGCCAATCAACAATGCGGCAGCAAAAAAATCACCCAATCGCCAAGCTCAAATAACTTCAGGCGGTTTAACGCCTAAGCAGTTATGGCGTCAAAAGCTCGAGCACACTTCAGGTAAGCAAACATTACCTCGTGGGTTTTAATCACCTTTAGCAAAGTAGCCAATGTACTGTTGCAAATGGATTTTGCCCTTGTAATACACAAAAGGAGCCTAGGCTCCTTTTTGTTTTATTGCGTATGCTATTACATCGCCAAATCAATCCTGACATAACCGCTTAAATAAACCACTCTCACTTCATCACCGGCAGTAAAACGCATCCCCGGATCTGCATCTTGGATAACCATAACTTGGCTTCCATCTTCTTGTTTTATCATGAGTTCAACTAATTTAGTTTCAAGATAATACTGTTGGTTTCCATGCTGACTGCCTATACCGCCACCAATTAATGCCCCTAAAACGGTAGCAACATCTTGGCCTGAACCGCCACCGAACTGATGTCCTATAACTCCACCGACTAAGGCGCCACCAAAAGTTTTCCAGCCGCTATGGCTGTCTTCAACGAGCTGTTTTTCAGTGATGTTTTTGACCGATTCAATCTGACCATAGATGACTTTTTCCACGGGTACGGCTTGATTTCGCTCATAAGCAGCTTGGCTTTGACCACAAAACAAGCACATAGTCAGTAAAACTACAAAAATACTCTTCACATTGACAGTTATGATTTTAAACATGATCAATATCCGCTAAGTTAACGATAAGGTATGCCAAATAATATACTCATTTTGAACTCACTGTCTTATTTAAATCAATCCATCGACTTCCCGCCACCAGAGCTGGCGCTTATCGATCCCAATGGCTTATTAGCCATTGGGGGAGATTTACGTCCAGAGCGCTTAGCAGAAGCCTATTATCAAGGTATTTTCCCTTGGTTTAATGTCAGTGATCCCATTTTATGGTGGTCACCAGATCCTCGAGCGGTATTTGAACCTCGTCATCCATTTGGCAGCAAAAGCTTGATTAGGTTTCTTAAAAAATCCACCTGGCGATACACTATCAATCATGCATTTTTAGATGTCTTAGCCGGTTGTGCTCAGCCACGAAGTTCACAGGATGGCACGTGGATTTCTGCCGAAATCCAAATGGCTTATTATGAACTTCATCTGCAAGGTCTTGCGCATTCTGTTGAAGTCTGGGATGGCGACGATTTAGTGGGTGGGCTTTACGGTATTCCAGTGGGCAATGTTTTTTGCGGTGAATCGATGTTTCATCGGCAAACTAATGCATCAAAAGCTGCATTTGCTATACTGAATCAACACTTGGTGAAACATGATTTTCAACTAATTGACGCGCAAGTAATGAATCCACATTTATTAAGTCTTGGGGCTAAGGCGATACCAAGAAGTGAGTTTTTATCCATACTTCACTGCGGCCGAGATCAAACAAAGTCAGCATCCATATGGATCAAACAAGAGGTGTTTATTGAATTCTAAATCGGTTAGTGTCGGCATAAGCCAACCTTTTGATTGCAACTATATTGAAGGCAATAAAGAGCAATTATTGGTGATCCAAGAACCACAAATAGACCCATCGCTGTTTGAACAACTTCTTGCGATGGGGTTTCGTCGCAACGGTAACGCAATTTATAAACCACGCTGCCCGAGTTGCCAATCTTGCCAATCTATTCGACTGAATGTGAATGATTTTGTGTTGTCCAAACGCCAAAAAAGAACCTTAAAAAACAACCGAGACTTGCATTGGAAAATCAGTCATACATCACGGCCAGAGCACTATGACTTATACCAACGCTATATCAATGAACGCCATAGTGATGGCCCTATGTACCCGGCATCACAAGCTCAATATGATGATTTTTTACTATCAGATTGGTTACCGCCAATGTTTATTGAACTGTTTGATAAAGACCAATTAATTGGCGTGGCGGTGACCGATGAGATGGCGCAAAGTTTCTCGGCCATATACAGCTATTTCGACCCAGACTACGCAGAACGATCACTGGGTTCGTTGATGATTTTAATTCAATGCCAATTGGCTAAGTCATTAGGTAAACGATTTTTGTATTTGGGCTATCAAATTGATCAAAATAGAAAAATGAGTTACAAACGCCAATATCGTCCATATCAAATTTTAACGGCTCTTGGTTGGCAAGTTGGCGAAAATCTTACGCCTCTTTCTTGTTAACGGCCTTTACAGTTCGGCGTTTTTGGGGCATGATACGCCCGATTTTTTCATATTTGAAGGCTAATGGGATAACTAATTAATGGCGAAAGAAGACAACATTGAAATGCAGGGCACTATCCTTGAGACCTTGCCAAATACAATGTTCCGCGTAGAGCTTGAAAATGGACATGTGGTGATAGCCCACATCTCTGGCAAAATGCGCAAAAACTACATCCGTATTTTAACGGGTGACAAAGTCACTGTACAGTTGACACCTTATGACTTATCTAAAGGTCGTATCGTCTTCCGCGCACGTTAATCGCTAGCCTCAACAATGTAAAAACCGACTGCCTGTCGGTTTTTTTGTTGTTATACCAAACTGCATAAATACAGTGTATTCAACGTAACGCAACACGCATCAAACAAGACGAATGTTCAACGTAATGGGTAACCCTTTTATCAGACATTCAACCAAGCATCGCGATGGTTGTAATCCGTTTTGCAGAAGCACCTCATACGATCCACTGCTATGTTTATTGATTTAAAAGGGGACACCCATTTTGTTATCAATACCCATTGAATTGAACAGTAAGAAATGCTTTACCTTGATGACTGATTTATTGAAGCAACGGTAATAGGCGCAATTAACACGCATAAAAAAAGATGACCCATGGGTCATCTTTTTTAATAGCATATTGTGAATCAAATTGATTATTACGAGACTTTTTCCAACGACTCGCAATCGATGTTGATCTCACCATCTTTGACGTCAATATGCGCAATACCACCTCGTTCAAGCACACCGAACAAGATTTCATCGGCTAACGGACGTTTAATCAATTCTGTCACCACACGTGACATTGGGCGCGCACCCATTGATTTATCATAGCCCTTCTCAGCCAGCAAGGTTCGCGCTTCATCACTGACATCCAGGGTGACACGTTTATCATCTAGCTGTGCCTGCAATTCCACTAAGAACTTATCCACCACTTTGGCAATAACTGTCATGTCTAAATGGTTAAACCAGACGATTGAATCTAAACGGTTACGGAACTCAGGTGAAAACATCTTATTGATTTCAGCTAACGCATCTTGGGTGTGATCTTGCTGTCTAAAACCAATCGATTTACGAATAGTTTCTTGTACACCAGCATTGGTGGTCATCACTAAGGTGACATTTCTAAAATCAGCTTTGCGACCGTTGTTGTCGGTCAATGTCCCGTGATCCATGACTTGCAATAGTAAATTGAATACATCAGGGTGTGCCTTTTCAATCTCATCAAGCAACACCACACAATGCGGATTTTTAATCACAGCATCGGTGAGCATGCCACCTTGATCATAACCAACGTAGCCAGGAGGCGCACCGATTAAGCGTGACACGGTATGACGTTCCATGTACTCAGACATATCAAAGCGGATCAGCTTGAGGTTAAGACAATTGGCCAATTGATTGGTCACTTCTGTTTTACCTACCCCTGTTGGGCCTGCAAACATAAAGCTTCCTACTGGCTTTTTCTCAGAACCTAAACCACTGCGCGATAAGCGTATGGCAGCGCTGAGGCTCTCAATCGCTTTGTCTTGACCAAATACAACCATCTTAAGGTTACGTTCAAGGTTGCGCAGCATATCCTTGTCAGTCGACGATACCGACTTCTCAGGAATACGGGCTAACTTAGCAATGATGGCTTCAATTTCAGCTTGGCCAATGGTCTTTTTACGTTTGCTTTGCGGCATCATCACCATACGAGCACCGGCTTCATCAATCACATCAATCGCTTTGTCAGGTAAATGACGATCGTTGATGTGTTTCGCCGACAAAATAGCCGCACTGCTGATAGCAGCTTGGGTATAACGCACACCATGATATTCTTCGTACTTGGATTTAAGCCCCATCAATATTTTGGTGGTTTCGGCCACAGAAGGCTCATTGATATCAATTTTTTGGAAGCGACGAGCTAAAGCGCGGTCTTTCTCAAAAATACTTTGATACTCTTGGAATGTAGTAGATCCCATGCAGCGTAACTTACCACTAGACAATAATGGCTTGAGTAAGTTAGAGGCATCCATGACACCACCAGACGCGGCGCCAGCACCAATAATGGTATGGATTTCATCAATAAATAAAATCGCATGTTCATCGGCAGCCAATTCTTTCAACAAGCTTTTAAAACGCTTTTCAAAATCACCACGATATTTAGTGCCCGCTAATAACGAGCCTAAATCTAGCGAGTACACGGTGGCATTAGCCATCACATCTGGCACTTGTTTATTGACAATCCGATAAGCCAAACCTTCTGCAATAGCCGTCTTACCGACGCCAGCTTCACCCACAAGCAAGGGATTATTCTTACGGCGACGACACAGGGTTTGAATTGCACGCTCAATTTCAGCATCACGCCCAATAAGTGGATCGATAATACCGTCTTGCGCAAGTTGGTTTAAATTGGCGGCAAATTGCGCCAACATGCTACGATCTTCGGCAGTTTCAGATTGGTCTTCAACACGTTCTTCATCTGGTGATTCACCAGAATCATCTTCTTTAGCCATGCCATGAGAAATAAAATTCACTACATCTAGGCGAGTAATATCACAGCGGCGCAGCAAATAAACCGCTTGTGATTCTTGCTCACTAAAAATAGCCACCAGTACATTGGCACCGGAGACTTCGTTGCGACCAGATGATTGCACATGGAACACCGCACGCTGCAGAACACGTTGAAATCCCAAGGTGGGTTGAGTTTCACGTTCTTCAGTCGATTCAGCAATAATCGGCGTGGTTTGTTGAATGAAATTAGCCACTTCTTCACGTAAACGATTCACATCCGCACCACAAGCAATTAATGCTTCGTAGGCAGAGGGATTGTCGATCAGCGCTAATAATAAATGTTCTACCGTCATGTATTCATGACGTGAATCTCTAGCTTGCTGAAACGCTAGGTTCAAGGTGACTTCCAGGTCTTTGTTCAGCATAAGCACCTCTTAAATTTAACCACAGACTATGAGAAATCGATATTATGCTTTCTCTAACGTACACAGTAACGGATGTTGGTTTTCTCTTGCAAACTGATTTACTTGAAAAACTTTTGTTTCTGCTATTCCAAATGGAAATACACCACACAATCCTTTACCTTGATTATGAATAGCTAACATTATATCAACAGCTTGCTGTTCATTTTTCTCAAAGAATCGTTGTAATACTTCTACCACAAAATCCATTGGGGTGTAATCATCATTATTTAACACCACTTTATACATATTGGGCGGTTGTAGTTCAGATTCAACCTTTTCCGCAATATGTTCTACGTTGCCTAATTTAGCCATTGTTTAATACTAGCCTCTCGTTTGGTTCCCGACCACTTGATATTGTTAAATTAATTAAATGTTGCCTTTTTGTTAATTAGCTCTTGACTTCTTTTCGTACAAATTTCATTCTGTTTGCTAGGCGGCGAATACTAGACCGCTGGATAATAAGTTTTACTATCTTACTGGTAAGTAGACAACAGAAGGAAGTGGAAGTATGGCAAACGGAACTGTTAAATGGTTCAACAACGCCAAAGGATTCGGGTTTATTTGCCCTGATCAGGGTGGTGAAGATGTATTTGCGCACTATTCAACTATCGAAATGGAAGGTTATCGTACCTTAAAAGCAGGTCAACCTGTATGCTTCGAAGTTGAAGAAGGCCCTAAAGGAATGCATGCTTCAGCCATCTCGCCAACAATTTAATTGGTGAGACTATAAAACAAAAAGACAGGGATTTTAATCCCTGTCTTTTTTTATTATCTAAAAAACGTCAAATTTATCAATTTAACACCTTGATACCAAGATGGATTCATTAAACAAAAATCACGTTTAGTGAGCGGTTATGCCCTTAACCAATAACAAATTGGTTTAATGTTGCACTAGGACGCATGGCATGTTCGGCTTTAGTTGCATCTAAACGGTAATAACCACCTAAATCAACTGCAGGACCTTGTGAACCATTCAACTCAGCAAGGATAACCGTTTCATTTATAGCCAATGATTGGGCGAGTGGAGCAAAATGCGCTGCCAGCTCTGCATCCTCAGTTTGCTCTGTTAATGCTTGTGCCCAATACATCGCTAGGTAGAAGTGACTACCACGGTTATCGAGTTCGCCTACGCGACGAGAAGGTGATTTATTGGTGTCAAGGAACACGCCAATAGCCACATCTAAGGTATCTGCTAGCACTTGCGCTTTAGCATTGTTTGTTGTTTGGCTTAAGTGCTCTAAAGAAGCCGCTAGTGCCAAAAACTCACCTAATGAATCCCAACGTAAGTGACCTTCTTTTTCGACTTGTTGCACGTGCTTAGGCGCTGAACCACCGGCACCTGTTTCAAATAAGCCACCGCCACTCATCAATGGAACGATAGACAACATCTTTGCACTGGTACCCAGCTCAAGAATTGGGAATAAGTCTGTTAAGTAGTCACGTAATACGTTACCCGTTACAGAAATAGTATCTTCACCTTTAATAATGCGCTCTAAAGTAAAACGAGTCGCATCTTCTGGGGTCATGATTTGGATGTCTAAACCAGCGGTATCTTGCTCGGCAAGATATACAGTCACTTTCTTAATTAACTCAGCATCGTGAGCACGATTGCTGTCCAACCAGAATACTGCAGGTGTGTTGCTTAAACGCGAGCGCTTAACGGCTAGCTTAACCCAGTCGCGAATAGGCGCATCTTTCACTTGGCACATACGGTAAATATCGCCAGCTTCAACGTTATGACTCATTAATACATCGCCAGCTTGATTAATTACATTAACCGTACCTGCTGCTTTAATTTCAAACGTTTTATCATGACTACCGTACTCTTCTGCTTTTTGAGCCATTAAGCCCACGTTAGGCACGCTGCCCATAGTGGTCGGGTCAAATGCACCGTGCTTTTTACAGAACGAAATAGTTTCTTGATAAACACCGGCGTAACTACGATCTGGGATCATTGCTTTGGTGTCTTGCAACTGGCCATCTGGGCCCCACATTTTACCAGAAGAGCGAATCGCTGCTGGCATTGAAGCATCAATAATGATGTCGCTTGGTACGTGTAAGTTGGTGATACCTTTGTCTGAATCTACCATTGCAAGTGCTGGACGAGCAGCATAAACAGCAGCAATATCAGCTTCAATTTCGTTGCGCTTAGCTTCTGGTAAAGTACTAATTTTGGCATAGACATCACCAAAACCATTGTTTACATCTACGCCGAGCTCAGCAAATAATGCGCCATGCTTATCAAATACATCTTTAAAGAACACTTTCACTGCCAAACCGAATAATATTGGGTCAGACACTTTCATCATGGTGGCTTTAAGGTGTAAAGATAATAATATATCTTCAGATTTTGCCGCTTCAATTTCACGAGTATAAAATTCTACAAGGGCTTTTTTACTCATCACTGAAGAATCAATCACTTCGTCAGCCAATAGTGCTAAACCACTTTTCAGAACAACGTCTTTACCGTCTTGCTGAGTCAATACGATATTGACTTTATCTGCAGTTGCTAAGGTTACAGACTGTTCGCTACCGTAGAAGTCACCTTCGCTCATATGAGCAACATGAGACTTAGAATCACTGGCCCATTTACCCATTGAATGAGGGTTTTTCTTGGCGTAGTTTTTCACTGAGGTTGGTGCACGACGGTCAGAGTTACCTTCACGTAATACTGGGTTTACTGCACTGCCTTTAATTTTGTCGTAACGTGACTGCGCTTCAACTTCAGCGTCATTTTTAGGCTCATCAGTATAATTAGGAATGTCATAGCCTTTTGCTTGAAGTTCAGCAATACATGCTTTTAACTGAGGCACTGACGCACTGATGTTAGGTAACTTAATGATGTTGGCTTCTGGCTTGTTAGCCAATTCACCTAATTCTGTTAACGCATCGGCAATTTTTTGCTCTGCGGTTAATTTTTCAGGGAAGTTAGCAATAACACGACCCGACAAAGAAATATCACGCGTTTCAACTTTCACACCTGCTGCGTCAGTAAAAGTACGGATAATAGGCAATAAAGATAGCGTAGCAAGTGCCGGCGCTTCATCAGTTTCTGTGTATATGATCGTTGGAGTGTTATCTTTCATTTTATTTCCTACATTATTGTAAATTAATAATTTATTAGAATAAATTGCGTAAGCATTTGACGGGCTTTGATGGATAACACTCGCATAAGTAAGCCAAGATCAGCGATCTAGGTCCACTTGTTATCAGCCAAGTATGTGAAATCCCCTATCCCATTTTTTATTATATTTTGTTCTCAAACCTCTGAGATTTGACGGTTAAATTCGCCAGCTCAGAATGATAAATTAGGCACAGATCACAATTTTTAGGCGGACATCATAGATCATTCTTAATAATTTTCAAATTCCACTAAGGGCGAATACGCAGTAAACTAACATAAATTGATTTATATTCGCTTACTTATCACTCACTCGTATTAGCAAAGGATGTTAACCATACCTTTATGGCAAAAATCGGTAAATTGAGTCCATTCAAAAAAACATCTCCCTACAAAGCAGACATGTCGACAAAAGCTGGCAATCGCAGCAGGGTGAAATCGCGTCCGCCGCAAAAACCTCGACCTGAAAATCCACTCATTGTGTTATTTAATAAACCTTTTGATGTGTTGTGCCAATTTACCGATGAAGCAGGCCGGCAAACATTAAAAGACTTTATTCCAGTTGCAGATGTTTATGCTGCCGGGCGTTTAGACCGCGACAGTGAAGGTTTACTGTTACTCACCAACGACGGGCAATTGCAGGCAAAGTTGACTCATCCAGCTAAAAAAACCTTCAAAACCTATTGGGTCCAAGTTGAAGGTGAGCCGTCAATTGACACCATTAACGCACTTTGTAATGGCGTAGAATTAAAAGATGGTATGACCTTACCTGCAAAAGTCAGTCTAATGGACTCACCCGCGGTTTGGCCCAGAAACCCACCAGTGCGTGAGCGCAAAGCCATTCCAACAAGCTGGCTAGAAGTACAAATTTGTGAAGGTCGAAATCGCCAAGTTAGGCGCATGACGGCACATGTCGGCCATCCAACCTTAAGACTAATCCGTTATAAAATAGGCCAATGGTGTCTAGATGATTTACCAAATGGTGAATATAAACTGATCAACACAGCAAAGTAATCGCTGGCAGACACTGTATACAAGAGGACAAGATGACTGAACGTTATAAACCTAATACCACTGTCGCTTGCGTGATCCACTGCCAAGGTAAATTTTTATTGGTTGAAGAACGCATTAACGGTGCCATTAAATTTAATCAACCGGCTGGGCATTTAGAGGCAAATGAATCGATAATTGAAGCATGTGCTCGTGAAATAGTCGAGGAAACCGGACTCGCGTTATCACCTCAAGCCATTGTCGGCATCTACCAATTTAGCGCCTCGGACGAGTTAGCCTTTGTGCGCTATACATTTTGTATCGAACTGTCTGAGCAACGCCAAGCGCTTCCTCTGGACAGTGCCATTATAACCACGCACTGGCTAAGCCTAGCTGAAATCATTGCCCTTGGCAGCCAGCTTCGTAGCCCGCTAGTGGTAAAAAGTATTGCAGACTTTGTGCAGCAAGCCGATAAAAACCACCCATCACAGCACACCCCTCTGTCACTGCTGAATGTCGATTACTTTTAATGACTGGTGTCAGGCAATTTGCCTGCACCTCAAGATAGCCCATTAAGCGAATGCGTGATAGAATATGCGCCGCACAAATGTCATGTTTACTCAGCATTATCGGAATCAATCGGTTCAATACGTGCAAGCAACAATATCCAACATCTCGACCAACAAAAATCGAGTGCAATTGCCTTGAAACATTGGCATTGCGGCACCATATACACACTATCTATCTTCAAGGTTTTTAGGATTTATGACATCAATCAACCCAGCATCAAACGGTAAAAAAGTCATTGTCGGTATGTCCGGCGGCGTAGACTCTTCAGTATCAGCTTACTTGTTAATGCAGCAAGGCTACGAGGTTGAAGGTCTGTTTATGAAAAACTGGGAAGAAGACGACACTGATGAATATTGCGCAGCGGCCGATGATTTAAAAGATGCACAATCGGTATGTGATAAGCTCGGGATTAAAATGCATACCGTTAATTTTGCTGCAGAATACTGGGACAATGTATTTGAATACTTTTTAGCAGAATACAAAGCGGGCCGCACACCGAACCCTGACATTATGTGCAATAAAGAAATCAAATTTAAAGCCTTTCTTGAATTTGCCGACGACATTTTAGACGCCGATTACATCGCCATGGGCCATTATGTCCGCCGTCGAGATAACAGTGATGGCAGCGTTGAAATGCTCCGCGGTGTTGATGGTAATAAAGATCAGAGCTATTTTTTATACACCTTAAGTCATGAACAAGTCAGTCGCAGCTTATTCCCGGTTGGTGAACTTGAAAAGCATCAAGTTCGCGAAATAGCCCAAAAACTGGGATTAATTACTCACGACAAAAAAGACAGCACTGGCATATGCTTTATCGGTGAACGCAAATTTACCGACTTTTTAGCCACCTATTTACCTGCACAGCCTGGTGATATTGAAACCTCTGAAGGCGAAGTCATTGGAACTCACCAAGGTTTGATGTACCACACGCTTGGACAACGCAAAGGTCTTGGTATTGGTGGACTTAAAAACAGTAATGAAGACCCATGGTATGTGGTTGAAAAAGATTTAGTCCGTAATGTGTTGATTGTAGCGCAAGGGAGTAATCACCCTCGCCTTATGTCCAACGGTATGACAGTTAATCAACTGCATTGGGTCGATCGAAAAGGTCCCGCCAATCATTGCCATATCACGGTTAAAACTCGTTATCGTCAACGTGATGTCGGCTGCACACTCTCTTATGATGACGCCGAAAACATTACCGTGATGTTTGATGAACCCGTTGCCGCAGTGACCCCAGGGCAATCAGCAGTATTTTATGATTGTGACATCTGTTTAGGTGGCGGCATAATCGATACCTTAATCCGAGGATAATCCGTGAGCCAAACTCCAGACAACATCTTGTTTGAACGCACTATGGCTTTTGCCGGTATTTTACAAGCTATCGGTCAAGTGCAGTATTTAGCCCGCCACGGTGAAAGTGACAAAGACGCCTTAGCGGCAACTCTTAACACTATTTTAGTCACCGAACCAGAATCCACGGCAGATGTGTATCAGGATAAAACCATTTTAGATAATGGTTACCAATTGATCCAAAATCAGCTTGGGGATGGCAGCAACAAAGATGTCGAAACCACTCGTTACCTTGTTGGCGTGTTAACCCTGGAACGAAAGCTTGCACGCTCACCAAATGGTTTGGGCATGCTTGCTGAACGCATCAATCAAGTGCATCGCCAATTAGCACACTTTGCCATTACCGATGAACAAGTCCTGGCCAATTTTGCCAGTATTTATAGTGATGTCATCAGCGAATTAGGGCCTAAATTACAAATATCGGGTAATCCCGATTGCCTAAAGCAACCTCAGGTGCAACATAAAATTCGTGCTTTGCTGCTTGCAGCAATGCGCAGTGCAGTATTATGGCGTCAATTAGGTGGCAAACGCCGCCATCTGGTGTTTGCTCGCAAGGCAATATTTGACACAGCAAAACAAAGCCAAAATAACAATTAATCGAATCACCCTACAACCAAGTTCATCAAGGAGCTTCAAATGGATCTTTCCGCACTAACTGCTATCTCTCCGATAGACGGTCGTTATGGTAGCAAAACCGCCTCATTACGAGGGATTTTCAGCGAGTTCGGTCTTACTAAGTACCGTGTTCAAGTTGAAATCAATTGGTTAAAGCTATTATCTAGCTGCCCAGAGATTGAAGAAGTTCCCCCTTTTAGCGAAACCGCCCTCGCCTTGTTAGACAGCATCAAAGACAATTTTAGCGAACAAGACGCCCTGCGTATTAAGGCGATTGAAAGCACCACTAATCACGATGTAAAAGCGGTTGAGTATTTCATTAAAGAGCAAATTGCCGACAACGCCGAGCTAGTTGCTATCGATGAATTTGTGCACTTTGCCTGTACTTCTGAAGACATCAACAACTTATCTCATGGCTTAATGTTAAAAGAAGCGCGCGAGCAAGTGTTAGTACCACAGTGTCAGCAAATTATTGATGCTATCAAAAAATTAGCACATGACAATAAAAGCGTACCGCTAATGTCGCGAACCCACGGCCAGCCAGCATCGCCATCAACACTTGGTAAAGAAATGGCTAACGTTGCTGTGCGTTTAGACCGCCAATTAAACCAAATCAACGCAGTTGAAATCATGGGTAAAATTAACGGTGCTGTGGGTAACTATAATGCCCACATTTCAGCCTACCCTGAAGTTAACTGGCATGAGCTGTCGCAACGTTTTGTCACCAGTCTTGGTATTAATTGGAACGCGTATACCACCCAAATTGAGCCGCATGATTACATTGCTGAATTGTTCGATGCCATTGCTCGTTTCAACACCATCCTAATCGATTTTGATCGTGATATTTGGGGTTATGTTGCACTAGGCCACTTTAAGCAGCGCACTATCGCTGGCGAAATTGGTTCATCAACCATGCCGCACAAAGTCAATCCAATTGATTTTGAAAACTCCGAAGGTAACTTAGGTATCGCTAACGCGCTAATGCAACACTTAGCTGCTAAATTACCGGTATCAAGATGGCAACGTGACCTAACTGACTCAACCGTATTACGTAACTTAGGCGTAGGTATGGCTCACTCGTTAATAGCTTATCAAGCGACCTTAAAAGGCATTAGCAAGTTAGAAGTCAATGAAGCACAACTTTTAGCGGAATTAGACAAAAACTGGGAAGTTCTGGCAGAACCAGTACAAACCGTTATGCGTCGTTACGGCATTGAAAAACCGTATGAGAAACTAAAAGAACTGACACGTGGTAAGCGTATTGATGCGGCACAACTTGCAGTATTTATTGATGGTCTTGAATTACCAGAACACGTAAAAGTTGAATTGAAAAAAATGACTCCAGCAAACTATATTGGCCGCGCAGAAGCCTTTGTTGATGAGCTAAAATAGTCTTACACGCTTTATGCATAACATGAGCGGTCGCATATGTGGCCGCTTTTTTATTGTATGAAATACCTGTTATTATTCTGCTGAAAATACGTTATTGTTCATTAAGACTCACTAATCTCAACTCGGATTAAGAGATGGGCTAAGTAAGCTAAATCAGAATATTGCACCTATTTATTATCCCGATCTGAGATTAACCATGTACACATTAAATATTGATACCCAAGCCTTTATTAAACAGCATTGGCAACAAAAACCACTTGTGATCAAACAGGCTTTTGTCGACTTTGACGACCCTATCGCAGCAGATGAACTTGCTGGACTTGCCTGTGAAGAAGAAATATCGTCACGTGTTGTGGTGACCAAAGGTGACGACTGGGACGTTGTTCAAGGTCCATTTGAAGACTACGACCAATTTGGTGAAGACAACTGGCAATTATTAGTCCAAGCCGTCAATCATTGGTACCCAGATTCGCAAGCTTTAGTCGAAGCGTTCCGATTTTTACCAGACTGGCGCTTTGACGACTTAATGGCATCATTTGCCACACCTGGTGGTGGTGTTGGCCCGCATATCGACAATTACGATGTGTTTATCATTCAAGGTGATGGGGAACGTCGTTGGAAAGTGGGCGATAAAGGGCAACATAAACGCCGCGGCGATAATCCAAACTCGCCTTTGGTTGACGATTTTGAGCCGATTATTGATGTGATTTTACAAAAAGGTGATGTACTTTATATTCCATCAGGATACCCACATTGCGGCGAAACATTATCACTGGCTATGTCATATTCCATTGGATTTAGAGCCCCAAGTCAGCAAGAGCTATTAACTGAATTAGCTGACGCGTTAATTGACAGCAACCAGGGGCAGAAGCGTTTCACGTCATCTGACGAGCCAGCAGAACCCGGCCTAATCAGCCAAACTCATCAACAAGGCATTATGGATTTATTGACGCAGTTGGCACAAGATCCTGCCAGCTACCAGACTATGTTAGGTAAATTACTCAGTCAAAATCGTTTTGAACTGGATATTTGTGAAGGCGAAGAGCCATTAACGGCTGATGATTTATTAGAAGCCATTGAACAAGGTGCGGTTATTCAACGTATCGGTGGTCTAAAAGTCTTGCGCTTAGAAAATGATAACCTACCTCGTTTGTTTATTAACGGTGAAGCGTACACCTTTGCTGATGCGCCGAATGACATGCTACAACTTTTGGCCAATCAAGTGAGCATTACCCCTAATGAGGCTCATTTATTCACTGACAATGTGGCAGCGCTAGATGTCATCACGGGATTACTCAATCAAGGATTATTCTACTTAGCAGAAGACGATTGCGAATAAGCGTCTGATCAATAGCGTATAAGCGACTAAGCTGAGTGATGGTTATTAACCTCGCTTAGCTAAAATAATAAAAAAGGCACTAACTGTGCCTTTTTTGTGTCTGTTACTTTAGTTTGGTGACTCAGGCTGTTACGCCCACAATTTTTCATCTTGATGCATTTTATATAGACTTTCTGCACGCGACACCAATAACTGCGCAAATTTCAGTTGGGTAGCATCTTTGGTGACACCTGACTTATGCAAGTTTTCCGCTTTAAGTTGCCACATCATCGAAAAATGTCTAATCGCGTCACGCGCCGTTGCGGCCACTTTCACATCAACATAGTCCGACGGTAAATCGCCTGACATCACCCAAAAGGTTTGTTTTTTAGGCTGTTTCGATTCCATCTTCCAAATAGCTAAATAAGGTGCAAGATAACGACTTTCGTCAGCAAGGACTTTGCTTGGGATCACCCCTTTTTCAGCCAAAAAACGATTCGCCTTTTGGAATTGAGTTCGCACCCATTCTTGTCTTAATGCTTCTGGCTCTGGTGTTGGCTGTGCAACCTGTTCTGCAACTTCTTCAGTCATAATACTTCCTATCTTATTGTTATAATGCAGATTAGAACAAAAAACTTACCTGCGATTTAATCAAAAAACAATTACGTAACACAAAATACTTTACGTTTACGTAAAGTGGCAAGCTAAATTGCCACACTAATCACAAAAATAACTAAATCATGCTTTGTTGAGAGTATCTCTAAATGCTATCTTGCTGCAATAAATATAACAAGCAGTCGTTAGCACCTTATGTACTCAATTGCATCAGGTGCCAAAACTTTACTTTAACAAGCTAGTAAACGGAGATGTCACGTGGCAGTTTTTAATCATGTTTCGTTCGATGAACACGAACAGGTGGTCTTTTGTCATGATAAGCAAAGTGGTTTAAAAGCCATCATTGCCGTACACAACACTAACCTCGGCCCAGCGGTAGGTGGTTGTCGTATGTGGAATTATCAATCGGATGATGAAGCTTTAACAGACGTATTACGCCTTTCTCGCGGTATGACTTATAAGAATGCATTGGCCGGTCTTACTATGGGTGGTGGTAAAGCGGTTATTATTGCCGATCCGAAAACCACCGACCGCGAAGCGTTATTTCTTGCATTCGGACGCTTTGTGAACAGTTTAGGCGGAAAATACTACTCAGCTGAAGATGTTGGTGTTTCAACGTCAGACATGATGATAGCCAATCGTGAAACTGAATTCGTAGCAGGTCTGGAAGGTAAATCAGGTGATCCATCACCTCTGACCGCCTTAGGCACTTACCTTGGTATTAAAGCTGCGATAAAACATCAACGAGGTATCGACAGCCTACAAGGCATTAAAGTGTCAGTGCAAGGAGTCGGTCACGTGGGTTACTACTTGTGTAAGCATTTACACGAAGCAGGCGCTGAGCTGATTGTAACCGACATTCATCAAGCTTCACTTGACCGTGTTGCTAGCGAATTTGGTGCAACTCTTGTCGCACCGCAAGATATCTATACCCAAGATGTTGATGTATATGCGCCATGCGCATTAGGTGCAACACTTAACGATACGACCTTACCATTACTCAAAGCCACCATAGTTGCTGGTTGTGCCAACAACCAGTTAGCTGAAGTTCGCCATGGTGAAAAACTCAAGCAAATGGGTATTTTGTATGCGCCAGATTATGTGATAAACGCTGGCGGTATTATCAATGTGTCGTTCGAGAAAAACTATGATGCTATAGCGTCAACCGCCAAAGTAGAACAGATTTACAATACGCTACTGACCATTTTTGAGCGTGCTGATGCTGAAGATCGCACCACAGGCTCAGTTGCAGATGAAATGGCTAAAGCGATTATCGACGCGGCTCGTTAATATCAATCATTAATATGCTTGATTGAGAGTGATTTTTACTCTGATGTACAAGGAAATGCTCAGGCATTTCCTTTTTTTATGACCTAACTTAAGCAGCAAGCTTAATCAAGTTGCAACAAATCGTTCACCTTAGCGTCAAATAACTGCCCTACTCTAAGTTAACACTGACGCAATCTGTGTATTAGGATGAAGGCAGATGAACTCCCACAGCAATAAGAGTAACCAGCAACGCCAACCGTTATCTCATTTAACTACGTCTGGGAAAATCCAGCATTTTCATGCACTGTGGATTTCTGATGTGCATTTAGGCAGCATAGATTGCAAAGCAGAATTTTTATTGCATTTTCTAAATCATAGCCAGTGCCAATATTTGTATCTGGTGGGCGATATTATTGATATTTGGGCATTAAAAAAACGGGTCTTTTGGCCAGAAAGTCATAACAACGTCATCCAGAAAATACTCGAACTGGCCAGTAATGGCACTCAAGTTATCTATATCCCCGGTAATCACGATGAAGCGTTTAAAAGCTACGCAGACAGTCACTTTAGAGGCATTACCCTCGCCAAACAGTATGTCCATCAGTCCATTAATGGCAAACGCTTTTTAATTCTTCATGGTGATCAATTTGACGCCCAAGTTTGTGTCAGCAGGATCTACGCTAAATTAGGTGACCATTTATATGATGTTTTACTTTGGTCAAACCGCCAATTACACAGTGTTAGAAGCCGCTTAGGATATCCGTATTGGTCATTAGCCAGCTATATAAAGCTGCGGGTCAATAAAGCCCAACAAGCCATTAATCAGTATCGAGATGCAGTACTTCGCTATTGTGCTAAACAACAGGTCGACATGGTTATCTGTGGTCATATACATCAACCAGAGTTATCACAGCACACTATCAATAATCGCACTATCACCTATGCCAATGATGGCGACTGGGTCGAAAATTGCACCTTAATTGCTGAAACCCAAACGGGTAACGTGGAGTTGCTCAAGTGGGATGAACAAACGTTACAAGCAAAAGTTGTTAACACGATTTATTTCGGCGCTTCACAAACCGAGTTAATCATTACGCCTCAGCCCCAACACGTTGCATAAATAAGGCTAAAATATGATATTTTCTGTCGATAATGTAGTAGAAAAAAACCTGCCCAATGTGCATAACAAGCCTTGGTTAGCCGTGCCAACAAGAGCAATGTTGCGCTATTTACTGCATGAAAAGCAGTGTAACGACATGGCCAATGAACACGCGCATTTATCCGGCGTCGATTTTGTTGAACAAATTCTTGCATGTTTAAATTTCAGTTACAGTGTCCCTAATAACGAAATTGAAAATATTCCTATCGAAGGTCGTGTGGTGATCTATGCTAATCACCCTATTGGTTCGTTAGACGCATTAGCGTTAATCAAATTAATTAGCCAAGTTAGACCAGACATAAAAGTCGTTGCCAATGAATTACTCATGGCCATTAAGCCACTGCATTCAATTTTATTGCCAGTACGCAATATGACTGGCGGCACGCCGAAACAACACTTAAATGAAATCCATCATCACCTTAACAACGAAGGTGCAGTATTAATTTTCCCCTCAGGTGAAGTATCACGCTTGCGCCCTACAGGCGTAACAGACTTACATTGGCACAGTGGTTTTTTGAAAATGGCCCGCGCGTGTAATGCACCGCTTTTACCTATATTTGTTGATGCTAAAAACTCAGCCACATTTTATGGTGCATCAATGATCTACAAACCATTAGCCACCTTGCTGCTGGTTAAAGAAATGTTTAAGCAGATGGACCATGTGATGCCGGTGAGAATTGGTCAATTAATTGCCAAGGAAGTGGTCGGCAGCCAAGACTTCCCCCTTAAAACCAAAGTAAAACTGCTTAAAAATCATTTATACCGCATTGGTAAAAATCGCAGCCCATTATTTATAACTCAGAATGCCATTGCCCATCCAGAAAAACGCAGTGAGCTTCAACAAGCGCTACAACAATGTGAATTACTGGGGCAGACCCAAGACAACAAACAAATCTATTTATACAAGCATAGTCAAAGCAGTGCGATTATGCGTGAGATTGGCAGGCTTCGTGAAATTGCATTTAGAGCGGTGGGCGAAGGTACAGGTAAGCGACGTGATACCGACAAATATGATAATCATTATTATCATTTAGTGTTATGGGACAAGGATGAGTTAGAGATTGTTGGCTCTTACCGTTTTGCCAGTGCCAAAATGCTACATGAAACCATTGGTAAAAACAGCCTCTATAGTCAGTCATTATTTGAATACCACGATGCGTTTGCTCCCTATTTTGACCAAGGACTCGAGCTAGGTCGCAGTTTTGTGCAACCTAAATATTGGGGGCGTCGTAGCTTAGAATATTTATGGCAAGGTATTGGGGCATTTTTAATTAACAATCCCCAGTATCGTTTCCTCTTTGGTCCAGTATCATTAAGCGACAATTTACCCGTACAAGCCAAAGAAATGTTGGTGTTTTTTTATAAACATCAATTTGCTACCCAAGATGTTTTAGCCAGCTCATTTAATTCATATCAATTCACTGACGAACGTCAGCATCAATTACACCAGCTATTTAATGGCAGTGACTATGCTGAAAACTTTAAAATACTCAAACGGACACTTGCAAATATGGCTGTATCAGTACCGACACTATTTAAGCAATATGGTGAACTGTGTGATAACCAAGGCGTTCAGTTTTTAGACTTTGGTATTGATGCAGAGTTTGGTGACTGTATCGATGGTTTAGTGTTAGTCGATATCCATCAATTAAAACCGATTAAATATCAAAAATATTTAGCGGGGCATTTACCCGAAAACAAAATTGCATCGTGAGCCAATCGCGCACTAACCTGAGTAAGCAACTGTCATTGGCCGTTAAATGATTGTTACACTGATATTTATCTGATATAAAAGAATAAATATGTGGAGAATCGCTTATGACAACTTCTACCGAAATGCTGACAGAGACATTATCAGATAGCACGACTAACCGTATCAGTGTCTCGGACATCATGACAACTCGAGTGGTTACCATAGAAATGGATGATCGCCTGGTACTTGCCAAAGAAATTTTTGACAATGTCAGCTTTCACCATTTGCTCGTGGTGGATAACGAGAAATTGAGTGGCATCTTGTCTCATCGGGACTTTTTACGGGCGCTGAGTCCTAATATTGGTACTGCAGCTGAACTCATTCGAGACACAGAAACCCTGCAAAAAAGGGTTCATCAAGTCATGACTCACAACCCGATCACTATTGCCCCTCATTGCGATATTAACCAAGCAACTAAAATGATTCTAGACAATGATATAGGCTGCTTACCAGTATTAGAAAACAACATCATTGTCGGTATTATTACTTGGAAAGATCTATTAAATGCCTATTGCGTTCGATAAATTCTGATGACCATCTCGATGAAGCGATGGCTAATATTAGCAATCAACGTCATAGCAAAATCTAATTAACCCTCCAGATACACTACTCGTAATGCTGCGGTTTGAATTATGCTTGTCGTCGCTTTTTTACCCGCTAACTTAATTGCTTATTGTGCCACTCCCGGCACGCTTAATTCATCATAGATAGCTAATATTAGAGTGTACATAAAACCCATTTTTGCAACCGAATCTGTAAAAAATAAATATTATTAAGCTGGCCAACTAGATAGCTACATTTCGTAAATTGTTCATATTTATATGCTGGAAAATGTCACATTACTCTGCTTTTATTGTACACAGGGCTCGCGAGTATCATGTGATAAGGACGGCATTATGATTAAGTTTACTTACCATCTCAATCAAGACAATATTGAGCTACAAGCAAGTAATTGGTGTGGACTAGAGCGGGTATTTATTAACGGCAAAGTCGTGTCACGAAAATTCAACTTTGGCCTACAAAGTATGCATGACGTGCTGCTTAATAATGGTAAAAAATGCCGATTCCAATTAATTGTTGATCCACAGACAGAATTAGTCTCGTGCCGTATTTATAAACAAAACCAACTCGTTACTATTTTAAAGCAAGGCAAAAAACAGCTACAAAAAAGCCAGTTTCTGATTGAAACTAGCTTTGTTTTCTTGTGCATTGCCATGTTGAGCGTGTATTGGCTGAGTTAACTAAACATGTCTAATGGGATTAGTATAAAACCAGCTGATTGAGCTATTAACCTATAGTGAACTCAAGCTGGACAGTAGACTTTGCTTCTGTTGGCTTGCCATCAACAAATTTAGGTGCATAACGCCACTGGCTAAGTGCTTCTATCGATTCTTTTTCAAACTGGACACCACCTTTAGAGTCAATAATCTCCGGCGATTTAACAAAGCCATTTGCATCAACCGTAAACTCAACTTTCACCCAACCAGATTTTCTTCTTTGGGCATATGATTGAGGGTAATTAGGTGGTTTTCTAAACAACGGGGTTTGTTCTTGTTGGTCATTCCATGGAGTCATTTTACCAATTGCAACGCAATGCTCAGTAGCTTTATCGCCAAGGCCTTTTTGTTCATACAGTTTCACTAACAAGGCATGCGCACGAAGCTCATAGGGATGACTATAAGGCAATGCCTGATATTGTTTGATAACTTCAACTAAATTGTCGATAGCTTGAGTTGGCTTACCCATAGCTTCATATAACGCACCAGCTAGGTAAGTAGCATCAACTCGTTTTATGGCATCTTCTGGTAATTTACGGCTATAAATATCATAAGCATCAAACGCAAAATCTCTCACTTTACGAGTATAATACTCGGTGCGTGATAAGCGATGAAACGCGATGAGTTTCACTTCGGCAACCGTCAACTGATTGTCAGCTTTATCAGCAATCTCAATTGCTTCAAATAATAACGTTTTCGCGTATTTATCATCTGTTGTCGATTCAGCTAACCCAACCAAAGGATCAATTAACTCGATGCCATTATCCGTCACGTTTTCTCGGTATACGGCTAATGCAGATGTAAATAATTGATGCGCCTTAAGTGTCGCTTCATCTTCAATAACACGACCCTGATTGTTGTTCTTTGGTTCAACCATTAACGCATTTGCATAATTGATGGCTAACTTAGCGCTATCAAAGCTATCTTGACCAAACTTGATTTGGCCTAACTCATAGGCTTGTTGCGCATATTTCAGCGTATCTTGGTTATTGTGGCTTTCAAGAGAAACATTGTATTGCTGGTAAGCTTGAGAAAAACTATTTATATCGGTAGGTTCTGCATAAGCAAACTGACTCACAAACGCCGCGGCTATTGATATACGTAAAAGTGTTTTCATTACTGTCTAAATCCTTTTTATTTTTTATCCTTGGCCCTTCGTCATTCTTTGCACAATGTGAGCCATTATCGATATCGTAAACAGTTTGGATCATTTTTATGACTCACGTCAACTTAATGAAAAATTTTGTAAACAATATGTTGTTTAATCTCTCTTAATTGGCAAACTGAATGACGCCGCCTACGATGGTATAGGCCCATATAATAACACCGGCACCAATGATAATAATGACCAAAAACTACAGGAGCCAAGATGTCAGCCATCATGAAATTGCTCCACGCCATGCTAAGCAGTTTTAAAGATCTTATTCCGATTATCTTAGTGGTCAGTTTTTTTGAACTATTTGTACTTCATCAAGCACCGGCAGAACTTGGCTCTATTCTTGTGGGGATAGTGTTTGTTGTATTTGGCTTGACCTTTTTTGTCTTTGGTTTAGAAATGGGCTTATTTCCTATAGGCGAATCACTTGCAGAAGCCCTGGCCCGAAAAGGCAGTGTATTTTGGTTAATTATTTTCTCTTTCTCATTAGGTTTTGGGACCACATTAGCAGAGCCAGCACTGACTGCCGTGGCAAACGAAGCCGCACAAGTTGCCGCTGACGCTGGCGCCATTGAATCCAATAGACAAGCAATGAGCTCATATTCCATGGGATTAAGGTTAACTGTTGCCGTTTCGGTTGGGCTCGCGATTTTACTGGGGGTGATCCGTATCCTTAAAGGTTGGCCAATTCATTACCTTATTATTGGCGGTTACGTATTGGTGATGATCCTTACCAGCTTTGCTCCAGCTAATATCATAGGTATTGCTTATGACTCTGGCGGCGTTACCACATCGACCATTACTGTTCCGTTAGTCACCGCACTGGGCGTTGGCTTAGCCAGCGTCATTAAAGGCCGTAATCCGATGATTGATGGCTTTGGTTTGATTGCTTTTGCCAGCCTTAGTCCGATGATTTTTGTATTGCTGTACGGCATGGTATTTTTAAATTAAGTAGTATCATCAAAAGAAGAAGGCGTACATTTGTTTAATGAACTGATGTCCACTCTGTTACTGACCGCTCGCGATGTGATCCCCATTGCGGTGATTTTGTTTGGCTTTCAATTAGGCGTACTAAAACGTCCCGTTAGCCAATGGCGCAAAGTACTACTCGGCTTTGTGTATGTCATTATTGGGCTAACATTTTTCTTAGTAGGCTTACAACTTGCGCTGTTCCCTATTGGTGAAAGCATGGCCAATCAACTCACCACCAGCGCATTTTTACATCCTGACGGTAATAATGCGCCGTTCATTTGGCAAGACTATTTTTGGGTGTATGTATTTGCTGCTGCAATAGGTTTTAGTACCACAATTGCTGAACCCTCACTCATTGCTGTGGCCATTAAAGCTAACCAAGTGTCCGGTGGCACCATAGGCATTCAAGGTTTGCGAATGTCAGTGGCACTTGGAGTCGCTATCGGCATCACTTTAGGCTGTTTTCGCATTGTGGTTGGCGACCCCATTCATTACTACATTATGGCCGGCTACGTGGTAGTGGTGATCCAAACATTTTACGCCCCTAAAATGATTGTGCCATTAGCCTATGACTCCGGAGGCGTAACAACCTCTACTGTGACTGTTCCGCTTGTCGCCGCATTAGGCCTTGGGCTTGCTACTAATGTTGAAGGGCGTAATCCATTGATTGATGGGTTTGGTTTAATCGCCTTTGCCAGCTTATTTCCGATGATCACTGTGATGGGCTATGCCCAAGTGGTTGATTACTTATCAAAACGAAAAGCCATTAAGGAGTAACCTATGCGCTTTAAATTAATTGTCGCCTTTGTCGATGATGACTGTACCGACAAGGTACTCGATGCAGCGCGTATCGCTGGCGCAACTGGCGCTACGGTAATTAATCATGCCCGAGGTGAAGGATTAGAAAAAAAGAAAACCTTTATGGGACTGACCTTAGATGTGCAGCGGGATGTGATCTTATGGCTGGTAGAAGAACACATGAGTCGGCATATTCTAGAAACTATTGCAAAAGTAGGTGAATTTGACACCAATTCTGGTAAAGGTATTGCGATTCAAATTGATGTTGAAGACGCCGTTGGTGTGGCGCATCAAGTTGAAAAGCTAAGTAAAGACATTGAGGATCAAATATGAGTAGCACAATCCCGACCCGCAATCGCGATGTGATGAATAACCATTACGCTATGATCGATGGAATGCATACGGTAGCAGAAGCCATTGAAGTTGCCGTCAGTAAAAAAGTGAACATTTTAGTGGTCAATAAGCGCAATGAACATGACGAATATGGCATGGTATTAATGAGTGATATTGCCCGAAAAGTTTTAGCCAGAGACAAATCACCTGAGCGCACCAACATTTATGAAATCATGATTAAACCGGTATTTGCTGTTTCAGCAGACATGGATGTGCGCTATACCGCACGCTTATTTGAACGTTTCAATATAAACAAAGCTCCAGTGATTGAATCTGGTAATATTTTAGGCTTTGTCGCTTACGATGACATAGTATTAAAAGGAATGTTCAACCCATAATCTTATGCCAATGTATTGTTAATTGATTGACGATAAAGATAGCCACTGTTGTGAGCCTTAGCGGTATTAGAAGGCAGCACTAGTCACCACACCACTAAAAGCTAAACACTCATTGATTCGCTGTTGTTGCACTGCAGGTAGATCGGCAACAGCGAAATAAGCATATTCACTGTGTTCATCACTTAAGATAATTTGAGCCGACTCAGGTAGCTGGCAACGAAATATAAACGCTTGAGATTGATAAGCACTGTGAAAGTACACCCCAGAGAGATAATTTATCGTCACAGCATGACCCAGCTCTTCAATACATTCTCGCTGCAGCGCCTGATGTATGGTTTCATTAGGATCAAGCCCACCACCGGGTAAACCCCAATGTTTATTTCCATAATTGGCTTTTAACAACAGCACTTGTCCATCGTCATTGGTGATCACCGCATGGGAACTGAGTCTAAATAAATCGTTAAAAGCCATGATGGTTTTCTCATTAGAAATAGATATGGTTACTGGCTAACTTCCATTCAATAAATGAATAAATGATCATCGCGATAAATGATGTACAAAAATGGGGGTTGCAAAATACCTTGGTTGATCCTTGTTGCTCGCCATTTAGCTATTGCAGGATAGAAACTGGCAATCATCATTTTGCCTCGGTAAAGCCCTATGGTCTTAGTAACCAAAAACAATATGTTATTGGTTAAATTTATTCACTTTATTCAACAAACGCATAAACTCGTGCTGCTCTGAATCTGTCAGCGCTTCTAAAAATCGTTCATTAACCCACGCAGCCTCGTGAAGTAAATCTTGTTGTAACGCTTTACCGTTGTCGGTTAAAAATATTTGAAATGCACGGCGGTTGTCTGCTTCTTGATGACGGGTAATAAACCCCTGAACTTGCAGATGGTCGAGCAGACGGGTCATGGTGTAATTTGCCACATCACAACGTTTAGAAAGCTCAGTTTGACTTAAGCCCTCTTCTTGCCACAAAGTAAACAATACCGGCCAAAGTTTACTGTCTAAATCGTAGCGCTTTAAGCGCGTATCGATTTCTTGCTGCAAAGCAATATTCAGATGAGAAATCAGGTAACTTAAACTTTCAAAGCGTTTCAAATGAAACCTCCTACATCGTCAGTGGGATGTTTTGGCCCTATTACCATATTGGCCTATACAGCAGCTAACCACACTTGAACATGTTTACATTACCATCTCTATACGTTAAAAAAAGCGCTTTTAGTCAAAAGATAAATATTCGTTAATATAACGATAGTAGCAGGCTCGATTCAATTGCCCGACCAAGCCGCGAAATAATGGTACATATATACCATCATCGGTGACTATGATATCAGCACGATCAACAACGGAATGCTGTTTACCTATGCTATTGGTAAATATCAGCTTCATACTGTCATTAACATTATTAGCAGCAACAGAATTAGCTTGATAGTCCACCAGCAGTAAAGGATATGCCTCAACAGAGACTCTCACCTTCTCCACCGGAGTCATTAAGAAATACTCGCCATCGATACAATGTAAAATACTGCTGAATAAAGCCGCAAATTTTGCGGGCAACGGACTGTCTAAATATAACCAATCGCCATTAGCTTGGATGTGAAACAGTGCATCATCATTGCACAGCGCCACTCCATCTGGCTGAGTAAACGAAGCTAATGCTGCTGTTTCATCTGTCATTATGCTGATACCTTTATGCCATTAACTTAAGCAAGGCTTCAATTGGGTGCTGAGGTTTAAAGCCTGCAAAGCGCTTAACTTGACTACGACAAGAATAGCCCGAAACCAAAACTTGACTTTGTTCAGCTATTTTTTCAATGCTAGGTTGCCAAGACATTTCAAACAGTTTTTCAGAGCGTTCAAGGTTTTCAAGTTCATGGCCATAGGTGCCAGCCATCCCACAACAGCCTAAATTAACACTGCTCAAGTTTGCGCCAAAATGACTAAAAATGGCTTTCCATTCATTGGCGGTATTAGGCTTTGCGGTAGATTCTGTACAATGACTAAACCAGGTATATTGTGGCGCATCATTGGCTAACGTTGTCGCTTCTCTTCGATTTGCAACAACATCCATTAACCATTCATTGGCTAAAAGCACCTCAAAGGGACCACGGCGCATGCCGAGGGCTTCTTTATACTCATCGCGATAACACAATACCAAAGCAGGGTCTAAGCCGACCATCGGCATACCAAGGGCATGTACACGGTTTAAGAAATCAGCACTGTTTTGCGCTGTTTTGGCAAACTTGTCTAAAAAGCCTTTTATATGGGTCGGTTTACCATTGGGTTTAAATGGCAGTAAAACCGGCTTAAAGCCGAGCTTTTCGATTAATTGAATAAAGCGATAAACTAAGTCAGCATCATAAAAGCTGTTAAACGGGTCTTGTACAACTAGCACATACTGATTGCGCTGGTCTTCTGGGATGGTGTACAAAGAATCCAAATCATAACCACGACTAGAATGCCCGTCTAAACGCTGTTTAAGTGTCGGCACAGATAGTTTGGGGGCATCAACATACCCAATCGCTTTTTTAATCACCCATTTACTCAACGGATTTTGCGAAGCTAAATTAGTCAATTTAGGCATAGCAGCCATTAACGGCAATGAATCTTCGATTCCTGCAACCAGATAATCTTTAGCCGGACGCAAATAACGTTTGTAGTAAATATTGAAAAACTGCGCCCTAAACTTTGGTACATCGACCTTAACCGGACACTGACCTGAACAAGCTTTACAGGCTAAACAGCCTTTAAGAGATTCCATGACTTCGTGCGAGTAGTCATAATCACGTTGGTTATTTAAGGTATTTTGAGTACGTTGCATCCAGCCAAGTGGCTTCGACTTTGCCAGCGCGTCAACATCAACGCCTTCAGCTTCAAGCAAACGTAACCATTCACGCATTAACCCGGCACGCCCTTTTGGTGATTGCACTCGATCACCAGTGACCTTAAACGACGGACACATAGGCGAATAGCTGCTGTAGTTAAAACACAATCCATTACCATTACAGTTCATCACGTCAGGAAAAGCATTACGCACTTGCACTGGGATTTGTCTATCGAAACTGCCACGTTTGGCGCTGTCAACATTGAACAGTAGTGGGCCAGATTGAGGTGGCGCGACTAATTTACCAGGGTTTAAGCGATTGTCAGGGTCAAATAATCCTTTAATCTGTTCAAGTACTCCGTAGAGTTCTTCGCCAAACACCGCGGGGCCATATTCACCGCGAACCCCTTTGCCGTGTTCGCCCCACATTAAACCGCCATATTTTAGCGTTAATGCAGCCACTTGATCAGATATCACTTTGAGTAATTGTTCATCGGCGACATCGCACATATCAAGCGCCGGACGCACATGAAGTACGCCTGCATCGACATGACCAAACATGCCGTACTGCAAATTATGGCTATCAAGCAGTGCCCGAAACTCCATAATATAGTCGGCTAAGTGTTCTGGTGGTACCGCGGTATCTTCAGCAAAGGCTAGCGGCTTACGAGTGCCTTTGGTGGCACCTAATAAGCCAACGGCTTTTTTACGCATCGCGTAAATACTGTCAATATCACTTCTGTCGGTAATGATTTGAAAACCGACTAAACCAAACTGAGGTTGACTGAGTTGTCCGCTGAGCATTTCTTCTAATAGGGCAACTTTATGTTTAACTTCATCATCTTCACCAGCAAATTCAACCATGTTAAGACCTTCGATGATCTTATTCGGTACGGCTTTAATGTGATCGGCCACCGAGTGCCAAATAATGTCTTCGCGAGCAAGGTTAAGTACCTTGGAATCAACAGTCTCAACAACTGTGGCACTGGCCTTAACTAATGATGGGGCATGACGTAACGCTGACTCAAAGGAGTCATACTTAATATTCACCATCATGCGCGTTTTCGGTAATGGCGTTAGATTCAGCTTGGTTTCGGTGATCACCGCCAGCGTCCCTTCGGAGCCAGCTAAAATGCGCGATAAATCAAACTGGCTTAGGTCGTCATTCCATACGTGCTTTAAATCATAACCAGTTAAAAATCGGTTCAATTTAGGGAAACGTTCAATAATGGTGTCACGTTTTTGTAAGCATAAAGCAGCTACTTGGCTAGCAATGGCATTGCCAAGTTGATTAGCAGCAAAAGGGTGTTGATCAACTTTGTCATGATCTATCGGCGTAGTAGTGAGTACACTGCCATCAATGAGAACACTGGTCAGTCCTAAAACATGATCCGATGTTTTACCGTAAACCAGTGACCCCGCACCAGAGGCATCGGTGTTAACCATGCCGCCAACTGTCGCGCGGTTTGACGTAGATAAATCTGGACTAAAAAAGAAGCCGTGCGGGCGCAAAGCATCATTCAACGCATCTTTGACTACGCCTGCTTGTACCCTAGCCCAACCCTCTTTGACATTAATCTCGAGTACTTGGTTCATGTGCCGCGACACATCTAAAATCAAGCCGTGGGTTAATGACTGGCCATTAGTTCCCGTTCCACCGCCGCGCGCACTGAAAGTCACAGCTTTGTATTGAGGTTGCGCCGCTAACGATAATACCAACTCGACATCTTGTTGATGTAAAGGATAAATCACCGCTTGTGGCAAAAATTGATACACAGAATTATCGGTTGCCTGAATAAGCCGCGCACTGTAGCGCTTGTCTATTTCACCTTCAAACTCGCTTTGCTCCAGCGCGTCAAGATACTCAAGATAGATAGGTTCTAATGTTTGTTTATGTGATAGTAAAGGTAACATAGAGGACTTATTATTTATTGGCATATTGCAGCCATTATAAACAAAAAAAAGCCGCTAAAAAGCGGCTTTTATAACAACTTGATAAAATTGCATGTTAGGCAGACAATCCACCAGCAATTTTTAGCATAATTTAGCCATGAGCTTCAGCTAAATATAACCAAGTATCGATAACGGTATCAGGATTAAGCGATACAGAATCAATACCTTGCTCAACTAACCATGCAGCAAAATCAGAATGGTCTGAAGGACCTTGACCACAAATACCGACGTAAGCACCTTTCGCTTTAGCCGCTTTAATCGCCATGGCTAATAATGCTTTAACCGCATCATTACGCTCATCAAACAAGTGACTGATGATTCCTGAGTCACGATCAAGCCCTAATGTTAACTGAGTTAAATCATTTGAACCGATAGAAAAACCATCAAAATGCTCAAGGAACTGGTCAGCTAGCAAGGCGTTTGAAGGTAGTTCACACATCATGATAACGCGTAAGCCATCTTTACCGCGCTCTAAGCCTTGTTCTTTTAGTAACTCAATAACTTGAGATGCTTCGTTTACGGTACGCACAAACGGGATCATCACTTCAACATTGGTTAAGCCCATTTGATTACGAACACGTTTAATAGCTTCACATTCGAGCGCGAAACAATCGCGGAATGATTCAGAAATATAACGGCTCGCACCACGGAAGCCCAACATTGGATTTTCTTCATCTGGCTCGTAACGATCACCACCGACTAAGTTTGCATACTCGTTAGACTTAAAGTCTGACATACGTACGATAACTTTCTTCGGATAAAAAGCCGATGCGATAGTCGCGATACCTTCAACTAGACGCGCAACATAAAACTCAACTGGCGAGTCATACCCAGCGATCATTTCATTAATTTCGGTCTGTAGCTCAGCAGTTTGGCCATTGAAGTCAAGCAATGCTTTAGGATGGATACCAATCATGCGGTTAATGATAAACTCTAAACGCGCTAAACCCACACCTTCGTTAGGTAAACGAGCAAAGTCAAATGCACGATCAGGGTTACCCACGTTCATCATAATTTTCATTGGTAAAGGCGGTAAGGTATCAACACGGTTAGTGACGATTTCAAACTCTTGTTTACCCGAGAAAATTAAGCCAGTATCACCTTCAGCACAAGATACGGTAACTATGTCGCCAGTCTTAATGCGGTCAGTCACATCACCACAACCTACAACAGCAGGAACACCTAGTTCACGTGCAATAATCGCAGCATGGCAAGTACGGCCACCACGGTTGGTTACAATCGCACTAGCACGTTTCATGATAGGTTCCCAATCTGGGTCTGTCATGTCAGTCACTAACACATCACCTGGCTCAATTTGATCCATCTGGTCGATAGAGGTTAATACTTTGGCGACACCAGTACCAATCTTATGGCCAATAGCACGACCTTCACAGATCACCTCGCCTTTGGTTTTTAAGTGATAACGTTCAATTAACTGCACATCTTCACGGCTACGAACGGTTTCTGGACGAGCTTGGACAATATATAACTTTCCGTCGTTACCGTCTTTGGCCCATTCGATATCCATTGCACGACCATAATGCTTTTCAATCACCATGGCTTGCTTAGCAAGCTCCATGACTTCTTCATCATTAATCGAGAATACACGACGTTGCTCTGCAGCAACGTCTTCAATTTTAACTTGCTTACCATGGCCGGCATCATCAGAGTAAACCATCTGAATCAACTTACTGCCGATGTTACGACGCACAACAGCCTGATGGCCTTGCGCTAAAATAGGTTTGTGCACATAGAATTCATCAGGGTTAACAGCACCTTGTACAACCATTTCACCTAAACCAAAAGATGAAGTGATAAATACAACGTCATTATTACCTGACTCAGTGTCCATAGTGAACATCACCCCAGATGCGGCTTTGTCTGAACGGACCATACGTTGTACGCCAGCAGATAAAGCGACACCTTGATGTTCATAACCTTGGTGGACACGGTAAGAAATTGCACGGTCGTTAAACAGTGATGCGTATACATGCTTAATTGCCAGCATGACAGCATCGAACCCTTTAACGTTGAGGAAGGTTTCTTGTTGACCAGCAAAAGATGCATCAGGCATATCTTCAGCAGTGGCTGAAGAACGCACAGCAAATGATGCTTCTTTCGTTTCGCTCGACAATTGCTCGTAAGCTTCGCGAATCGCGTCTTCTAATGCGGGTTGAAATGGGGTTTCAATAACCCATTGTCTGATCTGGGCACCTACTTTTGCCAGTTCATTGACATCATCAACATCCAATGTCGCCAGAATGTCAAAAATTTTCTGGTTAACTCCACTTTGTTCAAGGAACTCATTGAACGCATGAGAGGTCGTTGCAAAACCGCCAGGAACTTGAACCCCTGCATTAGCCAGATTGCTGATCATCTCACCAAGGGATGCGTTTTTACCGCCAACCTTGTTTACATCACCCATGCCTAATTCTTGATACCAGAGTACGTATTGCTGCACAGTTTTATCTCCGCAAGTTTTTATTTCAGTGGCCACTTCACACGAGGGCAATAGCATCTTACACTCCCATACAACACGCGTAAATCTATAATTTTATTTGTAATTTTATTACTACAAGAGGTCAGAATGACACCAAAAGTATTCTACATTTCAGATGGGACCGCGATCACAGCTGAGGTTTTTGGGCATGCGGTGCTTTCGCAATTTCCCATAGAATTTGAAGCACTTACGATTCCGTTTGTGGAAACGATTCAGAAAGCACAAAAAGTGAAGCAACAAATAAATGATTGTTTTATTACAACAGGTGTAAGACCACTTGTGTTCCACTCAATCATTAATCCGGAAATCCGCAATGTGATTTTTTCAAGCGAATGTGTCGATTATGACTTTTTGAATACCTTTGTCGCGCCATTAGAACAACACTTGGGCGTGCAAGCGAAGCCTTTATTGCATCGAACTCATGGTAAAAGTAACCACGGTTACGAAACTCGTATAGATGCGATTAACTACACAATGGAAAACGACGATGGCCAAACCATGAAACACATGGATAAAGCCGATATCATTTTATTGGGCGTATCTCGCTGTGGTAAAACCCCCTCCAGTTTATATCTGTCGATGCAGTTTGGTATAAAGGCTGCAAACTACCCGTTTACTGAAGATGATATGGATAACCTTCAGCTACCTGAGGCATTAAAACGCAATAAATCCAAATTATTTGGCTTAACAATTGACCCCCATCGTTTGCATGAAATTCGTCAAAGCCGAATGGAAAACAGCCGTTACTCATCATTAAGACAATGCAAGCTTGAAGTGAAAGAAGTGGAAATGATGTATAAGAAAGAACGTATCCCCTTTGTGAATACCACCAATCATTCGGTTGAAGAAATTGCCACAAAAATTATTGATATAACCGGTTTAGAACGTCACATGTTCTAATTTATAAACAATAAAATACGCTGTAAATAGGCTTTCAAACCCAGACTGACTCGCTTAATTCGGGTAAGCCGTTTACAGCAATCTGTTTATTCAGCCAGAGAATCCGAGGCTAAGCCTCGCATCTTGAACTTCTTTGGGTATATAATCCCGAGTAATATGATGCTGATGCATCTCACGATTTCTCGGTAATATGCATGACAATTAAAACAGATGAACTACGAACTACCCTTTTAAGCAAAGTCATTTCACCCGCTCAACTGGCATCAGAATACCCTTTGACTCAAGATGCTGCAGACTATCTTGTTGCACAGCGCCGAGAAGTTGAAGCCATTATTGCCGGTGAAGACCAACGCTTATTAGTCATTATTGGCCCTTGTTCAATTCACGATACCAAAGCGGCACTTGAATATGCCGAGCGCTTATCGGCACTTCACCACGAACTAAAAGATGACTTATGCATTCTGATGCGGGTCTATTTTGAAAAGCCTCGCACTATTGTTGGCTGGAAGGGATTAATTTCGGATCCTGATTTAGACGGCAGCTTTAGCCCCAACAAAGGCTTGCGCTTGGCGCGTGAGCTATTGCAGCAGATCACCGAATTAAAACTGCCTATCGCCACTGAATTTTTAGACATGGTAAACGGTCAATATATTGCTGACTTAATCACTTGGGGCGCTATTGGCGCACGTACCACCGAAAGCCAAATTCACCGTGAAATGGCGTCTGCGTTGTCCTGTCCTGTGGGCTTTAAAAATGGTACCGACGGTAACATTAATATCGCTGTTGACGCCGTTCGCGCAGCCCAAGCTCCACATATTTTTTATTCTCCGGATAAAGATGGCGCCATGGCGGTATATCGTACTCACGGCAATCCATTTGGGCATATTATTTTACGTGGTGGGAAAACACCAAACTATTGTGCAGAGGACATTGAAGTGGCTCGCGCCCAACTTGAACAAGTGGGTGTAACTCAGCGTATGGTGGTTGACTTTAGCCACGGCAACAGTGAAAAACAGCATAAAAATCAGTTAAATGTTGCCGATAGCATCATAGCGCAACTGCGCAGTGGTAGCACAGCTATCGCTGGTATTATGGCAGAAAGCTTTATGATTGAAGGTAATCAAAAAGTCGTTAAAGGCGAACCTTTAGTTTATGGTCAAAGTATTACCGATGCCTGTTTACATTGGGCTGATTCAGAAAAACTGTTACGTGATTTAGCTCAAGCATCAAGAGAGCGTAAAGCCTTACTCGCACAATAAGTCCTTACTGACTTATTCGCTAGTTGAGCAGCTTGATGAACGTTTACCAATGCCAGTCATTTATGACTGGCATTGCCATTTATAGTCTTAAATCCATCCTATTACTCTTGTTCTAGTAAAGAAGCTTTAGACAATACGGCAAACTGTTCACTGATCATCATCAGGCTGTCGACTAACTCAGGGTCAAAATGCTTACCTTTACCTTCTAAAATAAGCGTCATCGCTTCTTCATGGCTAAACGGCCTCTTGTAACAGCGTGGTGATGTTAATGCGTCATATACATCAACCAGAGCCACTATTCTCGCAGACAAGGGAATGGCATCACCGATTAACCCCTTAGGATAGCCGCTGCCATCCCACTTTTCATGGTGAGCTCCGGCAATGTCGCGCCCCATCCGAATAAATGAACATTCTGGGGCATAGGCTAATAGACTATTCAGTACTTTTTCACCGATCACAGGATGCGCCTTAATTTGCTCGAACTCTTCTGCCGTTAAGCGTCCAGGTTTTAATAAGATATGATCGGCAATACCCACTTTACCTATATCATGCAAAATGGCTGAGAGGCTTATTTCTTGAATAAAAGCTTCGGTTAATTCTTGTGGAACATGCTCATCAGTTAATCGTTGTTTTGCCAGCATATTGGCATACTGCTGCATTCTGATTAAATGCGCCCCCGTTTCATTATCACGGTACTCAGCTAACTTAGCTAATCCCATCACAGTGGCTTTACGTGAGGCCAAAGTAGATGCTAACGAATGCGTTAATTTACCCAACAAATAAGATATAGACTGAGTCACAATGGCATTAGTCACTAAAAAGTTAATCGCTACCACATACCAGATCAAGGTCGAAAATCCACTCACATCAGGCCAATGAACTAGTTGGTATTGATAGGCGATACCAATTAGTAATAGCGATATCGCGTTGACAACTTGAGCCCATAGCGCCATTTTTTCGCCGAGCAAAATGCTGCACAGTGGAGGGAAAGCAAATAGCCAAAAAAAGCCCGCGCCAGAGGGGCCGATAGCAATGACAAAACCAATACCGATACCAAACGCAAGGTAACATCCTACGATAAATTTTTGCCTATCAGTAATGCGAGGATAAAACAAAATGAATAACAATATTCCATAAGCGAGAGTATCAAATATTGCCATGCCCCATAAGTTTTTAACGACGCACAAATAGACACTGGTGATGTAAACCGGAATACACAATAAAGCTAATATGCTAAATAATCGTTGAAAAATCACTCGACGCCATGCTGGTAATGAATCATCAAACCCATGAAGAATAAGCTGTGCGGTTAACCGAGAAGACATATTAATTCCTTTAAGACGAGGTTGTGCTCACAGCATTGAGTTTTTTTAATATAGTAAATTGAATAGCTTAAAACGTTATCCAAGTGATAAAGGCAATATAGCAATTGTGTTATTTGCGCTTGTAAGTATTGTTGCAACACTGACAATACGCAAAAAATAGGATTAAAAATAATCCATAAAACTAATATTGAGTCCATATTCGATTATGATCGCCCTTCATTGGACTGACGATGATTGTTGATAGTGCCTTATTTGACCATAATGATGCCCTTATATGATAATGAGGTACTTCTATTCATTCTCTGCAACAAAGAGTCACCTTCGTCGAGCCACACTGTTACCTATTAATAAGGATGTTGTTATGCAAAGTTCGTCTCGTAGTGCTGCTGTTTTTGGAATATTCATTGCGCTGGGCTTTGGTGCTTTGGGTCTGTTACTCAAACAAGCCATTGTTGAATACAAATTACTTGAGCGCAGTGTCACAGTTAAAGGCTTAGCAGAAAATGAATATCCTGCTGACATTGTCATCTGGCCTATCCAATTTACTGCAGCCAATAATAATCTCGATGAACTGTATAAACAGCTGGAAGCACAAAACAACCAAGTGGTCAGTTTTTTAACTGAGCAACATATCGATCCAAAAGAAATTACCCTCACAGCGCCGACAATTACCGATAAATTGGCGCAACAATATGGTGGTAATCAACCAATAGAATTGCGCTATACCGCGACACAAACCATTACGGTTTATTCTAATGACATCGATAAAGTGCGTGGTGTCATGCCGCAATTAACTGAGCTGGGGAAAACAGGCATTGTATTCTCGCAGAATAACTATGATGCCCAAGTCGAGTATATTTTCAGCCGATTAAATGACGTTAAGCCAAAAATGATCGAAGAATCGACCACCAATGCCCGCTCAGTGGCCGAAAAATTTGCTAAAGATTCTCAAAGCCGATTAGGAAAAATTAAAAAAGCCACTCAAGGGCAATTCAGTATCAGTAACAGAGATAAGAATACGCCATACATTAAGCAAGTGCGTGTGGTATCAACCATCGAATATTACTTAGCGGATTAACCACTTGAAACAGATAATCACCAGCATACTGATTGGTTTAATGAGCTTGATGAGCATATCGATAATGGCACAGTCGTCAGAATCGACATCAGTTGATCTTAACCATAAAGGGGCCACAAGTAATCACGTTATCTTTATCGTTAGGCATGCAGAAAAAAATGCTGGTAAAAATCCCAGTTTATCTGCCCAAGGACAATTACGAGCCTTACGTTTAGCAACAGTGTTATCGGCGACCCCATTACAAAAAGTCTACACCACTGATTATAATCGTACCCGTGAAACAGCCAAGCAAGTCGCTCAAGATCATCACCTGGAGCTAAGTGTTTATGATCCTCAAAATATGGCAAACTTTGCCCAGCAGTTATTAACCGAACAGGGTAATATTTTAGTGGTAGGCCACAGTAATACTTCGACAGATTTAGTTGAAAAACTCGGGGCAAAGCAACAAATACCGATTGATGACGCCAGTGAATTTGATCGTTTATATATTGTGACCCTAAATCCCAACAAACAAATAGTATCAACGGTATTGCTTCGTTATTAATTGGCCTGTGCAGAATAGACATCAACTCAATCGACAACTGCATTTAAGCACATTAGGTTAATCAAATAATTCAGTTGTTACTATTAAACAACATATTGTCGATAAGCTTGCACAATCGTGAGCCCTTATCGACAAATAAGCACCACAACATCGACACGAATACGCTCAATACATTACAATGCGCGGCTTTTTCGCTTAATTCTTTATTGAACCGCATAACATTAGGTCGTTGTATGTCCCTTGCTCAAAACCCAGCACAAACTCAAAACCATTTCCCTGATGACATTGCAGCACGTATTGCTCAATCAGAAGCCCGCGTTATTAAGGCTATTTTCCCATCTAATACTAATCACCATAACACCTTATTTGGTGGTGATGCATTAGCCTGGATGGATGAAACAGCATTTATTGCCGCTACACGTTTTTGTCGTAAATCATTAGTAACCGTGAGTTCTGATAGGATTGATTTCAAAAAAGCGATACCCGCTGGCAGCTTGGCTGAGCTGATTGCAAATGTGATCCATGTTGGTAACACATCGCTAAAAGTTGAAGTGAATATTTATGTTGAAGATATGTACCGCGATCATAGGGAACATGCAATACGTGGCGTGTTTACTTTTGTTGCGGTAGATGAAAATCGCAACCCGACCCAAGTGTGGCCACATAATTAATAACCCCCAGTAAATGCAGTCAGATAGATGGCTGCATCATCATTTCGCTCACTAGACTAAAGTCTATAGTTTGATTGTTTTTATTCAAATCAATGATAATCTTGCACAAAGCAATAGAATACTCGATTACTTTTCTGTTACATTGAGTTTATCTTCACGTGCAACATAGAATAAAAAACGCCATGAAGCTCGAAAATTTAAATATCATTATTGCAGATGACCATCCATTATTCCGTAATGCCTTAAGGCTAGCGCTGAGTAATGCCTTTGAACACACGCAATGGTTTGAGGCTGATAGTGCAGAGGCATTACAACATGTCCTTGATGAGAAAGACCAACCGTTTGACTTAATCTTACTTGACCTACAGATGCCGGGATCTCACGGTTATTCAACGTTAATCCACCTTAGAACCCATCATCCAGACATTCCTGTGGTGGTGATTTCTGCCCACGAAGACATCAATACCATAAGCCGAGCAATACATTATGGTAGTAGCGGATTCATTCCGAAATCAGCGTCTATGGAAGTGTTGGAAGAAGCATTAAACGCGGTGTTATACGGTGATATTTGGTTACCCAAAGGTACCCAAATTGTACCGGTTTCTGATGATCCAACTGACAAAATGGCCTCACGTCTATCTGATTTAACCCCACAGCAATATCGCGTACTGCAGATGTTTGCCGAAGGGTTACTCAACAAACAAATTGCTTATGATTTTGGGGTATCAGAAGCCACCATCAAGGCTCATGCAACGGCAATATTTCGCAAATTGGGGGTTCGCAATCGCACTCAAGCGGTGATAGCATTACAACAATTAGAAATGGATAGAATTGATATCTCGTAATGCCTCAATCATTAACGTTACAACAGCTACCTTTTTCGCAAGCTTGTGAAAATAACCAGCAGCCTATATTAACGCTATTAACAAAGTGGCTTCCTAGTTGCGTTCATTTGCTTGAAATAGGCAGTGGTACTGGCCAGCATAGCGTGTATTTTGCTAACCATCTTCCGCATATCCGCTGGCAACCAAGCGATCAACGGCATTATCTGCCTAATTTGCAAGCTCGTCTCAATTTGCAAGCATCACCAAACTTACAGCCGGCTATTGAATTAGATGTCACCCAACCATGGCCGCAACTGACATCAAATGTCGATGCGATATTCAGTGCTAATACTCTGCATATTATGAGTAAAACTATGGTTGAAGCATTTTTTATTGGCGTGGGTAATCTATTGGTAAACGCTGGCTCATTAGTTATTTATGGTCCGTTCAATTACCAAGGCCAATTTACCAGTAACAGTAATCGACAGTTCAATATGTCTTTACAACACAATAATCCCCAAAGCGGCATCCGCGATATCGAATGGATCTGTCAATTAGCACAGCAGCAAGGGCTAACGCTTCGAGAAGACATTGCTATGCCAGCCAATAATCGTTTACTGCATTTTATTAAGTAAGCCCAAATCATTTAACCAATAAGCTAATTGCTTCTGTTCATTTATAAGCTATCGGCTTGGATTCACACATATAAGGACACAGATTATGGGTTCAGTTACCACCAAGAGACATGCCAATGGTCTCGATTATGTTGCTGTCGATACCGCGTTTTGCCAAGCGCGTATTTTTTTGCAAGGGGCGCAAATAGATCAATTTACACCCAGTGGAAAATCACCACTTTTATGGGTATCAAGTGCCGACGATTACCAACCAGGCAATGGCATAAGAGGTGGAATTCCAGTTTGTTGGCCTTGGTTTGGGATGAGCGATATCCAAGGCTTTCCGCAGCATGGTTTTGCGCGCAATAAGATTTGGTCATTAGAATCCATCAACATGGGCGATCAATCTGTTGCGTTGCTGTTTGCCCTGCCCGCCAGCGAAATAGATAAGCAGTATTGGCCGCATAATACCCAAGTGAAGGTGCTATTTAACTTAGGTGAAACATTATCGGTAAGCATCATCAATATTAACAATGCAGATTACGACATCGAGCTCACACAAGCATTGCATAGCTATTTCCCCATAGAAGATATTCACCAACTTAAGGCCAGTGGATTTAGCGGTTCACAATACATTGAATTTGATCAAGGACCTTTTGAACAAGTCGACGATGTGGTTAAATTTGATCGAGAAACCGATAGAGTTTATACCAAACTAGCGCCCATTCAGGAATTACATACTCCAAATGGAACGATTGTGGTGAGCCGGGAAAACAGCCAATCCGCAGTGTTATGGAACCCTTGGATAGACAAGTCAACCCGCCTATCTCGGTTTAATCATGATGATTACTTAACCATGGTCTGTTTAGAAGCAGCCAACGTGCGAGACGACAGCATAGTGTTAGCGCCAGGACAAACCCACACGTTAACCACTCATATCGGTTGGAAATAAATAGGCTGGAAATAATATCACTTAATTGTGGCTAATCATGTCAGCCATAGACTGATGAAACACGCAGTTATCAAACTAATTTGACTTCAGCATAATCAAAAGGCAGCCTCGGCTGCCTGTTGATTATCACATGTTGCTTAATAGCATTAAGGATATCGCTCACATAGAGCAAATCGCTTATCGTAAAATGACTAATCAGCTTAGCTGTGAGAATTAATTAATGGTTCGATTGGTAGATTTTCGAAACAAACCAAACCAAAAAGCAGTTTCAAGTAATCCTCCAGCCACAAAAAAAGTCACCGCCCCGGTTTGGCTGCCGGCTAAATAACATGTCAACGCCAGCGCAATTAATGCGATTAAGACCACGACTCTGTAGATACCTGTCATATTAATTTTCTCTCAACCCAATCAATGAACTGTTCATCAGTCACTATATTCTCCAATCACATTAGCCCTTTAATCCACTGTAAGTCAACTAAATAGCAGCCAATAAAAAAGGCAGCTTCAGCTGCCTTTTTTGCAATCGTACCTTTGGTCGAGATAAGAAATGGTTATACCATCTGTTTACCCAAACTGAGGCTAATTAGTTTGCTGTTACTTCACAACCTAGTGGGCTGTTTGAGTTTTCATAAACAATGTCACCCATTGGAGCATAATCTGCAGCCGCAATAGTGCCTTTATCTTTGAAGAAAGTGTATAACACTTCTGCATCAACATAACCTGTTTGAATTGGTGCAAGCTCAGGATAGCCATCACCACCAGCAGCATTGAAGCTTGGTACAGTAAAGCTGTATGAGTCAGTGGCACTGTAATCTTTACCATTGATTTCACTGATAGCAACTGTTTGAGCAGTACAATCTACTGTCATTTTCACACCGGTGATTTGTGCATATGCGCCAGAACCACGTTGGAAAGATGCTACAGTGTTTAAGTACTCAGTGACTTCTGCACCTGTCATAGTGCTTAACGTTACCATGTTGCCAAAAGGCTGCACGGTTAACACGTCACGGTAAGAGATATCACCTTCAGCAATTGAAGCACGCACACCACCAGAGTTCATTACACCGATATCGGCACCGACTTTAGTGCGTTGCGCTTCTGCAACCAAACGGCCTAAATTAGTTTGCATATTACGTACATTTGCACGTTCGCCGTCTAATAAACCATCGGTGGTAGCAATCACTTCACTAAGTTGGCCTTGACCACGTTCTTGATAATAAGAAAGTAGTTGTTTTAAGTCTGCATCTGCGGCGATTTCATCAGCAACCAATACTTTCGTTTTATTGCCATCTGCATCAGTCACTGATGTTTTCAAATTAACCGGGATTAACTTGTAACTAGCAAGGTGAAGCTCGCCATTGAAATATTCAAAATCAGCACGACCGACATACTTACCCCACTCGTGAGCTTGCATAATGTAAGTGCCATTTTGCATATCAGGCGTACAGTCATCGCCAGGAGCAAAGTCAGCGTAATCGTTTGTACCTGGTTCCATACATACTGGGTTTTGTGAATGACCACCAATAATGGCATTCAAATCACCTTCTGCTAGAGCACGAGCCATGGCGACGTCGCCAGGGGCGTTACTACCATTCATTGCATCAGCATAGTGACCCATATGAGTGGTTGCAAAAATAAGATCCGCAGTATCTGCAGCTTTAATTTCTGCAATCACTTTTGCTGCTTCAGTGGTTGGATCGGTAAAGGTTAAATCTTTGATAAATTCTGGGTTACCAATCTTCGCAGTGTCTTCAGTGGTTAAACCGATCACAGCAATGCGCAAACCATTTATATTAAATACTTTGTAAGCATCAAAGTAGCGAGTGCCATCAGCTTTATAAATGTTAGCCGCTAACATTGGGAAGTTAGCAATTGAGCGTTGTGAATCTAATACCGCAAGTGGATTATCAAACTCATGGTTACCGACTGCCATTGCGTCATAAGCAATTTCATTCATACCAATAAAATCTGGCACTGCATCTTGTAAGTCTGACTCTGGGACGCCAGTGTTGATATCTCCGCCCGAAAGTAAAATCGTTTCACCGCCGTTTGAGCTAACTTCAGCACGGATCTGGTCAATCAGCGTTTTACGTGCTGCCATACCGTATTCGCCGTCACCGTTTTCCCAAAAACGACCGTGGTTGTCATTGGTATGTAATACTGTAAATATTTTACAATCTGCACCAGCTTCGGCACACGTCGTCGGTGCAACGACAGCGGTATTGTCGTCGTCACTGCCACAACCGGTCAACGCTGCTAGTACAGCCGTTGCGACTAATCCTTTAATTAACATATTTGTCATGATTTACCCCGATGTTATAATTTATATTTTTAAATCCGTGAATTATCCTATTCACGGCCAGAATGATAACAAAGATTGACGGTTTTTGATGTCACTTTTATGACAGAATGTGATTTTTAATACATTATTTAACAATAACTTACACCTCAATAGTTCCCAGTAAAAAACAATTACCATGTTAATGGGTATGTTAAACTAAAGTAAAAAAAATGGCTTAAGCATTTTTGCTGCTAAGCCATTTAAATAGATTGATTTTTTTATATAAAGACAATAACGATTATTGTCTTTGTATAAGAACAGTGATGAACTTGCGTTATTTCAATACTTGCTGCAACCATTGACCAATATCAGCAAGTTGATTAGGCAATACACTGTGAGCCATCGGATAAGTTTTCCAGGTACTCTGATAACCTGCCGCAATCAGTGCGTCATAAGCCATTTTACCTGCAAACATCGGGACAACATCATCTTGCTCACCATGATGTTGTAAAATAGCAGTATGAGCATTAGCATCAGCAAGTTGCTCTGGCAATGTTTCGCCACCGGGTAAATAACATGATAACGCCATAATACCGGCCAGTTTTTGTTCAAAACGCAGCCCGGTGAACAAACTCATGACCCCACCTTGACTAAAACCAGCTAAAACGATTTTATCAGCAGGTATACCACTATTAATCTGCTCAACAATTAACTGACGGATGGCTTGCTCAGACGCCATAACACCTTGTATATCGGCGCGATCGTGTAAATCCATGCTTTTAATATCGTACCATGAGCGCATAACAAAACCGCCATTGATGGTCACTGCTTGTTCTGGTGCATGAGGAAAAATAAAACGAATACTGTGCTGACCAGCTAAGCCTAATACGGGGACGACGGGCGCAAAGCCAGCACCTGAATCACCCAATCCATGAAGCCAAATAACGCATGCTGTTGCAGGTGTTTGCGGCTCGATTACAATTTTTTCTAGCTTAAAAGACATATATATATCAATCCTATCAATGCAATAAAATATTGCAGGCTATATTACGTCAATTGATTTTTAACATCGATCTATTCACACCCCATCACCACAAATAATCAACCTTGACGGCAATGTAATTAATTTAATCGAACAAAACTAGCGATTAATTACACTTTTATTCGATTTTATTTGTTGTAACCTAAGACTAAAGCCACTAAGGAGATGAGATATATGGGATTACTACAAAATGGCCAGTGGGTCGATCAATGGTATGCAACCGAAGAAAATGGCGGTGAGTTTGTTCGAGAAGATGCGCAATTACGTCATTGGGTAACTGCGGATGGCCAAGCTGGCCCCTCTGGCGACGCAGGCTTTGTTGCAGAAGCAGGCCGCTATCATTTGTATGTGTCTCTAGCCTGCCCTTGGGCGCACCGCACCCTTATCTTTAGAGAATTAAAGCAATTACAATCACTTATTGATGTTACTGTTGTTGAAGCACATATGCGGGAAAACGGCTGGGAGTTTGCCAATGCTGTTGATGGCAAAATTGGTCAACACATAGCAGGGGCTCAAGCCGATCCTTTACATCAAAAAGACTTTTTATACCAAATCTATCAATTAGCGAAACCACACTACAATGGTCGAGTCACAGTACCAGTATTGTGGGACAAAAAAACCAACACTATCGTCAGTAATGAATCATCTGAAATCATTAGAATGTTCAATACCGCCTTTAATGATATTACCGGCAATACACTCGATTATTATCCTCAAGCCTTACAACCGCAGATAAACCAACTCAATGAGTTCATTTACGAAAAAATCAATAATGGGGTTTATCGCTGTGGTTTTGCTACCTCACAAGCCGCTTATGAAGAAGCTTATGATGCCTTATTCTCGGCGCTGGACACCATCGAGACCCGCTTAAGCACAAAACGGTATTTATTGGGCGATAGCATTACTGAAGCGGATTGGCGTCTATTTACTACCCTGATCCGTTTTGACAATGTGTATGTCGGCCATTTTAAAACCAACCGCAATACAATCGAAAGCATGACCTATATTTCAGATTATTTACGTGATTTATATCAACAACCTGGGATTGCTGCCACAGTCGATATGGATCATATCAAGCAGCATTATTACTTTAGCCATCAACAAATTAATCCGACTCAAATCGTCCCTGCCGGGCCTGATATTGACTTTTTACGCCCACATAACCGTGAGCAACTAATGACGTCAACATCTCACCCACAAGGTTAATCTGTCATAGGTTTTTGAACACGCTTTGGGAGTTTAATGGACTCGCGGCAATACGCAGTCAGAAGTGCAGCGAAAACGGCAGCAATAATATAAGCCACAAACTTTGGGTTCGCTTTGGTTGGATATTAAATAGATAGTAATCGTATTGACATGTCATGTATCGCTCATAGCATGTCAATACTTTCAGTTTGTCATTCAAGTGAATCAAGGCTCATAGCCGAGCAGCCTATTCTCATTCATCTTGCCACTAAGCCGATACAAATTAAGTTATTGCGCTTGAATGCCAGTGTGTTGCAATAGCGCGTCTAATTGCGCTGGATTATCCAGTTTAATACTCCACCTCACCGTTCCTGCATCGGCAACAATCACTAAGCCTTGATGAAAACAGCTAATGTCATCCATGGATGCGGTAAGCACTAATTGGCTATCATGAAACCGGCACTGAATTTCATGCACAGTGACAATAATTTTACCTAATGAGAAATCAATAATCATATCTACTCTCTTAAAACAAAAAATCCCAAGTCTTCACTTGGGATCGGTACAGGGTTAAACCATAAGTAAATATCAATTTACCCAAGCGGTCCCCTACTAGTGGTGATGACCACCAGCGCCATGGGCATGACCATGGGCAATTTCTTCATCAGATGCATCGCGGGCACCGACAATTTCAATGTCGAAAGTTAATTCACGGCCAGCAAGTGGATGATTAACATCAACCGTCGCCATAAACTTACCGACTTTAATAATGGTCACTTGACGCTGGCCTTGCTCAGTATTCACCACGGCAGCCATGCCCGGTTTCCATACTTTAGCACCTACAAGGTGTTTAACCGACACGCGCTGCTCAGAATCTGGTTGACGTTCGCCATAAGTATCTGCAGCTGGCGGAGTAATAGTGAATTTCTCGCCAATTTCTTTGCCATTAATCGCATCTTCAATACCAGGCATCATGTTGTCATGACCATGCAAATAGGCAATCGCCTCACGACCTTCGTTTGATTCAAGTACTTCGCCTTTTTCATCACGTAGCGTGTAATTAAACTGCACGACCATATTGTCTTTAATGCTCATTATCGTTCCTTAATTCAAAAATTTGCCGAAGCTTAGCAAAAGCGTACTAATGCATCCACAAAAAATGCTCATAAAAATACTGATTATAGTTTGATACCCAAGGCAGTAAACGTCTCTACATCAGGAAATCCATCAGCAATAAGCCCTTTTTCATGTTGAAAAGCTTGTAACCCTAATACTGAATTACGCCCTAAAATACCATCAGGCTTACCCACATCGAAACCAGCATCATTGAGCTTTTGCTGAATTTGTTTGACCGTTTCTCGGCTTAGCCTTGGCTGTTTAGGTACTGCACGGGTTAATACCGCACCACCATTAATACGATCGGCTAAATGCCCCACTGAAATGGCATAAAATTCAGAACGATTCCAACGCATTATCACATTAAAGTTGTCATATCCTAAAAAAGCAGGCCCTGTGTGCCCTGCTGGCAAATATAACGCTGCTTGCATATCTGGTGTAGACAAAGGCTGACCATTAACTTGCTTAACATTAAGCTCACGCCACTTAACCAGTGGTAGAGGATGTTTACCGCCTAAGTAAGCAAAAGAATAATCGCTAGGAATCAACACTTCACGCCCCCATCGTTCATCTGCTTTCCAACCTAGATGCTGTAAAAAGTTTGCCGCAGATGTCAGTGCATCATCAGTACTGTTCCATAAATCAGCAACACCATCGCCATCGCCATCTACCGCATACTTTCGATAATTGGTTGGCATAAATTGAGTATGCCCCATAGCTCCGGCCCATGAACCAACCATTTTACTGTCGGCAAAATTATACTGCTGCTTTAAGATCAACGCTTGCAGTAACTCACCAGTAAAATAATCACTACGTCTTGGATCGCACGCTAATGTGGCTAATGAATCAAGCACAGGCATGCTGCCTTTATAACTCCCAAAATTAGTTTCTAGCCCCCAGAAAGCAACAATGTATTGCCCTGGTACGCCATACTCTTTTGTGAGCTTAGCTAATAATGATTTATGTTCAGCCAACATTTTTTTACCCTGCTCAACTCGCCACGCAGTGACACGTTTATCAAAGTAATCACCAAAGGTGGTGGTAAATTCAGGTTGCTGATTATCTAATTCAATCACTCTAGGGACATACTTTAAATTTGCCACTGTAGTGTCGATAATCTGTTGTGAAATCCCTGCGGCTTTAGCTTTTTGCTGTAACGTAACGACACAAGTTGCAAAATCAGCTTGCTCTTGAGCAGGAGCAACATCCGCAACAGGATCGGGTGATGCCGATACCGCACAAGCACTTAATAAGGTACTAGATAAAAACATTGAAGCAATAAACACAGATAAACGTCTTTTATGGGCCATGAACAACACTTAATTTACGCAAAATGAATATTGAATATCGTGACGCATCAGCCTTAAGGAAACAAGAGCTGTTAACATTAAACCCTGTTTATTTATGCTAAACCGAAGTGAAAAATGAAAAATCTGCTAACAAGTGCGCAATCATGGTGAACCGACTCAAAACCACAGCAGCATTTAAAATAGCCCCATGGTTTATCCATTATGAATACCTCATAAAACCAAGCAATCATCGCATTTAAACGTTAGTTTAATAGGAGCCATGCCATAAAGACTTGCAGCAACAACAACGAGCCACTAGCTATTATCACCGAAACACTTTTGATGTGTCTATTATCTATGCTGCTCTCATTTACCGCAGAGTCACAAGATAATGAGTCAATTTAGCCTTTAAACACTGCTTAAGTCTCCACCTAAATATAATTGTCATTAATTAAGCCTTTTCCTTATTCAATGAGTCCGTATAATGACATTAATTCTAACTCATTTGAGCGATTAATCATGACAGAACAAACTGCAGCATTATCAAGCTTTATCGAAAGCGTAAAACAACATCAAGTCTTATGGGGCTTACAAGATGAAACTGGTGAGGGTTGGGTAGTATGTGACTCATCAGAATTTGAAGAAACAGATGTTATGCCACTTTGGTCAAGCGAAGCTGCAGCAAAAAGTCACTGCACTGATGAATGGGCTGACTATAATCCGGTTACTATTACGCTAACGGAGTTCTTAGAATACTGGGTGAGTGATTTAAATGACGATGGCGTTCTAATCGGTGTTAATTGGGAAGCAGAACAAGAGTGCTTAGAAATTGATCCTATCGTACTCGCTAAAGAATTAGTCGATTTTGAAAAAGAATAATCGTCACTAATTTAAGCTGAATATGGAATAAAAAGCGCACTTTAAACAGCGTCTTTACCTTTTGTTAAGGTTATTCTTTACACTAGGTTCGACTTTGTAGGTCATTCAAAGAGCGCCATTCGCAGTGATAACTCACAAGCCACAGCTTGGTGTTATCGCTGCGTATGATAATCCTAAGCTCAGATTAATTTACGCTTAGCGACTAAGTTCAGCCATCATTTCACTGCTCATTAATAGTATTGCATCCATGCCTACACAGATTGATATTCCTTTTGATAAACGTCATACATGTTGGTTTTGTAACGAGCCAAGTAATCAATTGTTTGATTATTATAGAATGACTCACACTCCCCACCCCTCTTTAACGATTCCGGCGTGTAAAGAATGCCATATGCTAGCCAAGAAAAATCTGCTGACCTCTATTTGGGATTGTCGAGATGCAGTAAAAGACAATTTAATGCATTTATACCGTAAAGACTTGGCCATTGGAATTAACTGGACTGAAGAAGAACTCGAACAATCAGAATTTGACTGTATGATTTTTGGAGGCTTTAAAAAAAGTGCTTGGATGATGTACCAAATTGCACAAAGTCGAATGAATGCAAGAGGTTGGCCATTAAGTCTGGAAGGTATATTACTCGATGGCGAGATTGCTGGCGATGTGAGTCAATATAAAACAGGTTTTGAATTTGACGGCATTGTGTTTACGTCACTCACTAAAGCCATTAGCCACTACAGCCAAACATTGTCTTTAGACAGTATTTTTTTACAGCAGCTCATTACGCTATTGGGTAAAGCCCAATTTGGCCATGCGGTCAAAATAGCTCGGCTCAATATTGGTATTACCCCTGGAAACCAGCGTCGAATTCTTGATGAGTTAATCGAAGATATGGACCAAGGTGCGGCTCAATAACTCAATCCACTCTGGATACGTGCCTCTGGTTAACGATTTATGCTATTGCCTATGAAAGAATAGCACGTAAACGATCTTGAACAACACTCACTAACAAGTCGGGTTGAAATTTAGAAATAAACTCATTGCAGCCGACTTTTTTTACCATAGCTTGGTTAAAACTGCCGCTTAAAGAAGTATTGAGTGTAATAAATAATGCCGCCATTCGGGGATCATTACGGACTTCATGAGTCAACTTATAACCATCCATTTCAGGCATTTCTGCATCGGTTATCATCATAAGCAATTCTTCGGCAACGTTTTGACCTTTATCGGCCCACGATTGTAATAACCGTAACGCTTGTAGCCCGTCTGATGCCTCAAGGATCTCAATGCCTAACTTACTTAATGTGTCCCTCACTTGCTTGCGAGCTGTGGAGGAGTCATCGACGACTAATATCTTACGCCCTGGCATATGAGAAGTCAGAGATTCATCAAGCACACCATCTGACAACTTCACATCATAGCTAATGATCTCAGCTAAGACTTTCTCTACGTCAATAATGGATACTAATCGTGATTGACCTTGGTCTTCTATTTTAGTTATCGCGGTTAAGTAATTATGCCCTCCAGAGGTTTTAGGCGGAGGCATAATATCACTCCAGGTCATGTTAACAATATTCTCAACTTTACCGACTAAAAAACCCTGCACACTGCGGTTATATTCAGTAATAATCAAGTTACTGTCTTCAGTCACCGGCATAGGTGAAAAACCAATTGCTTCACGCAAATTGATCACCGGGATCGACACCCCTCTAATATTAGCGACACCATAGACGTTGTGGTTACTGCCAGGCAAGTTACTTAGCGGAGGTAACTTAACCACCTCTTTAACTTTAAATACATTAATGGCAAATAACTGGGTCGAGTTAATGCGAAACAGCAATAGTTCTAAACGATTTTCGCCAACTAGCTTAGTCCTTTGATCAACCGTATCGAGCACTTTTCTCATGGACGAGTCCCACCTACAAACAACGTAAAAATGTATTATTAACGCTAATTATACTTAAAAAAGATTTATTAACAGTGTTAAAACAAGATTTATCCCCCAAAAAAGAAAAAAACTTTAAACAAGATCAAAAAGCGTCCTTAATTCGTATCATATTTTATTAGAGAAGCAAGCTGTTGCATCTCGCAAACTTTCTGCAAAGGTTATACATGGTAAATATCACCCAACCTCTGAGGCACTTAAGCATATGGCTTTCAATGATGAGTTTATCTGCTTGTACCTTAATCGATAAACCGGTCACTGTTGTAAAACCGTTTGAGCTAAATCAGTACTTAGGAACTTGGTATGAAATCGCCCGCCTCGATCATTCATTTGAGCGAAATATGTCCCATGTGACCGCACAATATACACTTCAAGGAAGCAAGGTTGTGGTGACTAACCGTGGATTTAAACAAGATGAACAGCAATGGGATGAAGCTAATGGTAAAGCTTATTTTATTGATGGCAGTGACCAAGGCTTACTTAAAGTGTCATTTTTTGGTCCTTTTTATGGCGCATACCAAATACATGACGTAATCCAAGAGCCTAATGGTCAATATACCGATGCCCTAGTGATTGGCCCTAACGCGCAATATGCATGGATCCTCTCGAGAACAGCTGTGATTAACCCCAACACCAAACAAGGTTTTATAAACAAACTCTCAGCATTGGGGATTAATACCAACAATCTAATTTGGGTGGATCAAGGCGCATTAAAAGATGATCGTTAAGCTCTTTTTACACGTACATTAAGTAAGTTTATTTGTTATATCTGACACAGGTGCCGTTATGAATATCCCATTATTTCCACTACCCGTTTGCTTATTGCCTCAGGGATATACCCAATTACGCATTTTTGAACTCAGATACAAACGCTTAGTATCTGAATCACTAAAGAGTGGTATTGGGTTTGGCTTATGTATGCTGGCTGATGATAAAAAAACCATTCTACCTATTGGTACGTTAACCCAAATTATCGACTTTGAGACGCTTGACGATGGCTTATTAGGCATCAGTGTTCAAGGAAAACAAACCTTCACCATTAACCACATTAGCGTTGATGATGACGGCTTGAAACGAGGTGACGTCAGCTTAATTGATTCTTGGCCAAGCGATATCATTGAACAACAAATTGAACCGGCTCAAAGCAATAAGATTAACCGAAAAAAAGATAAAATACTGAGTCAAACGTTAAAGCAAATTTTACAGCAGTATCCGCAGCATCTGGCCCATTACTCTGAAGAAAGTTTTAATGATATGTCTTGGGTATGCCAGCGTTGGCTTGAAATTATCCCATTGAGTTCAAAACAAAAATATCAGTGTATAAATAGTCATGACCACCAATTAGCTAAATCATTCTTATTCGATATCATAAAATAATAACAAGAGTGATCTTAATTAAGTGAGCTTTCGTATACATGATTATAGCTATTGTTTGTCAATGAAGTTGCTAATGTCTTTTTAGGCCACATTAGCAACTGCATCGATAAGATAATTAATTATGCTTAATGACGTAATTATTGGATGCGAGTGAAAATAATGGAAAATATTCAATCACAAAGCGCACAAAATCGTTATGATAAGGGACATCTTGCACAGAGATCCCTAATTAAACGAAGCGGTGCTATGAAATCAGACGAACCAAATCCAATGGCAGATGAACTCGCTGCATTAATGATGAAAGTCGCTAATCATCGATGCAAGACTTCCTTTGCCAAACTCTTTTCGCATTTTGGCCCTAAAATTAATTCTTTTGGCGTACAGCGTTTAAGTCAACAGGGCTTAGCAATGGATTTAGTGCAAGAGACAATGACTCGAGTATGGACCAAAGCACATCTTTATAATGCAGATAAAGCAGCTGTAAGCACTTGGGTTTTCACCATAATGCGTAATCAATGCTTTGACATGCTTCGCAAAGTGCAACATAACCGCGAAGATGCATTTGGTGATGACATTTGGCCATTGTTTGAATCTGATGATGCAGAAAATGACGACAATGACTTCTTATTGTCGGCTTCTTTATTGCAACATGTAGAGGAATTACCTCCCTTACAACGCCAAGTAGTACAAGGTATTTATATGCAAGAGCTGACTCAACAAGAGCTTGCAGACAAACTTAATATTCCAATTGGAACGGTTAAATCTCGACTTAGACTAGGTTTAGAAAAATTGAAAAGCTTTATGGAGAAACACTATGATTAATTACCACCCTGACCAGCACATGCTGTCTCTCCATGCTAAAGGCGAATTACCGCTGTCCATGTCGATTGCAATCTCTGCCCATGCTGAGTTTTGTCAGCATTGCCAACAGCAGCTTGACCAGATGACAATTGCCATGTCTGAACAGCAATTTGAATCGGCAGTAGCACCACAATTCACTAACAGTAAAGATAATGATCAGTTAGACGCATTATTGAGCCAGTTATTAAATTCAACTCTAGATACATTATCGGCCGAGCAGCCGACGAATATCGACAAGACAGAAGATAACAGTGTTAACATCAAAGGTCAGCATTACCCTTTACCAAGAGCATTTCGCAATCAAATCAATGCATCATGGCAAGGTATTGGTAAAGTGAGTCGTTTAAGACTTGATACCGGAGAGCCGCAAGCAAGAGCGAGTTTGTTACACATTGCTGCTAATGGTGAAATACCTGAGCATACTCATAAAGGTGCAGAGTTAACCTTGTTACTGGCAGGAGAGTTTAGCGATTGCTATAACACTTATAAACCAGGTGATTTTATGTTGCTTGATAAAGCCCACCAACATTCACCTAAAACAATTGATGGTTGTTTGTGTTACACCGTAGTCGATGCGCCCTTATACTTCACTAAAGGTATAAGTAAGTTACTAAATCCAATTGGTGATCTAATTTACTAAATATCAATATCCTTGCGAGTTATTTACTGCTCGCTGCAAAGATATCTTACGTATGCCAACTTATCACTTAGCTGATGATGGCGGCATAAGTTAGATTATTAGTTTAATTTCTTCTAAAAGAATGATTTAGAAGATGGATGATGAGGTACCTCATCATCCATTTTTATGAGCTAAACTGTATAACGCAGTGAAATTATCCTATGAATAACCAGTAATGCCATTAGGATTAGCTATTTTTTAATCGAAAAGCACATTAATTTGATTAAAAATTGAAAAAGACTATTGCCATATGCAAACACTCAGTATATTATCTACACAGATTTAGTTTTCTTGTTAATTTTGGTTACCTACCTGTAAGTCTGCTCAACTTCACTTCGTAAATAAACCCAAGACAAGCTTCTGTACATTGTTTTAAATTCAATTGATTTCTGTTGATATGATAATTTCTATTGGCGTAATCTTATTGTCATAAAACTATGTTCAACTTACAAATTAAGTGCTGTATGTATTCCTGTGATTTTAGGCTATGTGGCAACATAAAAGTTGTAGACACAAATTAGACCTTAATCAACTATTCACATAACAACACTTGATTAGTGAGTAAAAGATAGGTTAAGTTAAATCTCGAAACATTAATCTTTTGCAACACTAAAAAATGCCAAGGATATTTTATTGAACAATTGTCTCACCTAATGGGTGAATATATAGAAGGAGTGTGGCCAATGTCATACAACATTAATGGACACGAAATTTCAGTTAGCTTTCCAGTTAATTCTATTTCGTCAAACAAAAACTCAATTGCTTTTACCGACAGCCTAGGTAAAAACAAAAAAACCTTTTCAAAGCGTATTGAAGCAATAAACTTCATGAAATGGTTATTATCAGCTAATAAGTAATCCCCCCTAACGCTTTGCGTTAATCATTTACTCTGTTATTTAATAAACTCATTTCTCGGTATTCTCCTCTCAATTACCGATGTTTATTAAAACAGAGTAAAATGAATAGCTCACTAGCTTATTTTCAAGTTACTCTTCAATTTTAAACCCCAAGTTAACCATCTAAAAAACCTATTTCTCTTACTATCAATACCTTGTAGCAAAAATGTATCCTGCACTGGTGTGATCAAACCGAGTGAGGAAATTTTCGTTGGTATCTTGGTAACATGGTTTTATTGCCTAAGGCTCCCCCCTGATGTATGTAAAGAACATTGGTGGCACTGACAGCCTGACTATTTAAATAATGTTGTAATACTAAAAAGCCAACCGGATCATACAACAATTCAAATTCAATTCCCGACTGGCAAACTGTTTTCCACATATCAAAACAACGTTGTGATAATTTCCCAAAATGATATTTATGACCATCATTAATAATTCTAGGAAAATAAATCTCATCAACTAATTGTGAAAACTGTTGGCGTAAATATTTATCTCCGCCAACAGTACTACAAGTTAACACCTCAATAGCAAAAACTTCCGTTAATGATAATTGAGTCAGTTGTTGAATAATTTGTTTATTTAAATAAGCCGCAGTGGTCCCCGTACCTGAGGGGAGAAATACCATCAACTCATTTAGTCGTCGGTCTTGAGCCCATTGAATAATTTCAGTGGCGAGTTGTGTTATCCCGGTTTCGGCATACCCACAACGTCCACCTTCGGGAATAAATAGTAATTGATTTTTATCTGTGTAATTTGGATGCGACGACACAATGTGTTGCATCGCATCGTCTAAATGCATACCTTGAAGGTTTTCGGCATCGGCCAAATGACTGACATCAATAATATTGGCACCATTTTGTATCGCAGCAGCATAGTTACCCTGAGCATGTTGTAACAAGAATGTGTTGATATGACTTACATAGTAATCAAATTTCCATCCTTGCAGCTTTGCAAGTACAGACAAGGAGTATAATGAGTTGGCTTGTGCCGAGCCCGATGCCACTAGCTGGGTAACGTGTGAATAATCATGATGCAGGAAATGATAAAATTTACGCGCTTTATTACCACTAAAATCAGCATGTAATAGATCATCCCGTTTAATATAGATGCTGCGTCCATCAAAGTTCATCGCTTGTACTGGGCTTATCGAAAACATACATTGCCTTAATCAACTGTAATATGAGTATTTTAACTAAAAAATGATAAATCTCATCGATTCATTTGTATTACTCATCACACACACCTAATCATAAAGTAAAAAATTAACATTTAACCTATTATAATCAAACAGTTAAAAAGATGGCATGAATATCGCTATATTCTAAGTAATATTGACTATTGATAGGATTGAAAATGTCACTTTTACGCTTAATCTTTAATATTGCTTGGTTTCTTATGGGTGGTTTTATCATGGGCCTAGCATGGTGGTTGGTGGGGCTATTATGCTTTATCAGTATCATTGGTATCCCATTTGGCCGTGCATGTTTTGTTATTGGCGAGCTAGCTTTCTGGCCATTTGGGCAAGAAACGGTTAACCGAAAACACCTTTCAGGCCAAGAAGATATTGGCACTGGCACGTTAGGTTTAGTCGGTAATGTTATATGGTTTTTATGCTTTGGTATTTGGCTTGCGATTGGCCATCTAGTCCATGCATTGGCTTGTTTTGTAACAATTATAGGTATTCCTTTCGCGTTACAACATCTTAAGTTAGCCTTATTAAGTTTAACCCCTATTGGTCAAACTGTTATTGCCAAACCGACTTATTAGCATTCATTAATAACTGTTGAATGACCACTGTTATAAAAAGCCGATAGCACAGTGCTATCGGCTTTTTATTTGCCTAATTGTCTTCGCAGCGTGTACATTGCCATAATCAAGCACAGAAAAGTAATTCACTCTCTTTAATGACAGTAATGGAATCGCATGAACTATTGGTTAATGAAGTCTGAACCAGATGACTTTAGCATTGATGATCTTCAGATGTGTGAGCAGCAAACGGTTGCTTGGCAAGGTATTCGTAACTATCAAGCACGTAATTATATTCGCGATCAAATCGCATTGGGTGATCTAGTGTTGTTTTACCACTCTAGCTGCAAATTACCTGCCATTGTAGGTTTAGCCAACATTAGCAGTCAGCCTCAAATTGATGTCAGCGCTTTTGATGACCGCTCAGCGTATTTTGATATGAAATCTGACGCCACTGCACCTCGTTGGTGGCAAGTGCATATTCAATTTATGGCCAAATTCTCTAACCCAGTCAGCTTGAAGCAATTGAAGGCAGATCCCTTACTGCAAGATATGGTACTAGTGGCTAAAGGTACTCGCCTGAGTGTTCAGCCCGTCACACAAGAGCAATACCAACACATAATGAAATTAACAAACGTAGATTAATAACCTTGAATTAACCACTGGGCAGCTGGTCGGTAACAGGCAACCATCCTTTTAAAAGCCGCTTCCTAAAGACGGCTCAGACAATTAGCGCTAAATCGTCTGAGCATCTAATTACGAACGAAAATGAATAAGATCAGCCAATGCCCAGATTAGTTAATCATCCGCCCTATTCCACCAAGCACAGATCCTTCACCCTGATCTTTGCCACCACGAGATGGTGCATGAGCAATAATTCTGTCAGCCATGCGAGAAAACGGTAAGCTTTGTAACCATACTGTCCCATGACCTTGCAAGGTCGCAAGAAACAAACCTTCGCCACCAAACACCATTGATTTTAAAGAACCAGCGCGCTGAATATCATAATCAATCCCGGGCGTAAATCCGACTAAACACCCAGTATCAACTCGCAATGTCTCACCACGTAATTCTTTTTTTATCAGTGTGCCACCGGCATGCACAAATGCCATACCATCACCTTTAAGGCTTTGTAGAATGAAACCTTCACCACCAAAAAAACCGGTTCCTAATCGCTTATTAAACTTCATACTCACTTGCGTACCTAAAGCCGCTGCTAAAAAGCTGTCTTTCTGGCAGATAAGTTCGCCTTGATGTTGAGCTAAGTCGATCGCCAAAATAGTCCCAGGAAACGGCGCAGCAAATGCCACTTTTCGTTTATGTTGACCTTCATTGGTAAAGTGAGTCATAAAAATCCCCTCACCCGAAATGGCACGTTTACCAGCCCCCAGTAGCTTGCCAAAGAAACCAGATTCAGGCTCAGAGCCATCACCCATTTTAGCTTCAAAACTAATATCTTCTTCGATATAGGTCATCGCGCCTGCTTCAGCAATCACTGATTCATTTGGATCAAGTTCAACTTCAACAAGCTGCATACTAGAACCGATAATTTCATAATCTACTTCATGGCATTTTCTGGTCATTTTCATTCCTTAAAAATTTATTATTGATTGTTGTCGCCTAACATTGTTGTCGCCAAACAAAGCTAAATAATTTCCCTGTAACAATGTTATAAAATAACAAAAGGATCCGCAATTTAACACGACAACTTTTAACTATGCTAGGCTGCCCAATAAATCTGTTGATGGCTCTGCAGACGTATGCCAATGATTAACCCAATCCAGCACCACTTAACCCTAATTGTTGCTGTTGCTGATATTGGGCAAATTCTTGCAAAATTAATTCAGTAAATAATTGCCCTGCTCGACCAAGTGGTCGCTCTAAAGTTGATACTAGTTGCGGGGTAAAACTAAACCTATTACCACCAATAAAATCAACTTCAATAAGTTGTCCTTGATGTAATTCTTCAGTAATTAAAAAATCCGGCATCCAGCCAAAACCTAGGCCTTTTAGTAAGGCATTTTTTTTCATGATAAAGCCCGACAAATAAAAGACTTTATCGCCGCCAAACTGCATTTCATCGCGGTCACGTTTACCAGGAGATGAATCTTCAATGGTCAACTCTACATGTTGCTGTAACTCAGGCAAACTAATCCTCTTAAGCTGACTTAATGGATGCTGTGATGATGCCACCAGCACACTGGTAATGGTAGGCAATGCTTTAGGATGATAAGAGGGCCCGGTACGATAGTCTTTCACTAGCATTAAGTCGGCTTGATCACGTTCAAATCGATGCTGTACACCGCCTAAAAACTCCATATTGAGTTGAATTTTAGTGGGTATGTTATGCTCCGACATCCGTTTTAATGCGGTCATAATCGGTTCCATCGGCAGTGCGCCGTCTATCACTAATTCAAGTTTAGGTTCCCATCCTTGACTAAAGCGACTGGCAAGATGTTCAATATTGGCTAAATGCTGTAATAAGCGCTGCCCTTCGGCCAAAATCACTTTACCTTCGGGGGTTAATTCCGCTCGATAATGATCTCGATTAAATAATGTTACCCCCAGATGTTGCTCCAGTTTTTTAATCTGATAGCTTACTGCCGATTGTGCCTTGTGTAACCGTTCTGAAGCTTTTGCAAAACTTCCTTCTTCAACAAGTACTTGCAGTACATTAAAGGCATCTATATCTATTCGCATAAGATTTCCACTGTCCCGTTATCCATACACAAATGTAAAGCTAACATAACAATCAAAAAAGTCGATTGAGTTGAGTTATTTATTATTCTTTTTTTTGTTGATCTTTACCACTAAATTGTTAGTTAGATCACATATTGGTTTAGCCAATGAGATTAGGCCATAACAATAAATAACATAAACGCCACGACACTCGCAGTCGATTCACCATAGGACAATCACATGCCATTCTATGTTAAGCAAGGTCAGATCCCGACCAAACGTCACATTGCCTTCGAAAAAGATAATGGTGAGTTGTACCGTGAAGAATTATTTTCGACCCATGGCTTTTCAAATATTTATTCCAATAAATATCATCATAATATGCCAACCAAAGCGATCGATGTTAAACCTTACGCTCTGTCACATGGCGAACAATGGCAAGATCCGCTCATTCAAAATTACAAATTAGACTCGCGCCAAGCCGACTGCCAAGGCAATTTTTTTAGTGCCCGCAATAAAATATTTTTCAATAATGATGTCGCCATGTACACGGCTAAAGTGACTGAAGACACTAATGAGTTTTATCGCAATGCTTATGCCGATGAAGTGGTGTTTATTCACCAAGGTGAAGGGCAACTATTAAGTGAGTACGGTGTTATCAATACTCAGAAGTGGGATTATTTAATTATTCCGCGCGGAACCACCTACCAGCTAAAATTTAACGATTATCAAGATGTACGTTTGTTTGTGATTGAATCCTCGTCAATGGTAGAGGTGCCTAAGCATTTTAGAAATGAATATGGCCAAATGCTCGAGTCCGCTCCTTATTGCGAGCGTGATATTCGAACCCCAACCTTAACCGAGGCTGTGGTCGAAAAAGGCGAATTCCCGTTAATGTGTAAGTTTGGCGATCGCTATCAACAGATGACACTTCAATGGCATCCATTTGACTTAGTCGGTTGGGATGGTTGTGTCTATCCATGGGCATTTAACATCAGTGAATATGCCCCTAAAGTTGGCAAAATTCATTTACCACCATCTGAACATTTAGTGTTTACTGCACACAATTTTGTAATTTGTAACTTTGTGCCACGGCCATACGATTTCCACCCTAGATCAATTCCGGCGCCTTATTACCACAACAATATCGATAGCGATGAAGTGCTGTATTACGTCGACGGTGATTTTATGAGCCGTACCGGTATTGAAGCCGGCTACATGACCTTACATCAAAAAGGTGTCCCCCACGGCCCGCAACCTGGACGGACCGAAGCCTCTATCGGCAAAACTGAAACTTACGAATACGCGGTGATGGTCGATACCTTCGCCCCACTGAATTTAACCGCTCATGTAAAAAATTGCATGAGTGATGATTACAATCGCTCTTGGTTAGAAAACTAAGACCACATTTATATCAACCCTAAGTCATCTAAGAGTGATGGTGTTGACATAAAATAAAGGAAAAAAAAATGGCAAGCGAACTAAACCCACTGGGCCTATTAGGCATTGAATTCACCGAATTTGCCAGTCCAGATACCGAATATATGCATCAAGTGTTTATTGATTTTGGTTTTTCAATGTTAAAAAAAGCCAAAAATAACGACATCGTTTATTACAAACAAAACGACATTAACTTTTTGTTGAATAAAGGCCGCGCAGGCTTTTCTGCAGACTTTGCTAAATCACACGGCCCAGCTATTTGTTCAATGGGTTGGCGGGTTGAAGATGCTAATTTTGCATATACCGAAGCGGTGGCTCGAGGTGCAAAACCGGCAGATGATGCCAACAAAGACATGCCGTATCCGGCTATTTATGGCATTGGCGATAGCTTAATTTATTTTATTGATATCTTTGGCGAACAAAACAATATTTATCAAACTGACTTTGTTGATTTAGAGCAGCCTATCGTCACACCAGAAAAAGGCTTTATGGAAGTCGACCATTTAACCAATAATGTCTACAAAGGCACTATGGAAAAATGGGCTAACTTTTATAAAGATATCTTTGGTTTTACCGAAGTGCGTTACTTTGATATTAGTGGCGCGCAAACGGCTCTAGTGTCTTATGCTTTGCGTTCTCCAGATGGCAGCTTCTGCATTCCGATTAACGAAGGTAAAGGCAACGACAAAAACCAGATTGATGAATACTTGGGTGAATACAATGGCCCAGGTGTGCAACATCTAGCATTTAGAAGCCGTGATATTGTTGCTTCATTAGATGCAATGGAAGGCACTTCAATTAAGACTCTGGATATTATTCCTGAATATTACGACACTATTTTCGATAAGTTGCCACAGGTCACGGAAGATCACGATCGGATCAAGCATCACCAGATTTTGGTTGATGGTGATGATGACGGTTATTTACTGCAAATTTTCACCAAAAATTTATTTGGGCCAATCTTCATTGAGATCATTCAGCGTAAAAATAACCTTGGCTTTGGCGAGGGTAACTTTACCGCATTATTTGAATCCATTGAACGTGATCAAATGAAACGTGGTGTGCTGTAATTTTATAGACACTAAGTGATACATAAAAACCAGCAAAGTGCTGGTTTTTATCATTTTAGGCCATTACACTCTGCCATCCATATTGCTAACCAAAGACGTTACCCATGCCAGATTATGCTGTTCTTGCGGTTTTTATCCCTACATTCTTTTTTGTGTCTATCACCCCTGGGATGTGCATGACATTAGCCATGACCCTCGGCATGAGCATTGGTGTGCGTAAAACATTATGGATGATGCTCGGTGAATTAGTGGGCGTGGCATTGGTCGCCATTGCGGCAGTACTTGGGGTGGCCAGCATCATGTTAAATTATCCACAAGTGTTCGATATCCTTAAGTGGGTGGGTGGCGCCTACCTGGCTTATATTGGAATTAATATGTGGCGCGCCAAAGGCAGAATGGCCATCATTACTGGCCTAGATGTGAAAACCAACCGAGTCAGTTTAATCAGTCAAGGTTTTATCACCGCCATTGCGAACCCTAAAGGTTGGGCCTTTATGATTTCACTATTGCCACCGTTTATTAATGTCGATTATGCCGTTGGCCCACAACTTGCGGTGTTACTCGGGATTATCATGATCACCGAAAGTGTCTCTATGTTGGCTTATGCCAGTGGTGGCAAAAGCTTACGTTTATTCTTAAGCCGCGGCGATAACATTCGTTGGATGAACCGTATTGCTGGGAGTTTAATGATCGTTGTTGGTATATGGTTAGCATTAGGCTAACCATACAATCCCACTGACTTAGCCATTTCACTACCGATATGTCTATTATTCTATCGCCTTATACGGCAGTTGTTCGCACATTTGTTGCATGTAGATGTCAATGTGCGCGCGTTCTTGCTGACAAAAATGACCAATCGCATCATTAAAACCTTCATGAGCAATAAAATGACTTGAGAAAGTTTTGACCGGACGAAATCCTCGCATAACTTTATGTTCACCTTGGGCGCCAGCATCAAATACCATTAATTGATTGGCAATGGCAAACTCAATACCTTGATAGTAACAGGCCTCAAAATGCAATCCATCACATTCAGTTAATGCTCCCCAATAGCGGCCAAATAAGTGTGTATCTGACACGAAGTACAGCGCCGATGCCACTAGATTTCCATCAACATCTTCAATTATCAATAAGCGTATCGACGCGCCCATCGTTGCTGCTATTTGTTCGAAAAAGGCAGGTGATAAATACCCTGTGTGACCGGAACGTTTTAAATAGGTATTTTGATAACAGCGAACAAAACCCTGCCACTGCTCAGGACTGACCTTATCGCCATCAATAAAACTAAATTGTAGCTGTTGTCTTGCTATGGTTCGCTCTTTGATGATGTTTTTACGTTTACGTGACGTTAATCTCGCAATAAAATCATTAAAATCAGCATAACCTTGGTTGTGCCAATGAAACTGGCACCCCAAGCGTTGCATAGCATCTGCCTGAGAAAACTGATGCTGTTGCGCCTCATGGATAAATAAACAATGCCAAGATGACCAGTTATGCTCAATGACAGTCTGCGACAAGAAGTGCTGAATGCTCTCGATTAAAGCTTGCTGTGCCGTGATAGACAAAGCAGCACTAAAACCTATACGCTGACCAGTGGTAGGCGTAAAAGGAATACTCGCGACAAGTTTAGGATAGTATTCAATGTGATTACGCTCATAAGCCTCTGCCCAAGCCCAGTCGAACACATACTCGCCCCAAGAATGCGTTTTAAGATACAAAGGCATTAAGGCGATAACATTATCAATATCCATCACCACAAGATGCATGGGAGTCCAGCCCGTTTCAGCACTAACACAACCGCTCATTTCGAGTGCGGATAAATATTCATGACGGGTAAAAGGATGAGACACCCCAAACATTTCATTCCATACAGAAGGATCTATAGTATTAATACTATTAACAAATTTATATTGATAACTTTGCTTTTGTACTTGTTCCACCCACACCTACCCTATAATAATTAACGTTGTAAAGTTAAAACACATACCAATTATTGTTATCATGTGGCATGTTCTATCACAATATCTTTTCCATTCACGCCAAGGATTAATCGTGACACTATTCCCTAAATTAACACCGCTTCTGTTGAGCTCAGCCTTAACACTAACACTTTGTTATCCCGCCATTCATATTGCTAACAGCCAAGCAAACGAAGCCTCAATTTTTAGTGAAATGGCAACGGCTCAGCCAATCTATGCTAAGCATGGCATGGTTTCAAGCCAAGAAGCATTAGCAAGTAAAATTGGCGTAGATATCTTAAAACAAGGCGGTAATGCGGTCGATGCTGCTGTCGCGGTAGCATATGCACTTGCCGTGACATTACCTCGCGCGGGTAATGTTGGTGGCGGTGGTTTTATGTTGGTGCATTTAGCCGAGCAACATAAAACTATCGCTATCGATTACCGTGAAACGGCGCCAGCTAAAGCACACAAAGACATCTTTCTTGATGAACAAGGTAATGCTGTCGATAAGCTCAGCCGTGAGCACGGTTTAGCTGTTGGCGTTCCTGGTACCGTCATGGGAATGGAACTGGCCCTGACAAAATATGGCACCATGAGCATGGAACAAGTCATAAAACCTGCTATTAAACTGGCTAAAGACGGTATTTTAGTCACCTCAGATTTGTCTAACTCTCTTGCCGGCCTTAAATCGCGCATTACACAATGGCCAAGTTCAGCAGAGGTTTTCTATCATGCTGATGGCAGTAATTATCAGGTCAATGAATTATTCAAACAACCGGAATTAGCACAATCGTTATCGTTAATAGCAGAGAAAGGCAGTAAAGGGTTTTATCAAGGTGAAACCGCTGAAAAAATTGTTTCTGCGGTCCAGAATGCTGGTGGGGTGATGAGCCTAACCGATCTTTCAAACTATAAAGTGATTGAGCGCCAACCGGTTCGTGGTCAATATCGCGGTTATGAAGTGGTATCAATGCCGCCGCCTTCTTCTGGTGGCATACATATTATCGAAATGCTAAATGTGCTTGAGCAGTTCCCAATTGATAAATTAGGTCACAATACCGCTGATACCTTGCATCTTATGGCTGAAACCATGAAGTATGCTTATGCCGATCGGAGTAAATTTTTAGGCGACCCTGACTTTGTTAACGTTCCGGTTAAACAATTGATCAGCAAAGAATATGCTAAGAGTATTGCCAGTAAGATCTCCATTAATAAAACCACCCCAAGCAGCGAAATACTGCCAGGAGAATTGGCGCCATATGAGAGCGATCAAACTACCCACTTCTCTGTTATCGATAAATGGGGCAATGCAGTTGCCAACACTTACACCCTTAACTTCAGTTATGGTTCTGGCTTAGTCGCTAAAGGCACTGGTATTTTATTAAACAATGAAATGGATGACTTTTCGGTTAAACCTGGTACACCTAACGGTTATGGTTTAATTGGTGGTGAAGCAAACTCTGTTCAAGGGAATAAGCGCCCTCTGAGTTCAATGAGTCCAACCATTGTAATGAAAGATGGTAAACCATTCATTGTGACCGGCAGCCCTGGTGGCTCGCGTATTATTAATATTACTTTGCAAATTATTATGAATGTTATTGATCATAATTTAAATATTGCCGAAGCCACTGCAGCAGCACGTATTCATCATCAATGGTTACCGGATTTTATTTGGGTAGAGCACACCTTGAATAAAGACACGATTTCATTACTTGAAGCTAAAGGTCATAAAGTCAAAATTCAAGAATCAATTGGCAGTACTCAATCAATAATGATGACAGAACAAGGTCTTTTTGGCGCATCAGATCCAAGACGTGCAGGCTCTGCCGCCATCGGCTACTAGAGCGTTAATCTGCAAGTATAAAAAGGCAGCGGCTTTACACCATCTAAAGCCGCTATTACATATAATTAATACCAAGATATGCATTGATATCGACTATCATTTTACGCTTAATTTTCTACCACTGTACTGGTGAGCAAAATTCGTTCAAAAACTCAAAACCTCATGTCCAGTAAAACTCGAAACGACTCGCCAACAAAGCTATACCCTGCTCCGCAGGATAAACAATGGCAATCATTAATATAAGCTTGAATGTTATTTAGTCAGACTCATGCTAATCCTCAAACTGTTTAAATATTATTAAGATTAATGAACCACTTTGCTGCATCTGCTATTATTGTTAATAATTATATACCCCGAGTTAATCAAACGTTAATATTTCTAAGTCACAATCTAAGTTGTTATTATCTTTTTTTAGCTTAACTAAATTAACAAAAGGCCTCATGCAACTCATTAATTTAAAAATCAAACATAGAATTGCCCTACTCACCTTTGTCGCTATCGTGTCGTTTGTCATTTCGATTATCATCAATAATCAAACGGGTAAGAATAATGAACAACGCTTAAATGGACTCCAAAATCAACTTTATCCAGCCTTAAATCTTGCAACGATCAACCAAGGCTTAATATTACAATTGGATCAAACAATCCAATCAGCAATTACTACAGGTGAAGAAGATGCGTTAGATGTGGCCAATAACATGGTATTGCAAATCTCAGCTAATTTACGCCAACTTATCGATCTACTGCCAGACGAGGCAGCTGCGGCGCAAAAAATGAACCGCGATATGAACATCTACTATGATAATGCTAGCAGTTTAGCCGCGGAGTTTATTAAAGATGATGTCGATTTTAGCAAAATACAGCTGCAAGCTGCTGAAAATGCAAAGCGATACCAAACATTGGTCAAACAATTTGCTGAAAAAAAATCACTTTTGGCAGAACAATTTCAACAAAGTATTCAAACGACGATTACCAGTTCAAAAAATGCGGAAAATAGTGTTCTGCTTATTGGCGTGATTGCTACTGCACTGATGATCATTATGGGATTACTGGTTAATCGCTCAATCATTAATACCATAGACAATGTCACTCAATCTTTGCGAAATATTTCACAAGGTGAAGGCGATCTTCGCGCACGGATCCACTATGCGGGCAAAGACGAAATAGCACAGCTTGTTTACTGGTTTAACCAATTTGTCTCTAAACTTCAATCGTCTATTGCCGATACAAAGAACACCACAGAAAACTTAACTGAAGTGGCTGCAACCTTACTCAGCGGCAGTCAGTACAGTGAACTCAACGTAAAGCAGCAAAATGAGGCTATAGAGCAGATATCACAAGCGATGAAAGAGATGTTTGTTAGTGTGACTCACATTGCCGAGTATGCATCCAGTGCAGCATTAGAGGCTGAAGATGCCAACACAGAGGCGAAACAAGGCCTTGTCATAGTTAATGATGCCGTTTCTACCATTAACACCTTGGCTGACGAAGTGCAGCAAACAGCCGTCGTGGTAAATCAACTCGACGCATTTACCCATAATGTTAATGACATATTAGACACAATCCGCAGTATTGCAGATCAAACTAATTTACTGGCTCTCAACGCTGCAATTGAAGCCGCTCGTGCGGGGGAACATGGTCGTGGTTTTGCGGTAGTAGCTGATGAAGTCAGAACATTGGCTTCTAGAACACAAACGTCGACCCAAGAGATCCAGCAAGTATTACAAGAATTACGTTCTACTTCTAAACAAGCGGTTGACGCTATGGATCGCGGTATTCACACAGCGGCCAAAGGGGTGCAATCAACCTCTTTAGCCGGTGAAGCATTACAACGTATCACAGGTAAAGTCAGTGCAATCTCTGAAGTTAATGATCAAATTGCTACTGCGACAGAAGAACAACACACCACTTCGGTGTTAATCCAGCAATATATAACTGAAATGGAAACCGGTTCGCAAAAAGTAAGAGTAACGACTGCTGATATGGGAGGTATCAGTGTTGATATTCAAAATATTAGCGAAAGACTGCAATCAATTACCAATCAATTTAAGGTTTGAGATTGATTGCATTGCTAGTATTAAAAACCAAAAAATATAAGCCTTAATGGCGTATTGATGAGTGATGTTCAAGGAGTAAAACCATGCAATTTAATTTAAAAGTGTTATCTGTTGCGATATCGATGGCAATGGTCCCTAGCCTGGCAACAGCTGATGAAGCTGCTGATGCTAAAATTGCTAAACTAGAGCAACAAGTACAAACCTTGCAGGCGCAACAAAATGCGAGCTTAGCAGACAAGGTCAAATTTAATGGCTTTATTAGCGGAGCCTATATTAGCTCTGATAATGATGCGGGTTATAACGGTGCAGACTCAAGCGCTGACTTTAGTGAAGACAGTAAATTAGGTCTACAAGGTACCTTCAACATTTCTGACAACACTCAAGCGGTATTGCAGTTAATGATGCGCGGTAAATATGACTGGGAAGTTGAAGCTGAATGGGCTTATTTATCTCACCGCTTTGAAAACGGTATCAAGGTTCGTGGCGGTAAACTGCGTGTACCTTTGTTCATGTATTCTGATTACCTCGATGTAGGATATGCACAACCTTTTGCTCGTCCGCCACAAGAAGTTTACGGTGCCATTCCGTTTTCATCTTACACAGGTGCTGGTGTATCTTATGATGTTGAATACGATGACTCAACCCTAACAATGCAAGCATTTGGTGGTGAATCAAAAGTTAAAAACACAGCGGTTGAACTCAGTAATCTTATGGGTGCTAACGTGAGTTGGACCGACGAAATATGGACTTTACGTGCCGTATACGCACAAGCCCAATTAGACGGACCCGTTGTGACAGAAGTAACTGTTCCTTTAGCGCCAGGGGTGAATACTCAAGCTAACTATACCCTATTAGAGCTTAACGATGATAAAGGCTCTTTTGTTGGTGTGGGTGCCAGTTATGACAACGGTGAAGTTATTGCAATATCTGAATGGACTCGTTCAGAAATTGATAATGCCTACCCTGATATTGATTCAGGTTACTTGACATTAGGCTATCGTATTAAGGCATTCACGCCTTATATCACCGTTGCTTACTCGAAAACTCAAGACAATGAGGATCGTTTACCGCTATCAACTGCTGCGGCAACACAAATGATCGCATTCAATGCTGAGCGTATGGCTTATAGCTTAGGTTTACGTTGGGATGCAATTGATAATGTCGCGATAAAATTTGATGTCACCTACGCTGATGACTTTGGCAATACATCAGGTGGATTAGATACCAATAGCTTCGACGCATCAACAGGTAAATTTGCCTATGATGACACCTTGATTTACACCGTTAAATTCGACGCAGTATTTTAAGGGGTATGATAATGAACAAGTTACTGACTATTTTAGCGCTAAGTTTAACAGCCGTTACCTCAGCTAATGCAGCGGTTGTTGTCATTGGCAATCCTGCTGCTGCAGATATTGCAATTAATGATGTTAAAAAAGCGTTTTTGGGTAAAGGGGATTCTTCAGTCGTCGTTTACGAATTAGAAGAAGGCAATCCTGTACGCAGTGAGTTTCATCAAGCAGTAACCGGTAAGACAGATGCACAACTCAAAGCATTTTGGTCTAAGCAAGTCTTTACTGGTAAAGGTACGCCACCACCAGCGGTTTCTGGTGCGGGTGCAATGAAATCTGCGATTGCAAGCAATCCAAATGCCATTGGCTACATTGATGAAGCTGATGTTGATGCCACAGTAAAAGTCATACTGAAGCCATAGATTGATTACTACTGTGATTAACTCACCATAAACGTGAGCACATAATCACCGATGTTAGTTAATTGGAAGATGAAATATAAACCGAGTAATGATATTTGTTGCCCGGTTTTTTTATGACTAACCTAATAAAAAATCAGCACCAAAACTTGTTTGGTTTATAACCATCATTTATAACGTCGAATTAGATGATGACGAGCAAAAGCAATATATCGCACTCTATCCTTAATAGCTTATCGAGTTAAATTTAACAATTCAATATTAAGTAAATTCTGGCGAATATAAAATACTCAATTATTCGTTGCGTTATTTCGCCACATTTTTCCGAAGTAAAATAACACCACTTATTAACATTGACACCGTAACATTAACATTGCGTAGCCTGTTATCATTTCTGATGATGATTAATTGCGCAATCTCACTCACGAATAGATTTTATTTAGCCTTGTATCACAATTTATTCATTTACTATGCTTATAATCACCGCTGTATTTTCATCTTATTATCAATTAGATAAAAAGAAGTTAACACTACGTAAGAGGTAAAAATAACAAATATACCTCAGGGTCAAATAAAAATAGAGAGTAAAATATGTTAAATAAAAAACTACTTGCTGTCGTTATCGCGGGTGCACTAGGACTAGGCGGTTGCAACTCAAATAACGACGATAAAACAAGTACTGTTGCTGCAGATATTAATTTACGAGTGATGGAAACAACTGATCTTCATACTAATATGATGGATTATAACTACTACTCAGGTAAAGAAGACAAGACTATTGGTCTTGTTCGTACTGCCAGTTTGATCAATGCCGCTCGCGCTGAAGTAACGAACTCAGTGTTAGTCGACAATGGCGATTTATTACAAGGTAGTCCGATGGGAGACTATATTGCCAATAAATTTAAAACTGACAGTAACACGCTTACCGAGACCCATCCCGTCTACAAAGCAATGAATACTTTAGACTATGAAGTCGGCAATATTGGTAACCACGAATTTAACTACGGTTTATCGTTTCTTGAGCAATCTATATCCGGTGCAAACTTCCCTTATATTAACTCAAATGTCATTTGTGCTGATAAAGACGGCTGCTGGGATAATGTATTATTTAATGAGAATATGTTCACACCGTATATTATTAAAGACAAAGTGGTCCTTGATGTCGACGGTAATGAGCACACCATAAAAATAGGCTATATCGGTTTTGTACCACCACAGGTTTTACAATGGGATAAAGCTAACTTAGAAGGTAAAGTTGAAGTATTAGGCATAGTTCAAGCAGCTAATAAATTTATTCCGCAAATGAAAGCTGAAGGTGCTGACATAATTTTAGCCATTCCGCATTCAGGAATTGGGTCAAGTGAAAACCCTGGGGATCCATGGGCTGAAAACGCAACTTATGCACTCACCAATGTTGCTGGCATCGATGCTATCTTCTTTGGTCACAGCCACTCGGTGTTCCCTGCTGCAAGCTACAGTGATTTACCTAATACCGACGTAGAAAAAGGTTTATTAAATGGTATCCCTGCAGTGATGCCTGGTCGTTGGGGAGATAACTTAGGCGTTGTTGACTTAGTGGTGCGTCAAATTGAAGGTAAATGGACCGTAATCCATGAAGAATCAACGGCTAAAGCACGCCCTATTTACGACAATGCCAATAAAATTGCCTTAGTTGAAGGTGAAGCAAGCTTACGTGATGCGATTGAAATAGAACACCAAGGTACGATTGAATACGTCAGCCAACCTATCGGTGTTGCTGCCGCCAATATGTACAGTTTCTTAACACTGGTGCAAGATGATCCAACTGTGCAAATTGTTTCAGATGCCCAAATTGCCCGCGTTAAAACATTAATTACCGATGATCTAAAAGATTTACCTATTTTGTCTGCTTCTGCACCATTTAAAGCCGGTGGACGCTATGCTGAAGGTGATGCTAGCCAGTATGTGCAGGTTGATGAAGGTAATTTATCTTATAAAAATGCCGCTGACTTATATCTGTACCCAAATACCATGGTAGCAGTTAAAGCGACTGGGGCTGAGTTAAAAGACTGGTTGGAATGCTCAGCAAATCAGTTTAATCAAATTGATCCAACCGTGAGTGCTCCTCAAAACTTGATTAACCGCGCCGGCCACCCAACCTATAACTTTGACGTAATTGATGGTTTAACTTACAAAATTGATGTGACCCAACCGAGTAAGTTTGATCGGGATTGTAAAGTCGTTAACCCAGATGCAAATCGAATTGTTGACTTGGCTTATACAGATGCAGACTCAAAGGTTATCACCGGTGATGATTTGGCTGCTATGTCATTTGTTGTAGCATCAAATAACTACCGTGCATTTGGTGGGGCATTTGCAGGTACTGGTTCTGATCATGTAGTACTTGAGCTACCTGATACCAACCGTGATGCATTGTCTGCTTATATTACTGAGCAATCAAAGCCTAATGCTACTGGCGGATATGATGCTATGGTTGATCCATCAGCTGATTACAACTGGGACTTTAAAACCATAGATAATGCCACCGTGGCATTAGACATTCGTTTTGAAACTCAAGACAGCGATGTTGCCGACAAGTTCGTTGCTGATAACCAACAACGTAAAATGGTCAAGTTACCTAAAACAGCTGATGTAGTGTCAGGATTTGCTATTTACAGCATCGACCTAACAACGCCGGTTGCTGCTAAGTAATAATTATCCAATAAAAAAGGCGCTATATGCGCCTTTTTCTTAATACCTTTGCAAGATATAAGCATAACGTTATGGCATCAACTGTATAGTCAGACAATTATTGTTCAAATCACTACTCTTCAAACAACTGGGCCATTTTTTGAATTTGTACTAATGGAACATGATGCTGGTTTCGTTGAGCACAAAGCTGTTGATGCGGCTCATCTTTAGGTTGTCCAACTAATACTACATTAACTTTATAACCTAATGCTTTAGCCGCTGCCTCATAAGCCATAAATTCCCACTTGGCAATATTGGTATTATCGCAAATCACAATCGGTTCACTTCGGGCTAATGCTTGGATAAATGCTGTTAAATTAGCCTGATGATACTGCGCAATTTTTTGCGGATTAAAGCGATATTCACCTTGATAATAAAAATAGCGATCTGTTGAAAAGTAACCGTGTTGTCGAATATGAATCGCCTGCTCAATACCTTGAGATATAATAAATTGTTCAGCCCAATAAGACTTACCACTACCAGGTAAGCCACGCATGATAATGGCTAACTTTGGCACTATCACCTCATTGTTCGTCCCATCAACTAACACTTTACTCACTACCAATCACCTTACCCGCTAAAATATCTGCCACTAAACTTGGTAAAATATCACCTGCTTTACCGGTAAAATGATATTGGAACTGACTGTGGCGATCAGCAGGATCGAGATTAACTTCTACCGTCTGTGCACCATGATGATTAGCGCTATCGACAAAACCGGCTGCAGGATAAACGGTACCAGAGGTGCCGATGGCTATAAACAAATCACAACTATCTAAGGCATCATGAATTCTATCCATACCAAAGGGCATTTCGCCAAACCACACAATATGTGGTCTTAAACGCTTACCTGGAATACAACAGGTACAGCAATTGTCAGCGCCAAATGGCTCACGTAAAATAAATGTTTGTAATGATTGTGGACAGCGACCTTTAGCAAGTTCACCGTGCATATGCAGCAATCGTTTAGAGCCTGCCCGCTCATGCAAATCATCAACATTTTGGGTTATAACTAACAACTCCCCCGTAAATTCGGTCTCAAGCTTGGCTAATGCTAAATGTGCAGCATTGGGAACAACATCATCACTGTGTAATTGTTGCCAGCGACTATTATAAAAACGCTCAACGAGTTCAATATCTCTGGCATAGCCTTCTGGAGTGGCAACATCTTCAATATGATGCTGTTCCCATAAGCCATGCTGATCTCTAAACGTGCTCATACCCGACTCAGCAGATATACCCGCGCCGGTTAGCACTACAATTTGCCGGTACATTGATTATCCTTTAGTGTAATGATGTAAAATATAATGCCATATACTTTCAATACGATATCAAAAATACGCCCATACGTTTCAAAATGTTGTGACTTGACGGCCTAAAAAGCCATTTTATCGATAATATAATCATATCGAATTAGCCAATTGGCACAATAATCCCTTAGTATAAGTAAGTTTATTGAGAGATTAGTAACAAATAATATCAACTTCAGCGAGTGTTTTGCTAAATATGCTCCATATAGGTTGATTAAGCACCTTAAGAGGTTTATGTTTTTAAACTCAAGACATATAATGATCAGAATATCCACCGATGAACCGATTGGTTCTGCAATCAAGAGATTAGCAATGACAGATGGAAATCAAGCGCTCAAAAAAGCCGGATTAAAAATAACCCTGCCGCGAGTTAAAATTCTAGAACTGATGCAAGAACCAAATAATCAGCATATCAGTGCAGAAGACTTATACAAAAAGTTACTCGAAATTGGTGAGGAAATTGGCCTTGCTACTGTGTATAGAGTATTAAACCAGTTTGATGATGCTGGCATTCTTAATCGTCATCATTTTGAAAGTGGCAAAGCGGTGTTTGAATTATCGACTCAACAACACCACGACCATTTGGTGTGTCTGACCTGTGATAAAGTCATTGAGTTTTCTGATGATGTAATTGAGCGTCGTCAAGACGAAATCGCCATGCGTCATAACATCAAGTTAACTCACCATAGCCTGTACCTTTATGGTCGTTGCACCAACGACACATGTGATCACGCTGACGAATAGTCTATATGTAGGCAACAAATAAACCAGCAAATTTGCTGGTTTTTTATTGCTTAAAATTTATCATCTGCATCTCTTTTTGGGGTAAAAAGTATAGAACTGGGAGCCGTACATAGCACACAAGTGCGGATGGCATTGTAAAAAGTCTTATTAAATAAATACGGTTAAATTAGCAGTGTTAACCATAGACTGAAACTCAGCACAGATAACAAGGTAGATAATACCACTGTGCTGCCCAAGGTTGATTCATGCTGTTTAAGCTCTGTAGCAATTAAATAAGCATTAACACCTAATGGCGAGGCGCTAAGTAACACTAACATCGCCGTATTTTGTAATGTTAACTGAAACACAAAATGCGCCATCACATACACTAATGCGGGTAACAAGATAATTTTCAAACTACTTGCCACTAATGCTAAACGCCAATGATCGCCAATCCGATAGAAACTTAAATTAGCGCCTAGAACAAATAATGCACAGGCTAATGCCGGTTTTGCGAGTAATGCTAGCCCTGCACTAAGCTGTTCCCCCAAGTTAATACTTATCGCATTAGCTAAAATGCCCAAGCTAATGCTCATCACCACCGGATTGAGTAGCATAGAACGAGTAAATCGACGCCACGAAAAGCCTTGTTCTTGCGCGCGTGCCGCTAAGATAAATGTCAACGCAAACAAGGTAGCACTATGAAAAGTAATGATCATAAATACCTGCCCGATCATCGTGTCGCCCAAGGCGGCGGTAATAATCGGTAATCCGACCAATACAGTATTAGAATAACTGCTGCCTAGGGCAAAAACGGCACTGGCATCTCGGCTTTGTTGTGCTACGGGACTACAATATCGATTAATTAGATAACCAATGGTAAATACCACTAAGACCGGTATATAAAAAGCCAGCAACGCAAGTGGATCAATACTTTGTGCCAGTGGCGCAGCTAACATATTGATAAATAAAAATGCCGGAATGCTGACATAAAAAGTGAATTTGCTGATGCCTGCAATATGTTCTTGAGTAAAAAAGCCCACTCGGGTTAAGCCATAGCCTAGGGTGACCATAAACATTAACGGGAAAATAATACTCACTATATGCATAACAACCTTACTAACGCTGAGGTAACCTAAACTTATAATAGGCGATAACAATCTCAACCGTACTGAGAAAAAAGCAATAAAAAAGGCGCCTAAGCGCCTTTTTAAGCCGAGTAAATATTACCAGCCAGTACGAATACGTAATGCTTTACCGATATCAGCTAAAGAGCGAACAGTCGTAACACCAGCAGCTTCTAAAGCAGCAAATTTATCAGCAGCAGTACCTTTACCACCAGCGATAATTGCGCCAGCATGACCCATACGCTTACCTTCTGGTGCAGTAACACCAGCAATGTAAGACACAACAGGCTTAGTTACATGTGCTTTGATATATTCAGCCGCTTCTTCTTCAGCGTTACCACCGATTTCACCGATCATTACAATCGCTTCAGTCTGTGGATCGTTTTGGAACATTTCCAATACGTCGATGAAGTTAGTACCAGGAATTGGGTCGCCACCGATACCTACACAAGTAGATTGGCCGAAACCTTCGTCAGTCGTTTGCTTAACCGCTTCGTACGTTAATGTACCAGAGCGAGAAACAATACCAACTTTACCTGGCTTGTGAATGTGACCAGGCATAATACCAATCTTACATTCACCAGGAGTGATTACGCCTGGACAGTTAGGACCGATCATGCGAACGCCAGTTTCTTCAAGCTTCACTTTCACTTGCAGCATATCAAGTGTAGGAATACCTTCAGTGATACAAACGATTAGCTGAATGCCAGCATCGATTGCTTCAAGAATTGCATCTTTACAAAATGGTGCAGGAACGTAGATAACAGATGCTGTTGCACCAGTTTGTGCAACTGCATCTTTAACTGTGTTAAATACTGGAAGACCAAGGTGAACTTGACCACCTTTTCCAGGAGAAACACCGCCAACCATTTGCGTGCCATAAGCAATCGCCTGCTCAGAGTGGAAAGTACCCTGACCACCAGTGAAACCTTGACAGATCACCTTGGTATCTTTGTTAATTAAAACAGACATTATTTGCCCTCCGCAGCTTTAACAACTTGCTCAGCCGCGTCAGTTAGACTTGTTGCCGCGATGATATCAAGACCAGACTTAGCCAATACTTCACGACCTAATTCGGCGTTAGTACCTTCAAGACGAACAACTACTGGCACTTTAACGCCAACTTCTTTAACTGCACCGATAATACCTTCAGCGATCATATCGCAACGTACGATACCACCGAAGATGTTAACCAATACTGCTTTAACATTGCTGTCAGAAAGAATGATTTTAAAGGCTTCAGCAACACGTTCTTTAGTTGCTCCACCGCCAACGTCTAAGAAGTTAGCTGGTTTGCCGCCGTGTAGGTTTACGATGTCCATTGTACCCATTGCTAGGCCTGCACCGTTCACCATACAACCTACGTTACCGTCTAAAGCAACATAGTTTAATTCAAATTTAGCAGCATGTGCTTCACGAGCATCATCTTGTGATGGGTCATGCATCGCTTTGATTTTTGGCTGGCGATATAATGCGTTGCCATCAATACCAATTTTGCCATCTAAACAGTGAAGGTTGCCTTCAGTAGTGATAACAAGTGGATTGATTTCTAATAATGCAAAATCATGGTCGTTAAACATGTTCGCAAGACCCATAAAGATCTTAGTGAACTGCTTCATTTGTGTTGGGTTTAAACCTAACTTGAAGCCAAGATCACGAGCTTGGAAAGCTTGCGGACCCGTTAACGGATCGATGATTGCTGTATGAATAAGTTCTGGCGTTTCTTCAGCCACTTTTTCAATTTCAACACCACCTTCAGTCGACGCCATGAACACAACGCGACGAGTGCTACGGTCAACAACTGCACCTAAGTACAATTCGTTGGCGATATCAGTACAGCTTTCAACTAGAATTTTAGCAACTGGCTGACCTTTAGCATCAGTCTGGTACGTTACTAAGTTCTTGCCTAACCAGTTTTCAGCGAATGCTCTGATTTCGTCTTTACTACCGGTAACTTTAACGCCACCTGCTTTACCACGGCCGCCTGCGTGTACTTGACACTTAACAACCCATAAATTTCCGCCAATGTGGCCAGCTGCTTCAACTGCTTCTTGAGCAGTATCACATGCAAAGCCTTCAGAGACTGGTAAACCATATTCGGCAAATAAAGATTTTGCCTGATACTCATGCAAATTCATGATGATCTATCCATATACTTCTAATCAAATCCAACTGGCTCAATATGAGCCAGCGACGAGGGTTTATCTACTGACTTATAGATCAAGCAGCAGACGAGTTGGATCTTCTAAGAAGTCTTTAATCGCAACTAAGAAGCCAACTGACTCACGACCATCAACAATACGATGATCGTAAGAGAGTGCTAGGTACATCATAGGCAGGATTTCAACCTGACCATTTACTGCCATTGGGCGATCTTTAATAGCATGCATGCCTAAGATTGCGCTTTGTGGCAGGTTCAAAATTGGAGTCGACATTAACGAACCGAACACACCACCGTTGGTGACTGTGAAGTTACCGCCAGTCATATCTGCAACAGATAGCTTTCCGTCACGGCCTTTGATAGCCAATTCACGAACTGCTTTTTCAATTTCAGCAAGACTCATGGTATCGGTATCACGTAATACTGGTGTTACCAGACCGCGAGGTGTCGATACTGCAATGCTGATATCAAAATAGTTGTGATACACAATATCATCACCGTCAATAGACGCATTTACTTCTGGAAAACGCTTTAACGCTTCTGTTACTGCTTTGATATAGAAAGACATAAAGCCTAAACGAATACCATGGCGTTTTTCAAAAATGTCTTGATACTGTTTACGAATATCCATGATTGGCTTCATGTTGACTTCGTTAAACGTGGTCAACATTGCCGTTGAATTTTTCGCTTCTAAAAGACGTTTAGCAATGGTTTTACGAAGACGTGACATTGGAACACGCTTCTCACTACGACCTTCAAGTGGTGCAACAGGTGCAGCTGGCGCGGTTTTAGCTGGTGCAGACTTAAGAAATGCATCAACATCATCCTTAGTCACACGTCCGCCAACACCAGAACCTTTAATTTTGCTGGCATCAAGATTGTGCTCTGCAATCACACGACGTACAGAAGGACTCAATGCATCGTTAGATTCATCAGTAGCCGCTTCAGTAGATGCCGCAGCAGAAGGCGCTGACGCTTCAGCTTTAGTCACTTCTTGGCCAGAAACTGCACCAGCGACAAAATTAGCAATCACTTGCTCGCCTAAAACGGTGTCACCTTCTTGGAATAACAATTCAGAGATTGAACCGTCTTCAGGTGCAACCACTTCTAAAACAACTTTATCAGTCTCGATATCAACTAAGTTTTGATCACGAGTCACCTGCTCACCAGGTTTAACATGCCAAGTAGCAATAGTTGCATCAGCAACAGATTCTGGTAATACGGGTACCTTAATTTCGATACTCATGGAAAGCTTCCCTTATATAAATTATCTATTACGACAGTTTTAATGCGCTATTAACTAATGATTCTTGCTGCTGTACGTGCAAGCCAGGATAACCACATGCTGGTGCAGCAGACGCTTCACGACCGGCATAAGTTAATTGACCACCTGCAGGAATATTAGCCCAGAAATGATGCTGACTACAGTACCATGCACCTTGGTTTTGCGGTTCTTCCTGACACCAAACAAAATCAGTAACATGTTGATAAGTTTCTAATGCTGCACGAAGTTCCACATCAGGGAACGGATACAACTGCTCAACACGCACGATGGCAACGTTAGTGACATTCTCTTTGCGACGTTTTTCAAGTAACTCGAAATACACCTTGCCACTACAGAATACAACACGGTCAACTTTACTTGCATCTAAGGTATCAACCTCACCGATGATATTTTGGAAAGTACCTTCAGCAAGCTCTTCTAAGCTAGACACAGCTAATGGATGACGCAATAAAGATTTAGGCGACATTACCACTAATGGACGACGCATCGGACGAACAACTTGGCGACGCAGCATGTGATAAACTTGCGCCGGAGTTGATGGCACACACACTTGCATATTGTGGTTAGCACATAGTTGCAAGAAGCGCTCTAAACGGGCACTTGAATGCTCAGGGCCTTGACCTTCGTAACCATGAGGTAGCAGCATAGTGAGACCACATAAACGGCCCCATTTTTGCTCTCCAGATGATAAGAATTGATCAATTACCACTTGGGCACAGTTAACGAAATCGCCAAACTGCGCTTCCCAAATGGTTAAACCACCTGGTTCTGCTGTGGCGTAACCGTATTCAAATGCCAACACTGAAGCTTCAGACAATACCGAGTCAATAATATCAATTGGCCCTTGCTCATCTGCCACATTACGCAAAGGTAAATAGGTAGTGCCGTCTTTTTGGCTATGCAATACCGCATGACGATGGAAGAATGTGCCACGACCAGAGTCTTGACCGGTAATCCGCACACGCTTGTTGTCTTCAAGGATAGAAGCATAAGCTAGCGTTTCTGCGAAACCCCAATCAAGTAACTTCTCGCCTTTTGCCATCGCAGTTCTGTCGCCATAAATTTTGGCAACGCGAGATTGCAGCGGATGATTATCAGGAATATCGACTAACTTATTGGCTAAGTTTTGTAGACGGTCCATCGACATCGCACCGGCATAATCTTCATCCCATTCACGATTGAGATAAGGTGTCCAATCAACCGTATGCAGCGTCATTGGACGCCACTCTTTAACAACACAATCACCGGCATCTAATGCATCACGATAATGATTAATCAAACCAGTCACTTCATCGGCTGGAATACTATTTTCAGCGATTAACTTATCTGCATAGATTTTACGTGGCGTTGGATGTTTTTTGATTTTAGCGTACATTAGCGGCTGTGTAGCACTAGGCTCATCAGCTTCGTTATGGCCATGACGGCGATAACACACTAAATCAATAACCACATCGCGTTTAAACTCATTACGATAATCAACTGCAAGTTGCGAAATAAACGCCACCGCTTCTGGATCGTCAGAGTTGACATGGAAAATTGGCGCCTGAACCATCTTAGCAATATCAGTACAATATTCGGTTGAACGAGTGTCGGCATGGTTAGATGTGGTAAAACCAACTTGGTTATTGACCACAATCCGAATGCTACCACCAATGGTAAAACCACGTGTTTGAGACATGTTAAACGTCTCTTGCACAATGCCTTGACCCGTTATAGCAGAGTCACCATGAATAGTAATTGGCATCACTTGCAGACCATCTTTACAACCACGACGATCTTGACGAGCGCGAACTGAACCAATAACCACTGGATTAACGATCTCTAAGTGAGATGGGTTAAAGGCTAACGCTAAATGGACATTACCACCTGGCGTTTCAAAATCTGATGAGAAACCCTGATGATATTTAACATCACCTGAACCATGGGTATCAGCGTGTTTACCAGCAAATTCGTCAAACAATTCAGCAGGACGTTTACCTAACACGTTAATAAGCAGGTTTAAACGACCACGGTGAGCCATGCCAACAACGATTTCTTTGGTACCCGCTTCACCGGCACGGTAAATGATTTCACGCATCATAGGAACGAGCGAATCACCACCTTCTAGGGAGAAACGTTTAGCTCCAGGGAATTTAGCACCAAGGTATTTTTCGATACCTTCTGCAGCATTCAACCCTTCAAGAATACGCTTTTTAACATCGTTACCGTATTGGGCTTTACCTAATGTCGGTTCAAGACGTTGTTGGATCCAACGTTTTTCATCGGTATCAGTAATATGCATGTATTCAGCACCAATAGAGCCACAGTAGGTGCTCTTTAATGCATGAATAATATCAGCAAGCTTCATGGTTTCACCGCCGAGGGCGAATGAACCAGTATTAAACTGACGCTGCATGTCTTCTACAGTTAAGCCGTGATAAGCAGGATCTAACTCCTGAACAACCTCACGCTTCCACAATCCTAATGGATCTAAATTGGCATTTTGATGGCCACGGAAACGATGGGCATTGATCAATTGCAGGACTTTAACTTGCTTCGCGTCTAGCTCTGGATCGGTTACGCTGTTCGCGTTTTTAAAACGACCTTCTAGGGCTAAGCTACGGAAATAGTCACGGACTTTAGAGTGGGCTGTTTCGGGTACGTCTACTGAAGCACCGTTAACGGGAGGGAGATTATCAAAAACAAGCTGCCAATCAGCAGTAACTGATTGCGGATCTTCTTGATAGGCTTCATACATCTCTTCTACGTAGGTCGAGTTCGAACCACTTAAATACGACGACTCGAGCCAAGCTTTCATGATGCCTTGGTGCATTGTTATTCCTTTCAAACTTGATACACGTGCTAGCCATAAACATAACAGTGAGTAACATAAGTTACATCACACGTAGACTGAAACTATCTTAAAAAACCTAATTTCAGGAGGTATTGCATAAACACACAAAAGAGCCATCCCCGTTATTGGAGATGACTCTTAATAGAGCTAATAAGTCAGACTATTTTGCTCTTCTTGGTGCATTAAACTGCCCGCTTTAGCAGCATCGACTTAATATGACCAATCGCTTTCGTTGGGTTTAATCCTTTAGGACAAACATCAACACAGTTCATGATGCCATGACAACGGAACACACTGTACGCATCATCTAGATCAGATAAACGCTCTTCAGTTGCCGTGTCGCGGCTGTCAATTAAGAAACGATAAGCATGTAATAAACCACTTGGTCCGATAAATTTATCCGGATTCCACCAGAATGATGGACAAGCAGTTGAACAACATGCGCACAAGATACATTCGTATAAACCATCTAAATGAGCGCGCTCTTCAGGTGATTGTAAATGTTCGCGAACAGGTGCCTTTTCATCATTAATCAGGAAAGGCTTAATCTTTTCATATTGCTTGTAGAACTGAGTCAAGTCGACGACTAAATCTCGAACTACTGGCATGCCTGGTAATGGACGGACTTCAATTTTCTTCCCTTTAAAGGTTGAAATTGGTGTAATACACGCCAATCCATTTTTACCATTCATGTTAACACCGTCAGAACCACACACACCTTCACGGCATGAACGACGGAACGCAAGCGTTGGGTCTTGTTCTTTCAGTTTAATTAACGCATCTAACACCATCATATCAGAGCCATCTGGCACTTCTAGGGTGTAATCCTTCATATAAGGCTTGGTATCTACATCAGGATTATAACGATACAATGCAAATGTTAATTTCATCTTTTGCAACTCCTGCCTAATAGGTACGTTTTACTGGTGGAAACGCATCGCGCAATTTAGGTGTCATGTTGACATCACGTTTACTCATAGCGGTAGTGACTGGGTCAAATATGCTATGACATAACCAATTATCATCATCACGATCTAAATAATCTTCACGAGAATGCGCACCACGGCTTTCAGTACGGAAGTTAGCTGCATAAGCCGTTGCCAGCGCGGTGGCCATCAAGTTGTCTAATTCTAAGCATTCAATACGTTGAGTGTTAAATTCTGTTGAATTATCAGATAACTTGGCATTTTCAAGACGCTTTTGAATTGCTTGAAGCTGTTCTAAACCTTCTGCCATGGCTTCGCCACTGCGGAAAACAGAGAAATTTAACTGCATGCACAATTGAAGGTCTTTACGGATAACCGAAGGATCTTCACCGTCTTTGTTGCTTTCCCAACGATTAAGACGTGTAAGTGATGCACTTATTTCTTCGTCTGTCGCCGCTTTAGGCTCAGGTGTTTCGTCTAACGCTTTACCTAAATGCTGACCGGCAGCACGTCCAAACACCACTAAATCAAGTAGTGAGTTACCACCTAAACGGTTTGCACCATGTACTGATACACAGGCAATCTCACCCACAGCAAACAAACCTAATACATCTTGCTCGGTGCCATCGTTATTCTGGCGAATAACTTGTCCACTCACTTTAGTCGGTAAACCGCCCATCATATAATGACAAGTCGGGATCACAGGAATTGGACCATCAGCTGGATCAATGTGGGCAAAAGTACGGGATAATTCACATACACCAGGAAGACGTGCTTCAAGGGTTTCTTTACCTAAATGATCAAGTTTAAGCAACAAATGCGGACCTAATGGACCGTCTAAACCACGACCTTCACGAATTTCAGTCATCATTGAACGTGCTACCACGTCACGAGATGCCAAATCTTTCGCATTAGGAGCATAGCGTTCCATGAAACGTTCGCCATCTTTATTTAAAAGATATCCACCTTCACCGCGACAACCCTCAGTCACCAATGTGCCGGCACCAGCAATACCCGTAGGGTGAAATTGCCACATTTCCATATCTTGTAACTGAACACCAGCGCGAGCTGCAATACCAACGCCGTCACCGGTATTGATATGAGCATTGGTGGTAGACGCGTAAATACGCCCTGCACCGCCGGTGGCTAAAATAGTGGCTTTGGCTTTGAAATAAACAATATCACCGGTTTCGATTTCAATCGCTGTACAACCGACAACAACGTCATCTTCATTTTTAACCAAATCTAAGGCATACCACTCAGAATAAACGTCAGTTTTATGTTTAACGTTTTGTTGATATAAACAATGAAGCAGTGCATGGCCTGTTCGGTCAGCAGCAGCGGCAGTTCGAGCGGCTTGCTCGCCACCAAAGTTTCTAGACTGACCACCAAACGGACGTTGGTAAATGGTGCCGTTTTCAAAACGAGAGAAAGGTAAACCCATTTGCTCAAGTTCGATGATGGCTTCAGGACCTGTTTTACACATAAATTCGATGGCTTCTTGGTCACCGATAAAATCGGAACCTTTAACCGTGTCATACATGTGTTGTTCCCAATGATCTTCGTGTGCATTACCTAATGCTACGGTGATACCACCTTGAGCAGAAACGGTATGTGAACGAGTAGGGAATACTTTAGATAACAGCGCGCAGCTCTTACCTTCTTTAGAAATCTGTAATGCTGCTCGCATACCTGCGCCACCGGCGCCGATCACAATTGCATCAAATTCGCGTACTGGAATACTCACTTAAACACCCCACACTATTACTATGCCTGAAGCTAAATAACTCAATGCGATAACAACAAAAGTAAACTGTAGTACACCACGCAACGCTGTATTTTTGACATAATCAGTCAACACTTGCCATACACCAATCCAAGCATGGATAAGCAAAGCAACCAACGTTATAAGAGTAAAGACTTTCATTGGAAGTGAACTGAATAAGCCACTCCAAATTTCGAAAGTTAACGGGGCACTACACGCGATAAAACCTACTAAGAAAATAGTATAACAAGCGAGGATCACTGCACTTGCGCGTAATAGAATATAGTCATGAACACCACTACGTCCAAAACTTGCTGCATTTGTTACCATACCCAAATCCCCGCTATGATTGATAGAACCGCTGCTAAAGCAAACGTAGCTTTAGCTGATGCTGTACCCGAAGCTAACTCTTCCCAGCGACCAGTATCCATAATCAGATGACGAATGCCACCTAACAAGTGATAACCTAACGCGGTTAGAATGCCCCAAAGGATGAACTTCATCACGAAACCATCGAACAAGGATTGTACGCTAGCGAACCCTTCTGCTGATGTTAAAGTCGAATTTAACAACCATAGAAGAATACCAATAGCAAATAGCATGATAACACCGGAAACACGGTGTAGGATTGACGCGATCGCTGTTGCAGGAAAGCGAATCGTCTGCAGGTCTAGATGGACAGGTCTTTGCTTTTTCACGTTCTGCTCACTCAGCTCCGTCGAGCATTATTTTTGTTATATATCTGTTATTTGTTTAACCACTAACGCTAACACTTAGCTTACGTTTTAAAACAAATAACAGATCACTCTAAAACATCTAATCAGTTGAGAAACCACTATTTAGTGCGTAAATTAATCGTTTCTAAACTGTGACGTTAGTCTCCCTTAGGGACGCAGGCAAGTATACTCGCGGGAATTGTCAAATACAAACATCACATTATGCAAAATAAGTTTTTTTACTGTTTTTTTAATTTAATTCAAGCCTAGAGCGGTTTACAGCAGACATATACCTTGGTCTAACGAATTTAAACGCTTATTTAAATTGATCTGTGATCCCGATCCACTGTAAAGTAATGACCGCTTAACATGCCGCACTCATATAGAAGAATGAAGTAAGGAGAACGGGGTATGGCTGATAATATAGCCAAATTAGAGTTACCAGGAAACGATTCAATCGACCTACCTATTAAGAAAGGTACTGAAGGTTTTGACGTTATCGACATCAGTACACTTGGAAAAAAAGGGTATTTCACCTTCGATCCAGGCTTTTTAGCTACTGCATCTTGTGAGTCAGCAATTACTTATATCGACGGTGAGCAAGGTATCTTGTTGCATCGTGGTTATCCAATTGACCAACTTGCTACTGAATCGACATACTTAGATTTATGCTACTTGCTATTGTATGGTGAATTACCGTCTAAAGCTGATTACGAACAATTTGTTTCCACAGTGAAAGAACACACTATGGTTCACGAGCAAATTGCATTCTTTTTCAGAGGTTTCCGCCGTGACGCACACCCAATGGCAATGCTATGTGGTGTAACGGGTGCATTATCTGCTTTCTATCAAGATTCTCTTGATGTTAACAATCCAAAGCATCGTGAAATTGCAGCTTACCGCTTAGTGTCGAAAATGCCGACAATCGCAGCGATGTGCTACAAGTACTCAATGGGGCAACCTTTTGTTTACCCACGTAACGATTTAAGTTACGCAGGTAACTTCTTGTCGATGATGTTTGCTACTCCTTGTGAAGAGTACAAAGTCAACCCAGTTGTTGAAAAAGCAATGGACCGTATTTTTGTATTACATGCTGATCACGAGCAAAATGCATCTACATCTACCGTCCGTTTAGCCGGTTCTTCAGGCGCTAACCCATTTGCATGTATTGCAGCGGGTATTGCTTCGTTGTGGGGCCCAGCTCATGGTGGTGCTAACGAAGCTTGCTTAGAAATGTTAGAAGAAATCGGCAGCGTTGATCGTATTCCTGAGTTTATCGAGAAAGCGAAAGACAAAAACGATCCATTTCGTCTAATGGGCTTTGGCCATCGTGTTTATAAGAACTTCGACCCTCGCGCTAAAGTGATGCGTGAAACCTGTCATGAAGTGCTTAAAGAACTGAAAGTGGTTGATCCATTATTAGACGTGGCAATGGAACTTGAGCGTATCGCTCTTGAAGATGAGTACTTCATCTCTAAGAAGCTATACCCGAACGTTGATTTCTACTCTGGTATCATCATGAAAGCCATTGGTATCCCTAACGATATGTTCACAGTGCTATTTGCATTGTCTCGTACTGTTGGTTGGATTTCACATTGGAAAGAAATGTTAGATCAACCAGGCCATAAAATCAGCCGTCCTCGTCAGTTATACACTGGTGAATCTGCGCGTGATTTTGTGAGCGTTGATAAGCGTTAATCATCTGATTAACCAAACAGAAAAAAGCGCCGAAAGGCGCTTTTTTGTTATCTAGATTTAAACATCAGCTACTATTCAACGCATTGTATAAATCAACACTAAACACCTTCTGAAAATTTATAATCTGTTAGAAGCTATGTTTATTAGAACCTATATATTACAAGTGTTAACAGATCAAAGTCGTATTACCGTAATCAGTTTGAGTTGGTGGTAATTAAACTCAAACTAGTCTTTGTTGATGACTCTATTACAATCCAGATCACCTGTGTGCAAGCTAAGAGGTACTAAACCTCTCCAAGAACCCATATTAATGGCTTTTTTTACACAATAGCTCCAGCTTTTAGGAGCATTAATTAAGTTTTTTGGCACTGTTGAACTGCAACATTAATTGTTAAGTTGTGATCATCTATATCAATTGAATTATTCCACCTCGGACCTGCTGCGTTGGTGAAAGATATAACAATGACAAAGCAAACAAAAATGTTTCCCCCACCCCATGTCAAAGTCTCTTCTGAAGAACTCTTTTTTGAGAAATATAAACTGTAAAAGAAAGCATAGGCGAAGGTATGAATGAGCCTGTTCAGCAAAATAGACCTGCTTTTCTACTTCATCATCTTGGTACATTTATTCCACTTTAACCACTTTGATTTTAGCAAGATAATGAACATTTTTAATTTACTAGAAATCTTCAACAGAGCCCAACTTACTAAAACCTGAATCATCACAAAGCCAATATTCTTTTTTACCAATTTTTTGTATTGTTACTGATGTTTCTTTAGTAATCATATTAAGTTCTTCGCTGTAGTAGTCACTCACGATGACTTCACTATCGCCGTGTGTAAAAGTCATACTGTGCTCAGTGACTAAAGAGCGGTGGAAGCTCGATTTACTCACATCACTAATTAGCTCTGCATTAGCAAGCTTTGAACTTGCAATGTTAAATTGCTCTAATTTAAACGTGTTATCCATTTTACTAATAACAACATCAATCGATTTGGGCTGCTCAGCGTGGCATTTAAATATAATCTCTGCCTCATCACGCTGAGAGGCACTACACGATGCAACTAAAAATAAGGGTAAAACCCACAAAGCGTTAGAGAGTTTACTTTTTGTCATATTTTTCAAATGCCTTCTGTAATTTAACATCATACTTATTCTGTTCGTACTGCGACCCGTTATAACCTTTAGCAAATGAAGCCCAGTCTAGCGTTATTAGGTACTTTTCTAGCCCTTTATTCTTTACAAAGCTAACGAAAGCATCAAGCTGTTTTCTTTCTGAGCTGAACATTGCTTTAACAAATGCTTCTACGTTAGTAAAACCTGACTCACTATAATTAAAGCCCATAATTTGAAAGCGCCCCCATGAAGTCGACTTCAAAGCCTCTGAAGAATCTAACGTCATGGCAATTTCAAGCCTTGCATACTCCTGGGAGCCACCGTTATATAAGCTTCGATTCCAAGTTCTGCTGGATACAAATGGGTTACTCTGATCATACTTGTGATTTGTCAAATGAGAAAAAATATGGGCTTCATATAAAATTTTTGGCTTTCCGTTTGAAAAAAATGCATCACCAGAAGACTCAACGTCCGCAACAGCTTTGACTGCAGCGACTTTACAGCCAAGTTGATTCGCAATATCTAGATAATCAGACTCTGATAATGTTGGAATATCAATAGATGCTATCGGTAACTTATAGTTAAACTTGCTTGATACGGCTATTAACTTTTCATTTATCTTTCGATGAGTTCGACCATTAGCGTCAATTTTGCCATCTGGACGTAGCATATTAAGTACTTTGCTTTGAAATAACTTAATCGCTGCAACGGTTTTAGAGCTTTCAGGCCTAGAGCCTAAACGGCCATCAACAATTAATGACTTTGTAGGAGGAATGAATTTAAGTAGTTTGTTTAAACCGCTTTGTACTGTTTTAACATCGTTTACATTGTTAGCTCCACCCAGCCCGACAGCTTGAGTTATTTTTATTGATGACATCGTATTATCCTTGTCATTATTGGTGTAAAGCAGAAGTTAAATCTGCAGATTTACTACTTAATATGTTGATAGTAATTAACTTTTTCGCACCTATATTTTGTTGGGCTAGAGGCTAAATACCTTCTTCACTGAGGAGCGCCCCAAACCTGCTCAATAATGACCATCGGATTAAATGGTTTTTTTAATGATTCGATACTTTCCAATTGAGTTTTTATATTTTCAGTCAGGTTTTCATACTCTCGAGCAGAAGCTACTGTAGATTTAGGAAAAACTAAAAGACGTATATTTTTAATTTGCTCACTTATAGCCTGAGACTTTTCAACCTTATTCTGCTCTTGCAATGTCAGAATAGCGCGAGCTAAATTAAAGACTTCAGGCTGAGCACAATTATATAACGCATCATCAAAAAGCTTACCCAGAACACCAGCTGTTTCTCGAGGCATCTGTTTTAATTTCAACATATCACTTTCTGGTAAAATGAAATCCGTTACTTGCTTGAAGCAATGGCTACTTTTATTATCATATTTAGCTAAGTTAACCTGCAACATAAGTGTTGCATATTTCCCATCTTCTGAAATTTCAGCTTTAGCCATAAAAGATATTAATAAAAAAAATATCACGATACATTTATTCAACATTGGGCTTACATCCTTTTACTATTGAACTCCAAAACAAGTATTCCTTTGAGCTCGCATGTCGCCATGTCTGCTCAATTAATCTTGAATGACTGGCATAAGCATGAGTCAGTTCAAGTTGATTACCTTATATCGTTTTATGCAATAAGCCTGATGACAGATAATGATAATGAGCCCGCTGCACAATCGGCTTCGATGGGCCATGGCCTGTAAAGCGACTGTCTATTAATGTAATGCCACTTAATTGACAGTTTTATTGTTGAAATACTACTGCCAGTAACTATGAGCTTTCATACATAAACCATAGGCATGAGGTAGAATGTTGCCCTCTTTAGCGACTAAACAACAACCTTCGACAGGCGCATCATCTAAGGTATTCCAAGACTTTACCCCCGTTCAAAATATAGTTGCGTTAACCAGTAATGCACCTATATTTTTGGCTATCCATTTTTTAAAGAACTAAACAGAGTTTCGCACTAAAGGAATGATTCAATCTTTAAAGTACAGTGCCGTGGGTCCATCAATCACTAAATTGATAATCTTGACCCCAAAACGACATTTAGCTGCGTATTTCTTCATCTACAATTGGCGGTAGCACACTTCGTAAGGGGGGATTATGCGTCACAATCGATTTTTGAAAACTCACATTTAAATCAGCTAATGACTCAATGCCAAATTCTTTTAATGCTGACATCAATTGCTCTCCCTTGATATTTTTATCCCGTAAATCAATCACAAAGCTTTGTAAATTTTGCAGCTCAGCCAATATTTTACTGACTTCTTTACTTAATGGTGCTTGTGCTTCTTTTAACGCGTTATAAGCCGCTTCCCTTGCGCCGTCTGATGATGAGAAAAGTGTTATTTTTTCATCAAATGCAGATTGTAATTCTGCTTTATATAGTGTTAATTTTTCAACAATATCAGCAATAGTCATCTCTTTTTCACGGCTGAATTCCTGCTTAGCATCATCTATACGCTCGAATACTTTTTCTAATCGTTCTTCATAGTCGTTAAAGTCATTCACCACTCGCCATAAATCAGCAACCGATTTCTGCGGATAATCCGCCTCTTCAATCATGCCAAAAATCTCCATACGAATAGCGTTTACCGCTAACATCGCAGGTTTAATGGCGGCTATCGCAAATACTCCTATAACAGCATACAATTGATATTCTGACGTCATGCCAGGTACGTGACCAGTAACAAAGTAAACAACGCCAGCATTGATAATATGCGCAACAACTGCAATTACTCCGGCTTTAATCTTAATTTTTTTAACTCGGACTAAGTCATTGGTTAAATCAATACTGTCAGGCTTTTGCGGATGTGTTGCTCGCCTCTCTAACATGGTTTGGGCATTACGGGCGATAAAATAGGTGCTACCGATTAATAAGCTAATGGTAGAGACATACCAAAGATAGAGAGTTGCTGATACCCAAACATGGAATTCAAATTCTGGGACGTCATATTGTTGAGCAAACCATTTAATCAACACGACCAGTAAAAATGTCCCCACAATCCAACCTAACCACTCCTTGATTGTTTGAGTGTAAAATTCGCGTCTAATCTCGCCAAATATATCGTGCATAGTATTCCTTTACTTTGTTAATGATGTTAATTCCACCTAATTTCTGTAGGAAACTAGGCGTCAGATATTACGGTGATAATTTTATTTAATGTGGGTATGAGACCACTAATCACCAAGACAATGAAATAATTAATAGTTGAAAAGATAAAAGATAATCTTTGTTAATTTTACCATTCTTTATAGAACCCTATGTGTGTAAACGTTATTCTTCGAGTTAAATGCCACACAAAAAAGCGTTAACCACCACTCGCGAAAAACGGGGATAATAAGGAATATATTCTACGCTAACGATGGTGCCTTTGGGTCTGGAAATACTATTCAATTCAGTAGCCTTATCGGCTGACAGCAAAGCAACTGAGATAAATGCCAATGATATTATTTTAACGCTTTTTATGTATACCCGTTAGGTCAAAATCATAGTATGCCAATTGGTTTATTACCTTATTTTTAACTAATTCGGTATTGTTAACTTCAATACTTCCATTAACGATATTGATTTGGCTTAAATTACTACTTAAGGTAAAGTTTGGAAGTTCAATTAAATCAGAGTCTACATATTGGTACCCTTTCAATACCTGAAGCTTGTTACCCGTATGATATTTGATCAAGGCATACTCAATATCATCTTTTTTTATCAGTGTGATATTTGGCGTGTGTCCCTTCAAACGAACAGCAATAAATGGAACACCTTCATTATATGCTAAAACATAGGTGTCAAGAGTCGGTAAACAAATGCCCGATTTATCTTCATGTAAAAGTTTAACTTGATCAAATCTTTTTGACTTAACATCATCACTACTAAATTGCACTAGTATCGGCTTTATCACTTTTATTTGAATACAATCTGACGCTGCAGCAAAATGGCTAGCGGTCAATAATAAGACTGCAAAAATAGATTTATATAACGTCATTACTTAACCCCATAGGTTTGCAAATTATGAACATACTCTTGAATCGTTCCCTTACCTAACGGCGTATTGTAATAGACTTTCCAATACGCTGCCTGACCATGAAGATCATCCTCTGATGGTAACCCTGCTGGAGCCCTTAAATAATGCACTCTTGCCATAGCACATGCATATAGATCATTATCTTTTAGCTCTTGTAATTTGTCATCATTGTTCAACAATTCACTGACTTTCTTTGCTAGCTCAGGTCTGTACGCTAGATAATTATCCCAAATATCATCGTGTGTGGCTGGTTCTATTTGAAAATAACTTAAAGCAGGCCCGCCACCTAATTGTTGTCGGTATTTTAAACGGCTCTCTTGGATGGCGGTTCCCAGTAGTAGCATTTCTGCTTTTCTGGAGGCTAAACCTATTTTCAAAAGAGTCGGCTTTATTACATTTGCCATGAAAAGTTTAGGGTCTTGCATGCCCGCGATCTGAATGCTCTTTACTATCAACATTTCATTTATCTTACGAAGAGTTCGACCATTCGCATCAATTTTGCCATCTGGACGTACCATGTTGAGTACTTTACTTTGAAATAGCTTTATCGCTGCAATAGTTTTAGCGCTTTCAGGCCCAGAGCCTAAACGGCCATCAACAATTAATGATTTTGTAGGAGGAATGAATTTAAGTAATTTATTTAATGCCGTTTGTACAGCTTTTACATCGTTTCCATTGTTAGCTCCACCCAGCCCGACAGCTTGAGTTATTTTTATTGATGACATCGTATTATCCTTGTCATAGTTGATTTTAATAAGAGATAAAATCTGTAATTCTTTAATTTTTGGGAACTGATTTTTGACAATTTAGCGATATAATTACATTTCCACGAGATGTTTTCATCGTCAAAAAGCCCACACAGAACATGCCTATATTTTTATAAAGTTTCAAAAATATACGAGAGGAATTTATATCCCTTTTTATTAATAAAATTAGCATGCCTTGCAATTTGTGATTTAACATTTCCAAAAAATGATGATTTAGATACTTCATTGAGATAACGATTTACAGAATCCCATTCAGGCCCATTTTGATTTTCAAAAAGAAAACTATAAGTAAAGCCTCCCCTGCTTTTTTGAGCGCAATACGAAGATAAGTTAGCAAGTAAATGGTTAAGATCATCTTCAGATACTTCCAAACTATCTAAAAATTCTAAAAAAAACTTATCAAATTCTTTTGAGTGTTCTCTTGATTCTTCTGCATAAACCCTTGCTGCACCTCCCATTTGAGCACCATGCACATGCCCATCATAATCAGGACTTGATATAAAATATGATCCCTTGCCTCTAAAAAAATCATAGACATTTCCACTCTGTATGGCTTTTTGAAAATTATTATTTGTCATTTTATTTTTTAGAGCCTCAAAATTGTTTGGAAAGTTCATTAATATGAAATATTTTTTCTGAGTTGACTAAAGCAGGTTCGGTAATACCTCAGGGCAACCGCATGAGTGTGTGTTTTTTGAGCGCTATGAATAATTTCAATACTGAATCACTTCCAATATTCATGAAGTGATAACGTACTGAACAAATATAGTTCTAAAAACATACTTACTCTGTATGAAAGACGTTCACGATCTTGCCCTGTAAATAAAGCGAAGTTTATTGGTTGATATTCAGCCAGTAATAATGGATGACCATGTTATTTTCAGCATACTCAGTTTGCGTTACTCTTAGAATAAAATATTATAAATTATCACCTTTATATTTTTCAGCTAAGTCTTTCCATAAATCCATCAAACCACCCTCAAATAAAAAACTGTCAGAGAATGTAATATCTTGAGGGTTAGTACTGATTTTATGATGGTCCTTCCTATCTATATTATCCAGAATATACCCACCCTCGCGACGTGCATTACCTGCATCCATTGCTCTGCCCAGTATAATATACTCCCCTCTAACCTTTTCTTTATCAGTTGCAATTTTGTTAGCTGGCAAACCTCCCTGTGTTGAAGATTTCATGAAGAACTCAAGTTTATCAATAAACCACGGTAAAATTTCTAACGGGGCATCAAATTGTTCGGTAGCTAAATATGCTGCTTTATTTTTTGGCGTAATTATCCAGTGATGAACGATAGATAAGAAATCATCTTGTTTATAAAATGAATAGGAACGATTAGGGTAATTCAATGAATCATTAATGCGTGCTATTAGTTTGATGCCATGAGCTGGGCTATCAGGTTCGGTAATTTCGATTAATGGTGGTAAATATTGTTTTTTCATGTTAGTTGCCTATTGGTTTTAATACGTCCGAGATCTTAATCGCGCCACCAAACTCTTCTAAATTAATAAGCTTACGTTCGAAATTAAAAGTTTCGACTGCACCAAATTGTCCATTATTAGGGAGCAAGGTTTTAGTTAAGCCGTTACCTAAGAAATGTTGATTATTCCCTAATTTCTTTTGCATATCTAAACGTTTTTTCATTAACTGATATTGTGCAGGATCAGCTGTATTATCTTTAAAATACTTTATCGCACCAGCGTTATCCCATTCATTCTCCATCGCACCAGAATCTAATGCCGCCTGATATTGTTTTGAATAGTTTGCTTGGAATTCAGACGTCATTAAAATATTGATTTCTTCAGGCGAGAAACTATCGGGCAATTCCTCTTTCGCAAATTTACCCAACCTTTCGTGTGTAGGAATAATACTATGAGTATCGGCGATTACTTTGGCTTTATCTGTATCAACGATCACCATGACAAATGTCTTGCTTGGGTCATAATCTAACCCTAATTTTGCACTGATAATTTTCGGATCGGTATCGGCATCTTCAATTTGATCGAAAGTAGTAGACCAATACTTAGCACCATAACCTGATACCCCCTCAAATGGTTGACCTAAGTTTCCAGGCTTCCCTTTATATTCAAGGTAGCTAGCATCCATAAACCTAACATGAAATCTTTCATTTGCAACATCACCAGCTTTTGCCATATTCAATAATTCATCATCGCTATATTTTGCGTTATAACCATTTTTAATGATATTATTTCGTGCTGCTTTTAATCTTTCTTGACATTCTTCGAGGGATTTTGGCTCTGCGTTAGGTTCAGACTCAGCCTCTGGTTCATCCTCTTTAATCATTTGGTCAGCAGTACCCGCATTAATACTTTCAACCATTTCATCTGCTGTATAAGGCGAATCGACTAGCTTAGACAAGGCTATTAATTTCGCTTTGAGTTCGGTTGATATATTGTCACTATTATTTATTGCTTCCGCTACCTTGGCTTGCCCTTCTTTACACAGTAAACCTAGCGGATCCACCCAGTTGACATGATTAGGCGCATATTGATAATGATTTATGCCGCCCACTAATCCTATCGGGTCTTGATGGATGAATCGTGCTTGTTGAGGGCTGTAGTACCTAAAGCGGTTGTAGTGTAAACCTGATTCGTCATCAAAGTATTGCCCTTGAAAACGAATTGGGTTAGGAATCTTGTCTTGCTGAGCTGCATAATCCGCATCTTTACAATCCACGCTTTCAATTGTTTGGCCAAACACGTCTTGTTGGCTGCGCCAGACAATTTTAGCGTTTTCATCTGTTAAGCAAATTGGGGTGCCGAGTTGGTCTAGGTGATAATAATAAACCTGTCCAGCTTTGATTAATGCGACTGGAGTAAAGGTGTCTGGTTGATAAATATACCAGCTGTATTCACCTAAGGTGCATTCGCCAATCAGCTGGTGATTATCCCAAATAAAGTCGGTGCGACTGAGTTCGGTGATTTTTGCACTGCGACGGCCTAGGGCATCATATTCGTATTGTGTCAGCTTGCCATTAACGTTGATTTGCACCAGTTGGTTTAAGCCATTAAAACTGCGCTGTTGTTTATCGCCAGTGCCAATTTGGCTGATTTGGTTGCCACTGGCATCATAGCGGTAATCGACACCAGCCATGCTCATTAAGCGGTCATTGTTTACCACTACATCATGATTGTTTTTATTGGGCCTTACCGTATCGGATGATAAAGCCGATGACGCTGAGTGTTGAATGTGTTCTGCACGCTCTAAGCCAGCTGTTGGGCTGTTAACACTGGCATCTGCACTGTTATTGTCAGCACGAAGTGAATGGGTAGGATTACCGAATCCATCCCATTGGTATTGTTGCTGAACACGGATTTTGTTACCAGTAGGGTTATCCGATACACGAGTATGACTGTCACTGACGAGTTGGCTGATGTTGTTATAGCGAAATTGCTTAACATCTGGCGCGCTTTTGGTTTCAGGCCCTTGGGTGGTTTGAACCTCACTAGTTGCGCCCTGCTCGACTACTTCGCTCTCACAATGAAGTAATTGATGTTGTTTATCGTATTGATAACGTCTTGATGCAAATAGTGCTGACTCTGATGAGGCAAGCTCTGGTGCTGCGCTATCTGAGCTCGCATGTCGCCATGTCTGCTCAATTAATCTTGAATGGCTATCATACGCATGAGTGAGTTCAAGCTGATTACCCTGTATCGTTTTATGCAATAAACCTGATGGCAGATAGTGATAATGAGCCAGCTGTACACACTGCTTTGATGGGCCATTGCCTGTAACGCTAATGCCACTTAATTGACTGTTTTTATTGTATTGATAGTCAATCTGTTGCCCGTCAGGTAAGGTTAAGCCACTGCGGTTACCTGAGTCATCATATTGATAGTCAAGTTGCCACTGGCTTTGCAATACCCGTTTTATTCGCCCTTGTGGGTCAAGGTGTCGCTGCACAGTACGGTGTTGGTTATGGGCACGAGTGATTTGCCCTATAGGATTATATTGATAAAAGTTCTGAGTGTTCAGTAGCGCTGATGTGGCACTTGGCTCAAGTTTGACATGGCTACTTTGCTGACAAATTCGCCCCATGGCATCACGTTTAAGCTCAACAAACCGAATATCACTGTCGTTCACGGCAACTAATTTGTCATTAGCGTCATATTGATAATGTTGCTCGCGGCCATCAAAACCAATTAAGGTTCTAGGTTGCTCTGTTGGCGTGTATTCAATACGGTATTGCGCCCCATCACTGCGCTCGATGCGGTTTAAGTTACGTTCTTTATCATAAAAAAACTTCAGCCAACTACCATCGGCAAACGTTTGCTGGCGCGGTTGGGCTAAACCGTCATAGTCGATAATGTTTTCAATGTACTCGCTATCGTTACTGAGTTCTTGCTCGCCAGCAACATCAGCCTGTTGGCGCTGGCGAATAATACGTCCGGCATCATCGTACTGATAATAATGACTAATGGCTTCTTCAGGCTTGTCTTGATTATCTTGTGGGTAAGATTTACTCTCGATAATCTGACCTTTATTGTCACGAATAAATTCAGTGACTAAGCCTTGGGGATTAATAGTGGCATTAACACGCCCCAGTCTGTCATGGCTAAAACGGGTAAGCGCATCACCGACTTGTGTAGCAAGTAACTCACCGTCGCGGTCCCAATGGTAGCGATGTGTTACACCATTAACATCGATTTTTTGGGTTAACTGCCCAGCATCATTGTATTGATAATGACTTGGACGACCATCAAAACCTGTTTCAGACAGTAATCGCCCAGTGGCATCATAATGTCTTTTAGCTGTTCGACCTATGGCATCTCGGGTGACAATTCTTTGACCTAAACGATTATATTCAAACCGCGTAGTGCCGCCATCGGCTTGAATAACAGCCAGTAACTGTCCTTGATGGTTATAGTTATATTGTATTTTATTATCACAGGCATCAATGGTGGCCACTTTACGACCAACTGCATCATATTGATGACGTATTATGCTGCCATTCGGGTTGTGGTGTTCAGTCAACAGCCCTTGTGTATTGTGAATAAAAGTTTCGCTATGACCTAAAGAGTCAGTACAACGGCTTTTTACGCCGTGAACGAGTGCTGTATATTCAAAATGATAATGATAGATATCATCATCACCCCATTGCTCAATGCACTTGGCTTGGTGATCTTGTCCGTCCCATGCAAAGTGATGGCTAAAGCCAGATGCGCGTGTTCGGCGCTGCAATAAATAAGTGGTACTTTTAGGGTTATATTGATGATCACTGTCAGATGTGATGTCGGCTGACTTGACCTTGACATAACTGTAGCGCTCTACTCGGCCATTAATATCAGTGGCGGCAATAAGTGCTTGATCGTCGTCATATTGATAACTGGCTAACAAATTTTGATGAACTTGTTTGTTACCTTGGTTATCTAACATGTACGAAGCCACTTTTAATAAGTTGCTCTGTGCATTATAAAATAACAATACGCCACGTTTTGGGCCTGTGGTTATTTGGGTTAAACGACCTTGATGATCATAATACAGCTGAAAATATTGGCCTTGATGATTACTAATGCTTTCTAATTGCCAAACATCTTTGCCTGCAACCTGTTGCTTTACAAAAGCCCAATGACTGTCATCTGGCTTGATGAGTACTTGACGACCATCGGCTTGATGAACTAACGACCAACCTGTTGAAAGTTGGATGCTGGTCTGCCCACGTTTGACCGAATCAAAAACATGCACTCGGCCTTCATCGTCAGTTAACTCAAACCAATATTTACCAGGTTTTTTAGGCCCTACTTTCGCAGGTGCTTGATATTGATGATCTAGCTGTACACAAAAGTTATGACGCCAGCCGTACCCCATACCAACGTTAGTACCAACTTTACTCGAACGATACAAACGGCGCCATGTTAGCGGCATTAAACCATTAAGCTCAAAATCGACTAACGGTAAAATTTCTTCGCCACTTAGCATCGAAACCGGATCGCTGCGGCACTCTTGTTTATCGATGCTCACTTCCGTCGGAGAATGATTGGTCACAGTACCAGACTGAACTGATGCAGAAGTTTGTTTACCCTTGCTGGCTTTGGGGGATTTTTTATTCGTCGAACTCGCCCCAACGCTAGCGATTTCTGTTGAGGATTGAATCTGTTGTTTGGGCATTTCGAGGTACACTCGGAGTAAATTACGCCCAATAATGTCACTGAGTTTATGAGTAATATCTCTGGCAGATAAAGTCACGTTTACGCCGGCGTTCATCACCAAACTTCTGGCATGAATTAAAGCATTACGGTCGCGGACTAAATGAGGCGAGATTTCATTAATAATGGTACTAATATTATGATTTTGTTCAAACGTAGATAATTGAAACCCAGCAGGGGTTGACGCGCTGGCAGGCGCGATAACAATGTAACGGTTATGACCTTTAAAATAGAAATTACTGACCGCCATGTTCGTTTATGCCTTCTCTATCCATGAGTACATTGCCACACCAAGATGAAGTTGTTGAGACACTTCAAGTTGTAAACTTATTCCTGTAACTGCCTGTTGTTGATAGCGATTATAGATGTGTAAAAAGTTATATAATCCTACCACGCAACCTATGTCACCAGTAAAATAGCTGGATTGGGTAATTTGTGTGTCTTGATTAATTTTGCCCGCTAATTGCTCGTAAGCATTAAGCCAATTGTCTGTCACTGTCGAATGGCTACCGGGTAAATAAAGCTGCGACAGTTGATCAATATCATCGACTTGGCAAGCTCTGTTAAATAAGGTTTTTATGGCCTGAGTTTGCTGAACTAAGCTGCATGACTCTTGGAATAAATCCAAAACGTGCATACCATCAGTTGCAACATTGATGTTGGCCATGATGACCGCTTCAGCAGGACAACGACCGCTATCTTGATCCTGGGTAATCAGCTCTTGCTCATTTTGCAAATCTGAAAGCGCAAAATACAGGCTGTCTACAGCAATAAATATCGCACTTTGACTATCGACTGGTAATGCCTTTAATGCGCTCAATGCAGAGAAAAACCCAGCACTTCCCATAGGAAAAAATCGGCTATGAGGATGTTCAAAGCAATGTGGGAAAAGTGCATGTAAACGACTTACCCAATCCACAAGTTGTTGTTTTTCTAAATGGGGTAAAATCCAAAAAATCGGCTGAGTTCGGTAAGGCTGCCACTGAGCTTCGTCATGGATCGGCAACTTGTGTAACATATCAATGATACGGCTTAATTGAGACTCAGTAGCCAGGCCTTGAGCCATTACCGCAGCGATGTGTTGACCATCAAATTGATACTCAAAATCAACCGCCTCAGATAAAGGTAGGTTGAGCAACTGTAGTGGATTTTGATAGGTCCCCACAACGATTTCAATGGCCTCTGCATGCATAATCATAAGGCGACTTTCACTCGTTGAGGGCTGTGATTGACCACATTATTGAACCTAAGCTTGTGTAAATAAGCGATTCGTTGGTGAACAGGACTAGAGTAACGAATGATTTTATCGATACTAGCAGGATTGACTTCAATACCATTAATCAATCTAACTTCAGGCATTTTAAGGGCTAATAGCATCCAACGATGCAATAATTTAGCACTGTAAAATTGTAAATATTCACAACGTTCGGCTTCATCTTCCTCAAACTGCCATTGATAAGGAACCGATTGATCTAACTCGGGGCCTAAAATAGTTCTCAATGCGCTAAAAGCCACTAAGGTTTGATTTGGTTGCTGCATAGCTCGAGCTAAAAAAGGCACAAATTTACTAAAACCTGAATAGCCCATTAGCTCAATGACCCTTAATGTCAAATCAACATTCTGACTCATTAAATTGAACACTTTGGTTAATATGGCTTCGTCTAATGAAATAATAAACACTTCAAAAAGAGCACTGTGGCAATAATCTAATTGACTGAATAAGCCATAGAGCTCTATCGGTTCATTAATGCTAGACATCAGCATTTCAATATATAAAGACGTCAGTGACGACCGAGGGATGTTCAGTGAATTAATGCCATCGTTACGCTTTAAGCGTTTACCACGATAGATGCACAACAAGATATATTGCTGAATTTGCTCAGGAGTCTTATTGCTTGCAGTAAAACTAACCTTATCAAATTGAAGTTGGCTAGCCATTAATGCAAATGCAGGGCTATATTGGCTCGCATCAACAAGACTGCTGGCAAATAATGCCTCAACGATATGTGATTGCGCTGTAGGCTGAGCCTTGTAGTGCAGTTGTAACAACAGAGATAAAATGACTACCTTGTCAGTTGGGCTAAACTGCACATCAGTTTCAAAAGCATCAACAATTTGCTCCTGAGTATTGGCACTGAGTAACGGCCAGTTAGGATCTTTTTTTTGCTGGATCATCTTTAAAATGACCGTTAACGATTGAGTATTATCTTCAATGTTTTTTGGCATACACTGAAACGACGACAACATTACTTGTCGTTGCGCCAGCAGAAGATTAAAACTCTCAATCAAATTCATTTACCACAATCCTTGTTCGTTCTAGCCAATCATCACTGTAGGATTACCTACAATAATCTTCCCACCATGAGCGGTACCATCTCCCATTCGGGCAGCGGGTTTGCCATTAATCAATACCGAACTTGAACCTGCATTAATCGTATCAGGCGGCCCAACACAAATTAACTTGTCACCTTTACGTGCTGCGGGTAATGAACCAATAAGAACATTGCCAGACCCCATTACAATAGGACCGCCAACATGAGGTACTGGACCGGGATTGGTTTTAGGACAAAGATGCATGCATGTAAGCGTTGCTGCGGGCATTCCCATCAAATATTCCTTTATTTGTTGTAATGTGTTGTTCCAGAGGTTTACTCGTTATCTAAAGGGATAACCAATAAAGCACGCTGTTCCAACGCCAATGCAATGATACTAATAATTTGCGCTTCAGATTGTTGAACAGCCAAATAGGTATCATTGTGTAAATAGCAATAAATTAGATACAACAAATCTGGTGAATTCTTCCAGCTGTGTCGATTTACTAAAAACTGTTCACCAAATGTTGCACTAACCCACAAGGTCATATTAGGTGTATTAAGCAGTGGATCTTGCGGTTTATCGACCGGTTTACAGATTAAGTGTCGATACCCAAATTGACAGGTAATTTCATGGCCTCGACAAAAAGGCCCTAACAGGCCGACTCCAGGATAACGAGATGATGACATGACTAATTCAACTTAATTTGAGCAGCTTTTAAGGCAATGCTGGTGCCGTTAACCTTAACATTGGTGCCTTTTATGGTGATGTTTGTCCCTTCTATAGAAATAGAACCATCACTGCTCATTTTGATAGATGCACTGCCCGTTTTAATCACAATCTCTTTGCCAGCTTCAATATTGAGCACTTTGCCAACGTTTAAACTGTCATTATTACCAATATCTTCTAGGCGATCCTTGCCAATTTTAACGTTATCGTTATTAACCACTTCAGTAAAACGGTCATTACCTATGGTATCTTTTTGATCATGTTTAACATTGAGATGGTGATCTTTTTCTGCTTGAAAAAATAGTAACTCTTTACCCTTTTCATCATCAAAACGTAATTCATTAAAATTGTCTGCACCAGCGTCTTTAGTACTGTGTGTTTTAATACCAGACTGGGTCTTTTTAGCTGGTAAGGCATAAGGTGGCATTAAGTCTGCGTTATACACAGCACCACTAATAATTGGTTGATCCGGATCACCATTAATAAATTCAACCAGCACTTCTTGACCAACACGAGGAAAGAAAAATGCGCCCCATTTATTACCCGCCCAACTCTGTGCGACACGGATCCAACACGAACTTTTACTGTTAAATTCACCTTCACGATCCCAGTGAAACTGCACTTTAACGCGGCCAAATTTATCAATATGTTGCTCGTCACCAGGCTCACCAGTAACCACAGCAGTTTGCACACCATTAATTAATGGTTTGCGCAAATGAAGTTGTGAACGGTATGGGGTACTTTTTGGAACACATTCAAAATCATTTTGATACACGCATCCAGACATAGATTGGCCTGCGCCAGACTGATTAGGTTGTGTCGCTGAGGTTCTTAAAGAACTTAGAACAAAGCTCTTACCTTTATAACTGACGTTTTCGTGATCTTTAAATGTAAAAAATTTACCTATCAAGAAACTGCGGCAATCACCTTGACCACTGCATTTGTTCATATCTTTTTGCAGGGCTTCAAGCTGATTATTGGCAAAAGGCTGAGCACGTTTATTAAATTCTGATTCACCTAGATAGTCATACACTTCAAGGGCACTTTGTTCTGGGAGATCCGCTTTATTATGATTACCTGATGGATAAAGCTTAGGTTGTTCATAGTCATAGCCTTTTTGAATAAAGCCACCGCTGACCATGCTCATTCCACCTTGCCAGTTTGATACATGTGACTCAGCTAAATGTCCTGAAAAACATCGAACTTTTTCTTCTGCACAAGGTTTATAGGCGTTAATATCATCTGCAAGTACAAGGGTATGGGCACTAAGACTGTGCTCAAAGAAGAAGAAAATACCCTCTTGTTGCAATAAGCGACAAACAAAATCTAAATCAGATTCTAGATACTGCACGCAGTATTCATACTGAGGATAAGTATTGGTAGTTTTATTTTGAAATTCGACTTTATGTTGACCAAATAAGTCTTTAATAATGTCAATTACAGACTTATTTTGAAAAATTCTACAGTTGCTGCGTTTTTTCATTAGTGCCATTTGAGGCACAATAACAGCTTGATAATCAATATAATTTTGCGCATCATCTGAAGCAGCCGTCCGCATACCTGCAGACTCGAGATGACTTATGACCCCATGAAAGTACCGAGCAGCACCATCACTTTCGGCATTACGTAATGTAATACAGACGTTTTTACCCACTAAACTATCGAGACTAATCTGAGTACCAACAGTAAACATTGATACGCTGATTGAAAATAACTGTGAAATAGCTTCAGTGGCAGTAAAATGCGTTAGGTACAGAACATCCTTACCTAATGGCGTAGTGATACTGATGATATTATTTTTTTGAGTGGCCTTAAGCATTCCTTGCCTCAGTCGTTAAGAATAAAGATCTTGGGGGAAACAAGTTCCCCCAAGATTTAAGATCACAAACAACTTACATTTGTTGACCTTTAACACCGCTGTAGCCATAACGTAGCGCTGCAGTAATGTTGTTTTTGTCATCAGTAGGTGTAACAGCCATCATCATTTCAGTGTAACTGATAGTGATAGTCTCAACTGGACGGTCACCATGAACTGAAACGCTGTAGCTAGAAATCATTGCATCGGTTAATTCGATTTGCATGATTTCTTCGATTTTGTCACCTTGTTTAGTGATGTGAAAAACCGCTTTTTTACCTTTACCGATAGTTGCTTCTTTGAACAAGTCAGTTGAAGAATTATCTTGCAATTTAGTAATGGTAACGTCACCTAAACGAGTAGAGCTTGCTTCACGGTCTTTAGCAGTACCAGTGAAAGAACTGATCTCACGGCTAATATTCCAATCGACTGATAACACAGTAATCATGTCTTTGAATTCTTCAGCAGTGGTTTCGCCTTTAATCCCTTCATAGTTTAAATATGTATTCGCTTGCATTATTAATGCTCCTTTTGCGTGGATGTCATCCATTAATGGACAGTTTTATAAGTTCAACAATTCAAACTTAATATTTCAATTTATTAAAAATGCACATATCAACAAATAATACATAACTGTATTATCCATTTAAATATAGTGAGTCCTCATTATTAAGCATGAGGATTATATCAAAGGTTCTTTGATAATCAACTAATCGTTTAGATAAATAAAAAATATAAATATTATATAGTTATTACTACATCAGTAATAACTACATAACATCACAAAGGGTATATACCTTATTATATAGACCTCAAATATAATGTTAAAAATCTAATTAATAATACTAAATGATTATTTATATTTTCGGTTATATACCCTTTATGTTTACCTAAATTTTATATACAAATTCTTCTTTTACGACATTAACTTTTACATTAGTTGTTTTTTTATTATTCGCCATATTGTTTAAAATCTTAACAGAAAGATCTGGCAACATTGTATTCTGTAAAATATTGTGCACATTTCGAGCGCCAGAACCGGCATCTTGGCACATAGACACGATTTGGCTAACGACATCATCACTGTAAGTGAACTTAGCTTGATAATGCTCTGCTAAGCGATGGGCAACTCGCTGTAATTGTAATTTCGTGATCTCATTAAGCATATATTGAGTAAGAGGAATATAAGGAATCACATTCAAGCGGCCTAAAAATGCGGGTTTAAAGTAGCCCAATAAATCATCTTGAAGCGCCTTACGCAAACCAGTAATAGAGGGCGCAATCTGTTCATCTTCAAACAACCCCATGGTGGTTTCAGTTCCAGCATTTGAGGTCATAATGATAATAGTATTTTTGAAGTCGATATCTCGCCCTTCTCCATCCTTGATCATACCTTTATCGAAAACCTGATAAAAAATATCTTGAACACCAGGATGCGCTTTTTCCATTTCATCCAATAAAATAACGCTATAGGGCTTACGGCGAACAGCTTCGGTTAATACTCCCCCCTCGCCATAGCCGACATAACCAGGAGGTGAGCCTAATAGTAGGGATACTTTATGCTCTTCTTTAAACTCTGACATATTGATAACGGTGACATTATCTTCACTGCCATAAACTTGCTCAGCTAGGGTTAGTGCGGTCTCAGTTTTTCCTACACCGCTAGGTCCCGTCAGCAAAAACACACCGATTGGGCGTTTTTCATCACCTAATTGGGCGCGCGACGTTTGTACCGTTTTCGCAATTAAATCTAATGCATGATCTTGCCCGATAACCCGCTTAGACATGGTTTCTTTCAAGTTCAAAATCGTTTTAATTTCATCACTTTGCATTTTGCCTGCAGGAATCCCAGTCCAGTCGGAAATCACTTCAGCAACAAGTTGTTCATCAACTTGCCAATGCACCATAGGCTGTTTATTGACAGCTAAATTAGCCTTCAACTCTGTCAGTTCCTGTAATTGAGCAACTGTATCAGTCTGTGATGATTGGATTTGCGTCACTAAATCAGCAATTTTCTTCACCGTGCTCAACTCTTCCTGCCACTGGATCATTAATGGCTCAAGTGCTTTTGAGAGTAACTTATGCTTCTTGGTTAATTCAATAATGGATTTTTTATGATCTGCACCAGTTTTTTGTTCGCGAGTGAGAATATTAATCTGGGTATCGAGTTGCTGAATTTGTCGCTGTAAGGACTCAACCAGTCCCGGTGTCGATGCTTGGCTCATAGCCACACGGGCACAAGCTGTGTCTAATAAACTCACGGCTTTATCTGGCAACTGACGCCCAGTAATATAACGATGAGATAAATTTACCGCGGCACATAACGCTTGATCTGAAACCAGAATCTTATGATGGCCTTCCATTACGGGTAATAGTCCTCGCATCATTGCAATCGCCTGTTGAGGAGATGGCTCATCAATTTTTACAACCTGAAAACGACGAGTCAAGGCTGCATCTTTTTCAAAAAACTTTTTGTATTCAGCCCAGGTTGTTGCCGCAATAGTACGTAATTCGCCGCGGGCTAAGGCAGGTTTTAATAAATTAGCAGCATCATTTTGCCCTGCTTGTCCACCACTACCGATCATAGTGTGTGCTTCATCAATAAATAAAATTATTGGCTTAACCGATTGTTTAACTTCGTTAATAAGCGCTTTTAAACGATTTTCAAACTCACCTTTTACACCAGCTCCAGCTTGTAATAAAGCCAAGTCGAGCACATGAATACGGACATTCTGCAATGCAGTTGGCACTTCTTTTTGAAAAATTTTAAGTGCTAAACCTTCCACTACGGCCGTTTTACCGACGCCGGCCTCACCGGTTAAAATAGGATTATTTTGACGACGGCGAGTTAAAATATCGATCATTTGCCTTATTTCATTATCACGACCAAGGATAGGATCAATCTTGCCTAATTCAGCTTGTTCGGTTAAGTTTTGCGTAAATTGATCTAGATTTGGTGTTTTGCTTGGCGCAGATTGCATTGCCTGAGTTTCTTCAATATCGGTACTCGACACTTCATGCTCTGTAGATTGACGCGCAAGTTGTGGCCAAGCATGTTTTAGCTGCGCAGGGTCGATTTTGAGTAACTGTTTAGCAGAGCGTGACACTAAGGAGTTTAACGAATCATCCGTCAATAACGTAAAAATAAGATAGGCCGTTCTGGTCTCATTATCATTAAATTCAATGCTGGTATTTAACCAGGTTTGACGTAATAAACTGACAATGTGTGGCGATAGACTCGGAGCCGCACTATTACCCGTTTTAAATTTTTCTAATCCCTGACGAATGTCGTTGATCAGCTGATCTTTTTGCACTGAAAAACTGGCCATGATGATGTCTAAATCACCAGAACCATTTTCTAATAATGCTAGTAACCAGTGCTCAATTTCAACACTAAATTGACTGCGGCTATGGCATACACTGGCAGCAGTTTCTAAAGATTGTCGACATACTGGATTAAGTTTTCCAACCAATTTACTCAAAGTCATCGCTGACATATTCATAGTCCTTTATTAATTAAATCATTAAGCTTTTTATTTGCTCACCATACTCTGCACGGCTGATCAAACCACAACCAAGCCCCAAGCCAATTGCAGACTTGGATAATTGTGCTTTCGGTGCATCTTTTTGTTTTATTTCTAGAAAAATCTTATATTTGACTGACTGACCTAAATAGCTTGAGACCAGTTTTTTAAGTGATTTACAATTTGCTGTCCCTGGCATAAATGCATTAACCAACGCACCTTCTTTAGGCTTAATATGAATACTGATACTGGAGTTGATATCCCATACTCGGCTGCCAATACTGGCATCGACACCTAAACGCGCATATTGGCCTTCTAGCATGCTTCGACTAGCCAATCGGGTTTGCTCTGTCTTAGCCAGAGATTGCCAACGACCTTGAAAAGAACAAACTTGGACATTACAGCCAGTAAAGTCATTCAACATGCTTCGTAATGACTCTGCCGTAGGAGTTTTATTATGATAAAAACCAGCGTAATAGCGGTTCAATGATTTATTACCACTGAGTAAACTCAAAACATGAGTAAAACTATCCGTAGCGCCATCTTCATGGGATTGATAATTAGCTGAGAAGCGATACTTTTCCCATGACCGATAAAATAGTGAAATAATTCGATGATTAAATAAATCATAAAAATCACGCATACCGCTATCTTTATGACGTAAACGCTCTAAGACTAACTCAGTATAGTGCGAAGGTAATACCCCGCTTGGCCCAGTCAACCCCATAAATGATATATGCATATCAGCGGCAACCTTAGCCTTTTGACTGGTATGTTTAGCCTTTACTTTACTGATGGCTTGCCCCGGAAAACCAAGGTGCTGATCTGATTTAAACCGCAACAGCTCTTTGCTTGGAATCGTATCGTAACCAACTTTAAAGCCTTGCTCGCGACCTTGAGATAACTGCTGTTGAAACTGATAAACAGCTTGATAGAAATCATGCTCGGAGGGCGCTTCAATTATGGCCTGCAACTGATGATGCATCGCATTTTGGGTCATAACAACGGCCTTTGTCCTGAACGTGCAGGCCAGGTATAAGCGACTGAATTATGGTCTTTAAAACGCATACTTAAACGGGTAAAACTATTGATTGCAGCAAATTGTGCAAAGAAGTGATCTAATATTGTGCAAAAGAAGAACACTCCGCTGCCAGAGTAATGATCTTTAATAAAGGTTATTTCAATATGGCTGCCACTGCAAAAGCTAATCCGACCATGTTGGTTGACTCGTGCAGTATCAGGAGTGACTTCAACAAAGTGAATATTCTCGATTAAATTTTTATTTTCTGGTGAACACTTAAAATCGTATAATTTAAGGGTTTCTTTTAAATTATGAAGTGCATCTTTTCCACTAAAACTGTCAATTGATAGATGAGTCACTAACTGCCATCGAGAAGCGTCACTAAGGGATGCGCGAACGGGTAATGTTGGCGCAAGCAAACATTTTACATGCTTGATGATATCGGCGCGTTCAGGGACAAACATTTTCGGTTCATTGTTGCCAAACGGAAGATGGGCCGGTAAATTTCGATTACTGCACTGAGCGGTAATACTTAAGATCCAAGCGCCATAATCATCTTCCGACTTAAAGCCTTTAAAATTATGATCAACTAAAGATAAAAATGATTCAGTTCCTAGTTCAGCATAGCCACCTGACCAACTCGCCGACTCTCTTCTAACATGCCAAAATAAATTATTGTGACCAAGGTACTGCGGATGTGATTCGCCATAAAATGGTGTGACTTCAACTTTATTGTCTTTCGGATCATAAGCAATAACCTCTTGGATATTGATGATCTCAGTCACTTCAGAGTCAGAATAACGAGCAGCTAATTTATATTCGTACTGCGAAGCATCGATACTTACTGGTTCTAATTTTTGCTCAAATAAGTTGATTACTGGAGTGCAACCGAGTAGAAAATGATTTGCACTCACTTGCTTATCTAAATCTTGAGAGCCTTCCTTTAAATAAATATACAGTGAGAACTTACTGTCTATTCCTTGCCAACTTCCCTCTAAATCATCTATGTCAAAAAATAAGAATTTTTCAGGGAAAATAAAATTCTCCAGCAGTAACCGGTAACCAGAACTGGTCCGTTGGCTATAAGGAATAACTTGTTGCTCATCTTCAAATCCAACGGCTTTTAAGTGCCGTTTAGTTAAAAATTTGCACACAGTTTGCTGCTCGTTAACTAAAGCAAAACCCAGACTATGCTCAAATAGTAATTGATAAAGTTGAAAAGTTTGATGGTCTTGGCCATTTAAGAAAAAACGTAATTTATCTACACCAAGGCTTGGCATACTAATTTCGTCAAACTCACACGCGATATCAAGCTTGATTATTGCCTTTGCCCGTTCTGGCCACTGAGGTTCAGGCGCATTAAACGGTGCATTTTGAAACTGAGCCTGTTGAACTTCAATAGGCCATAACTTCATATCGTATGACGTTTGGAAATGACAGGATTTCATCCCCTCAACTTGAGTATCGACTTGCGTTAGCCTGGGCAATAATACCCCTGTGGTCGATAAGTTTTCAGTCGTCACCTTAATCACAGTCATTGACGGAATAGGCGCTTGATAATCAGGGTACAATTGACCTAATAGCGCTTCAGTGAGTTCAGGAAAGCTATCATCAAGTTTCTGTCTAATTTGTGCGGTGAGCAGAGAAAATGCTTCAATTAAGCGTGATACATGAGGATCTTCAACATGCTCATCACTTAATCGTAAACGACCTGCAACCTTAGGATATTGCTCAGCAAATTCGGCCCCCATATGACGAATGAAAGCCAATTCACGATTGTAATACTCCAATAATTCCTGATTCACACAATTCCCTCATTCACTATCATCGCTAAATGGACCGGCTCAACCTCTGAGTCAAATGTAATATATTCAGGCTCAGGTTCAGCATAAAGCAGTGCATTGATTTTTAATCTTAAAACACGATCCAGAGGCTGTTCATTATCGACCGTCTCAACCATCACTTCGATAAAACGGGGTTCAAATCGTTTTATAGTATCGGCGACCTGTTTACAGAGGATCTGTCGACCGTCTAAACTCGCTACTGGCATGGATGAAAAATCACGCAAACCATAATTCATCAATGAATTGTCAAGTTCAGTTAAATGTTCCGGCCAAGTTTGCCACTGTAATTTAGCATTAAGAAGATTCTCTAAATCACGACGAACATTAGACCTTAACTGACGTAAGTTAAGGCCTCGATGGCTATCTTTGACATCCTGTTCACCGGGCGAATCATCTATCAATCGGTCAAGAATGGATGCCATTATGGGTTGCTGGTTTTTACTCAACACTATCGCCTACTGCAAGACTGGGGTGGATATTTTAGTAATTTGATTGAGTACGACTGCAGTATCATCAGCGAGCCACATTTTTAAGCCCTTGCCAGCAATCACATCAGTAGCAACTTCATGCCAATCAGTTTCTCGTCCCAATTTTTGAGCATCAGTTTCGCTACCTGCATATATCATCGGTATATGCGCTTCACCACACGGTCCATCTTTAATCGCTAGATCAACTCGACGCCAAACCATTTCCAGTAGCGAAGTCACCGGCTTAAAGTTGATGTAATCGATTTCAGATAACTGAGCTAAATAGAAATTACCGTCAGTACCGAAAATCTCAATAAAACCGCCTAAGGTATCATCAAGATCTCTTATTTCTTGATTGGTTTTATCGTTTATAAGCAGGCTGACTTGCGGACGTAAATTTTCAAGACTATTGGCGCATTGAGTCACATCATCTTGGGAGTCGACCATCGCTAAACGTAACTTCATTAATGCTGCAACATAAGCATCAGATTCAGCAAAAAGCTGAGGTACAGCTTTGCCTGCCATAAAATCAATTCTGGCTTGTTCTGCTCGGATCAACTGACGTAAGTTAGCTGCACCGATTAAAAAATCAGGGTGTTTTTGCACTAAAAAGTTTAACTGTTTGTCAGCCCGTTCAAGCTCACCATTAATACACAACAACTCAATATGTTGACCTTTTAAATCAATGTTCATTGGGTCGTCTTTTAGCTGTGTCTCAACTAACTGAATGGCTTCTTGTAGCTGGCCATTTTGCAGCATTTCTTGAATCTTTTTCATTTGATACCTTTGTGTTAATTTCTTGATGTCAGCTCAGTGACCAATTTAATGCTGGACACCATTTGATCTAACTGAAAATGAGGTTGTAACTGAATAATCGAATAGAAGTGCCCGGGCTTACCGCGCATTTCTTTTACTTGAACTTGGGCACTTCGCAGCGGATATTTACTTCTTACATCATCTGAAGATACGTCTGAAGCGGTGGTATATTTGTGCAGCCACAATTGCAGTTCGCGCTGGCAAGCTTCGGCAGAATGAAGTGAACCAATTTTTTCACGGCCTAACACTTTAATGTAATGGGCAAAACGAGATACACACAAAATGTACTGCAACATTGAGGATAGTTTTGCATTAATATTATCTTCAAGTTGTTCATATTTTGGTGGTTTCTGCACAGAGGCATTACTGTAAAACACTAAGTGTTCACAACCTGATACTGGAGATAAAGGGATGAAACCTTGATCAGAAATCGACTTTTCAGCCCTATCACTGATTAACAAATCCACTGAAGGTTTCTTGCGTTTTCGATATAAATCTGGCTCGTATTGACTGACCGCAAGGTCACATACTAGGCCTTTCTTACGCGCACCGGGTTCTAAACCGCGGATATGGCCAAACCAACCTGATTCGCTAAATGCGCGGATTAATACACCACCAAAGGCATAAGCAGCATTACCCCATAAATGGTCTTTTTTGGGATTTTTAATCGATTCTTTAAACTTAAAACCTTCGCTGCGGCTACCATCGATAAGATAAGGGGAACGCATTAGGATGTTGGGCATAGTTAAGCCAATAAAGCGAGAATCATCCATTTTTCGTAACGAGTTCCACTTAATATACTCATGCTGCTCAAAAATTTTGCCCATGTTCATATGAGCAGATAAATCAGCAAAGTCATCTGCACCAAATAATGAAGGACTGGCAGAAGTGATAAATGGCGCAAATGCGGCCGCAGCAGTACGCGAAATTTCTTTTAAAATATCAATGTCGTTGGTGGACACACCTGGGCGGTTCTTATGGGTGATTTGATAATCACCAATTAACGTGCCGAAGGGCTCGCCACCAGACATGTCATATTCGTTGTTATAAATCAGTTTAAAAAAATCACTTTGATCAAATTCAATCGCCCGATTAATGTCTTTAGACAGTGTTGTCCAACAACAATCGAGCATTTTAACTTTTACTTTCTGGTCTTTGTCATGTAAATCTTGCTGTTGAACTAAATACAATACCCCACGCCAACTAGCCTCTAAAGCTTGAAAAGCATTGTGATGAATGATGGCATTGAGTTGTTGTTCTAGCTGTCTATCGATACGATCAATAGCCTTAAGCAGAAAAGGTAATACGGAGGTTTTATCAAATTGAGTCAGCGAATGGCTCGAGTTTTCTAACCAAAGCAATAACGACCTAGTCGAATCCGACTCTCGTAAGAATCGTTCGACTAAGTGTTTATTTTTTAGTGCCTTTGTCGTTGAAGATACTGGCTTTTTAATTCCAGTATCTTCTTTGAAAATTTCACTTGTTACAAATGAAATGGTTTCTTGAGGCATCGTTTGTTTCTATCCTTGAAAACAAATGAGGGTCACTGCGTTAGCGGGTGATTATCCTACTTTAGGGATTTTTGCGACTAAACGTAAAGACGCCGTAAGCTCTTCCATCTGCAACCAAGGACGTAACCAGGCAACGGCATTGTATGAGCCCGGTTGACCAGGGATCTCTTTCACCACAACTTTAGCGTCAGCCAATGGATACTTAGCGCGAATGTCTTGTCCGCCACCTTCAGATGCATTAACAAAAGATAAAATCCAGCGATTTAACCAAGACTCAACATCTTCTGCTTCCATGAAGCTACCAATTTTGTCGCGGGCCATCACTTTAAGGTAATGAGCAAAACGAGACGTTGCCATTAAGTAAGGTAAACGTGCTGAAATTGCAGCATTAGCGGTAGCATCATGGCTTGTCATTATTTTTGGTTTTTGACATGACTGAGAACCAAAGAACACGGCATAATCAGTATGCTTATAATGACAAAGAGGTAAGAAACCTAATTTACTTAACTCTGCTTCACGGCGATCAGTAATACCAATTTCCGTTGGACACTTTAAATCTGGATCACCGTCATCACTGGTAAATACGTGTGCAGGCAAGCCTTCAACCTTACCACCGCCCTCGGCGCCGCGAATAGCAGTACAGAAGCCATATTTACTGAATGCTTGGCCCATATTGGTAGCCATAACGTAAGCCGCATTCATCCAACAATAATCATTATGATCAGCCACTTTAGAACGGCCACTTTCTGAGTCTATTTCAAACTCTTCATAGCAAAACTCTTCTACAGGCTTGGTCGCTGAGCCATAAGGAAGGCGAGCCAGCACTCTAGGCATAGTTAGAGTCACGAAGCGAGAATCATCACTGTCGCGGAAAGAGCGCCACTGAGTGTATTCTAGAGATTCAAATACCTTTTCAAGATCGCGAGGTTTGCTCAGTTCAGTCCACTCATCAAAACCAAATAAAGATGAACCTGCAGCCGAAATAAATGGACAGAAACCAGCAGCGGCAACATTAGACATTAATGACAATGATTCAACATCTTCTGGATGATTAGTAAATTCATAATCACCCACTAAACAACCATAAGGTTCGCCACCCGGAGTACCAAACTCTGATTCATAGATCTTTTTAAACATTTGGCTCTGATCAAACTCAACCGCTTTACTTAAATCTTTATGCAGTTCTTTTTTAGACAAACTCATTACACGAATTTTAAGTGTTTCGTTGGTTTCAGAGTTTTTAACGGTATGGTGCAAACCACGCCAGCTACCTTCAAGTTTTTGCAGTTCTTCATTGTGCATAATTGAAGCTAATTGTTTAGAGATAACGTCATCTAAACGATTAATAGCCTTATTGAATGTCACAGTGAGGTTTTTATCCCACTGAACAGTACCTTTAAGGGCTTCTTCGGTTAACGAACGAATTAATTCTTCTGCACGAGAAGAATCGGTTTGCTTTGTAGCAACGATAGCTTGCTCTAAAATAGAAACACTCTGTGCTTGCTCTTCAGATACAGCATCTAATGACGCGGCTTCCATGCTCATTATTCCGCTCCTTTGAGGTTAAGTTCACCAGCCAACTTGTCTAGGCTGGTAGTGTTATTTAACACTTCTTCTAAGATATTTTCGAGATTCTCAGAGCGATCAACTTTTGTCATCAAATCACGAAGTTTGTTACGGGTTTCCATTAATTTTCTTAATGGTTCAACCTGATTAACAATGGCAGCAGGTTCAAAGTCTTCAATGCTATTAAACTCTAATGCTACATTCATTTCAGAATCATCGCCGGCAAGAGTATTAGGCACTAAAATATTTAACTTAGGGCTCATACGCTTTAACACATCATTAAAGTTATCACGGTCGATTTGTACAAAACGGCGGTCTTTTAATGGCTTTAAATCTGCGGTGTTGTGACCAGCAAAATCACCCGTAACACCAATAACAAAAGGCAGCTCTTTTTTTACTACAGCACCTTCGGTTTCGACATCATAGGTAATATGGACACGGGGTTTTCTTACTCGCTTTAATTTATCATGTACACTCATATGAACTCCTTTCAATAATATGTTGAGTAATCAACTACAGATCATTCTTCCGTTTTTATTCCAGATAACTTGAAAAAGCCATTTCTTGCTTCACCATCTTGGATTAATTCTTGTAATAACTCGGGCAAACTTAGGTCACTCCAGCGTATGACTTGCTCAATAGCATAAGACATTGGCGAATGTGGCTCAGTACGTCGAAAAAAGTCCGCTATCGTCTCAAGATGACTAATAGCTTGTGCCCTAGAATTAAGTTGTCCTTCAACACCTGAAGGCGTTGAATGATGAGCAGTAGTATCACCGTCTTGCTGTTCGTCAATCTGTTGTTCTTGCGCTAAGTTAGCTTTATTCTTTGCAATTATTGGTGCTGTAATTGAACTAATTTGCAGTGCACAGGCTTCTAACGCTTTGCGAATATAACTCGTCGGTTGTGGATCACCGCTCATCGCGTCATCCATTGAAGCCGACAAACGGCTAAATGCACTCATAGCATTTTGTACATCGCGATCAAGCTCGATAAAGAAACTGTCGGAGGTTTCCTTGATGCTCTGCTCGACGTCTTCAAGTGAGACTGAACCAGAATCGAAGCGCTTTTCTTGCTTATCTTTATCTAAGCGACTTGTATCTAGCGCCTGTTCATATTGCCAAGTCGAGTAAACAATTCCGCCATCGGTGATAGGGATCGTTCTTATTGGATGAATTAGGGAACCTTCACTTTCGATACCATTCAAACCAATCAGCGGTGCAATTCGCTCCGCTAAATCATTTGGCTCTGGTGTGGGATAAAGCGTGTCCCAATAGCGCTCGATTAATTCTGCTGCTAGGGTAAAACCAAAATACAACCCTTTGAATCCATGTAATCGACATGCAGCCTCGATAAACCAAGCAACATATTCGATATCTTTTGATTGTTGTTTTAAAATATTCGGAACTTGCTCAAATATCGGTCGCCATTCAACCGAGACGGATAACACATCTTCTTCATCGGTTAACGCTTTTCGTTCTTTAGAGCGTGCAATATTGCGCACGTCTTTAAGTAAATAATACGTTGAGGTTGGACTAATATCTTCGCGAGGATCAACTCCAGATTCCGCATCAATGGTAATGGGAAGAATTAATTCATCGATAGTTAAATTCTTTAGCTTACTCAATCTAATTCAATCCCTGAATAAAAATGATTTAATGTGCAATAATAAAAGTATAGAACTTCAAAAACAATACTTAATAGTCTTTAATAGAACTAAAATAAGATATATTGCCCACACCTAATCACAATGGATAATAAAGAAAACAAAAAACATCCTATGTAATTACATTCGAAATAATTACACCCAAAAGAATTACATCATAAGTAATGTTGTCCATACAAAAAACAATAACACTTATAATAAATATTAACGTTACAACCCATTTATATTCTCTATTATAAGGACAACTTATTAAATGTGACTAAATATCGGTATGGTTTTATCGCTATCATCGATAATATTAATGTTCTTATGTGAGTTCTTGACTAAAATACACGTAACATTATCTCTTGCATTTCTGACCAATGAAGCGTGAAGTAGTGCTAATCCTGAATCAATAATATTTCCAGATTTTATTGTTCTCTCAATCTCAATATCATTTAGTTCTTTGTTTAAACCATCGCTACAGAGTAAAAAAACATCACCATCTTTTACCTTATCGGTTCGGTAGTCTATGTCCAATTGAGTATCAACACCTACCGCTCGCGTGATCACATTAGCTAAAGGGTGCGTCTCCGCCTCTTCAGGAGAAAGAAGCCCTTCATCAATCATGTCATTCACTTGGCTATGATCTTTAGTCATTTGCTTCATTTGCTGATCACGCATCAAATAAATCCGACTATCACCAACCCATAGCAAATGATATTTATCTTGATATAGCCACAGCACAACGACAGTGGTGCCAGCTACCTTGCCATCAAAATCATGTTCACTCATTTGCTGTAATATACGATTACTATCAATCAGTGATTTTTTTAACACCTCTAAAGTAATTGTTTCTGCTTCAAGGTGCTCAACAGCCTGCTGGATGCCGTCGATAACTAACTGACTGGCGACATCTCCGGCGGCATGTCCACCCATTCCATCAGCAACAACCCAGACACCTAAATGTGGTAACTCAAGGTAAGCATCTTCGTTAATTTCTCTAACGGTTCCTCTATGAGTTAATGCGTGACTTAAGTGCATGAAGTTTGATCCTTAATAAGCTCCGCAGTATTCCAACCACGTTGTCCCCATTGACCATTTAACATAGAGATAAATTGACTTATTTGCGGTAAGCCTTCTGTGATGATAGTGCATGGCCCTACTTCATCAGATCCTTCAGTCCACCATATACTGTAACAATCAAAGCGCTTTCGGTATTGCTGATCCAGTAATAACAGTACATCAGGTGAGTTATCCCCCTGAAATACCCATGCTTTCTTATTTCGATCTATAGATTCATTTTCGACAAATCTGTCGTTATTAGCAGCAACAGAAAGAGGCTCTTTAGTAATTGTTTCGAGCCAATGCTCTAGAACAGTTTCATCTTCAAGAACTTGCAATATATGTTTTTCAAAAACATCAACCCACTGATTTTCTTGCCATCCTCTTAAAGCAGATTGATTGTGCAATCCAGCTAGCGTAAATGGATAGTGGCGCCCAACATGATCGATACTAGGAATCACTGTGCCTACAACAGCTTGATCACAGCAAACACCTGCAGATAACGAAAAGTGCCATATAGGGCTTGTGAGGTAATAGTCCAACCAATTATGTTCAGTTTGTTCTTTACTCACCGCAATAACAGCTTGTAGCCAGTCATTCCAATTTTTTAGAAAATCAACATTCAAGTTCTGCTGAATAAAGTCACCTTTTGACGGGACTTTTCCACAGTAACCTACTGATGTTAAAGGTTCGCAGGACATCTAAACGTCTCCATATTTGCCATCCAAAATGGATTGTTAACACTGTTTGCTGTCAATTTAAGTACAGCACTGTAACCTTTAAGGTCTATAAGTAATTTGCCGTCTTTTTTAGTTTGTGGACGCTTTTTACTTAACTCATCCAATAACTTAAAGAATGACCATTCACCTTCATACTTCTTGTTGATTGAGCGACCACCATTAGGCGGTGAAAATGCAATTCGAGTTTCGTTATTTGCCCCAGGACCAGGCCAAACAAATAACTCTTTGCGAGTCGGACCGTGACGGTATTTAAGCTGCTGGCTGTCTAATTCAAATAAGAACATACTCACATTCTGATCTAATAATTCAGGTTCCAATGAAAAATTGACAATAGGCTGCCTAGAGCCTGGCTCGAAAAATGCTTCTTTAATGGTTTCAGCGCGCTGGTACATTTCCAATATGTCATTACGAATGCCAATATTACGCTTAAAACGCCAAGGTTTTTTGCTGGTATCCACATGAGCGGCTAAGTACTGATCCCAAAATTTATCTAAAGTACCGCCGTAACCAAAAAACTTACTAAAATCTTTTAACCTGACATCTTCTTTAGATTTACGATCAAATGGGTATCGTCCAGCAATGGCTCGGTTAAATTCAGCCAATACTTGCGACCGCCAAATACCGTTAAATCGCTGACTTTGATTTGATTTGGCAAATGAGCGTGTACGGGATGCAACATCACTAAGTAAATTATTGATTGGACTTGGTAAATCAATCAATTGCTCAGATAAAGCCATGCCTAATTGAGCAAAGCTTTCTTCTGTGGCTTGATTGATCACATTACCTTGTCCATCAGCTTGCAATGATAACTTAGTGTAATTGCGATTAAGTGCTCGTAAGGTGGTTTGAATCTTATCAATGTCTGCAAGATTAATTTTAAGCAGCTCAGCAAAAGCATATTCAACATCTTGGCCGGGTAAATCCTCCTCTGATGTAATATCAGTGTCTGGTAACAAGCGATTTAAGCGTGCTTTTTTAGAACGAAAGGCGATATCCGACAGATTATCTGCCACTTCAGCTGCAGCCTTTAAATTATTCGACTCTGCCGGCAGTTTGGTTAAATTCACATTTTTCTGTACTGCGGCAATAATGGTCTTTATCGGTTGATCAGGACTGGCAAGCGCTGCCGTAACGAGTTCAGCTTCTTCGCGGGTAGAATAGGGTTTAATCGCGATATCATTTAAGAAATCTTCCCAATAAAAAATATAATCACGAATATATCTCTTTTCTAACTCTTGGGTTATCAGCGCTTTAGCTTGCTCATCTAAATCAACTAAATCGTCTCCATAAACCCAGCTGTCGGCAGTTAGATTCTTAACTATTTTATTCTTTTCTATATTAAAAATGCCATGAAAACCATTGAAGGTATAAAGCCCTGGGATACCCTGATTGAATTGACGGCCACTGATGAACATCAGCCCATCTAAACTGTCTAAACTCAACATATCGACCAGCTTAAAGTCTGGAATACTGCTATTTGCAAAATCACTTTTCAAACGCTGATAAGCTCGTTCAACCAGTGGCAACATGGTTAAATTAACTCGAGCACTATCAACAGTCGAACTGTCATACTGATGACCTCGAATCCCCAAAGAAAGCAAGGTATCAATATGCTGGTTGAGTTGTACCCGCACATCACGATTAACATCACCAACAAGGTTTCTATCAATGTAAGCGGAAAACCACACTTGAACATCGCTCTTATCAAAATGCTCAGGGAAATAGAGCATTAAGTATGTTTTTAATGTTTCATATAAATAATTAAGATGATCGCCATTTGCATCCATTTCATCACTTAGCACGGTTTGTAAGAAAGGCATCAAATGCGTTTCTAGTGCGCGATGGTAAGCGGCTGTAGCAGGCTGCTTGAGCTTATCGCCTTGGTACAAACCAAAGGTTTGTGCGTCCTCGGCCTTATCGGTTCCAAACCCCACTGGTAGATCTCGAATTAAGGTTAAGCCTTTGGTTAATGTAATCACATCTGACTTAGCATTTAATCCACCATTTGTAATGGTTTTATAGGCACTAACACCTTGATAAGTATCATCAATCAACTTGCGATTCCAATCATAACTTTGCCACCAAAAATCACTTGCAAGCAAGGTGACGCCAGCAGCTACGCCCACTGAGACTTTTCGTAACAATCGGTTATGATTGGTATGTTTACGGTTGGTTGATGCTAAGTTTTTCTCAGGAAAAATAACGTCTTCTAACAGTCGTTTTATAAAGTAGCTTCGTTGTTTATTGGCTGCAAATGTTTTTGTTTTACTTTTTATCCCACTGGATAAATGACTAGAAAGATGGTCTATTGGAGTGCCTTCTTGTGTCGCACTGGTGAGATAAACACCGCGTAATAATGGGGCTTCTTCATAGGCATTGGGAGCAAAAATTTCTTTCAAAAAATCATCGGCAGAACTTTGTAATAATCTCAGCTGTTTAGGAAATTCATAAATTGCAGCACGGCGCTCTAGGTCTCGCTCATTTTTCAAACGGCTATTGAGTCGTGCGTTTAAATTAAGTAATAAATCGTGAAATTCCTTATTAAATGAACTGACGATATCAGTGTCTTCGGTATCGGCATTGAGTGGGAAGGTAATACCCCAAATTTGCTCACAATCTTCTTTAGTTAAATCGTCAAAAAATTCATTAAAACCTGCAACTAAATCAGATTTAGAAAACAATACGTACACAGGAAAAGTCATACCAAGCTGATTTTGCAGCTCTTGTAATCGCTGTTTGATTGCGCGAGCATGTAAGTTTCTTTCTGTCTTAGTTTGGTTTAATAAGTCAGACATGCCCATGCTGATGATGACACCATTAATGGGGCGAACTGGACGGTATTTTTTTAATAATCCCAGAAATCCTTGCCATGCACGAGAGTCTTGTTTTACATGACTATCTTGAGTGGTATAACGACCGGCCGTATCTATTAATACTGCTTTATTAGTAAACCACCAATCACAGTGTCTTGTGCCGCCGACACCTTCAATCATGTCTACACCCATTTTTTCTTTTAATGGGTATTCCAAACCAGAATGCTGAATTGCAGTCGTTTTTCCGCTTCCTGGTGGACCAATCATGATATACCAGGGTAATTCGTAAATACTTTTATTTTTAGTGAGCTTGGTATTTTTGAGAATATCTAACGCTTGGGTCATTTTATTCTGTAAAACAGTGATTTCACCTTTCGCAGAATCATCTCCCGACGCGCTATTATCGTCTTCACCATTAATTAAGCTATCAACCATTTTCTCGCTTTGCTTTTTGCTCTTCAACTGCCGAGAAAAATGGATTGCCCCAAAGATGATAACAATAACAAGTAATAGAATAATCCGCGAAGCTGCGGTGGCTAATGGCTCATAGCCGGCGATTGCCACCAATGGGCCACCAAACCAAATGAGTAATGCTAAGCACAGAAAACCTATAATGGTAATAGTCCATTTAGATTTAAGTGTATCGACAATTCCCTTGCCAATTGATTTCAAAGACATTTATGTTATTCCTTTATGTCACATTAAAACAATAAGTCGATTTCGATTCGACGGTTTAACGCGCGATTTTGTTCGCTATCGTTAACAACACGAGGCTCAGACTCCCCTCGCCCCTCAGGCCATAGACGACCACTTAACGATGCGTTGTTAGCGAGAACATTTGCAATTGATGTGGCTCTAGCCAGCGAAAGATGCCAATTTGATGGATATTTAGAGGTAAAAATTGGTTCATCATCGGTATGACCCGTGATCAATATTTTGCCATCAGTACTCTCAAGTGTGCGGGCAATTTTAGCGAGAATGGCTTCAAAATCTGAACGAGGTTGGGTGCTACCTGATGCAAATAATTCAGTAGCACCAATGCGGATCCTCACTCGGTCACTTAATTGCTCTACTTCGAGTAGATTTTTGCCTATTTCGGTTTGTAACAGTTGTTGCAGCAATAAGGCTTCATCACGGCTTATTTGTTGCTGCGCTTCGACGGTTTTTTCCCATGGAACTATTGAGGTTAATTCTTTATAAGCGACTGATGAATAATGGTTAATGCTATAACTAAAGCCCATGTAAATAAATAATATGACCACGCCAAATAATGCCCCAATCACCCATAAAGGAAATGGCTGTTGAAAGGTCAAATTTGGCACAATATTCTGTCGCCACCCCGGAGATAATTCACGGTGGAAATCGCCTTTACAGGATTGAATTGCTAAGTAGGTTTTTTCCCGTAATGCTTCAAGTTTTTGATCGCCTTGAGGTTCAACTCTCATTTTGCCAACAAAACCTAGGGTTAAACATAAATACATGAGTTCAAGCAAATTACATTTTTCTGCAGGATGACGCAGCGATGCATCAAGTAAAGTATAGAAATACTCACCGCCTAAGGTTTCATGATGAAAAGTCGACAGTAAGCTGTCAGATGCCCAATAGCTTTGCTCTCCCCAGGGCGTATTGAGTACAACTTCGTCGATAAAACAACACAGGCAATATCGGGCAGATTGAATGTCATCAGATGCTAGGTTTGCATTACGAAGCTGCTGTTCATAATGCTTAATCAACTCAACGCAATGTACCCGTAATGTGTTCACGTCATCATGCTGGGTACTGTTTCGTAATTGAGTACAGATCGATAATAGCGTGCCCGCAAAATCAACTAACGGATTTTGCGATAGACTAAGTTGCGAGCGATTATCCCGATTATCATTACGCTGTTCTTGGATCAGAGTTTTTTGACTATCATCATCGACTTTTGTTTTATTGCCAGCCATACCCGCCCCTTTCCCTGGGCGAGGTTTAACGATGGTTTTATCGTTCACAAAATTATCCTTAATGTTTTGGCGTTTAAATACTCACAGCCCAAAGTTCAAGTTGTAACTCTGGATATGCACCAGAAATATGCATAGCAACACCGCCACTCGATTTGAGCTTTATCCAATGGCTATTATTTTTATCTAATTGGAAATAGTGATAACCAGCGTGATATGGCACTTGTCTTGGCGCAACGGGTAAATTTGAAATGCCAATGCCTGCTAATTGGTTATTAACCAGTTCACGGATTGTTTCAACCGAGCCTATTTTGATTTGCGAAGGCAAACGCTGACGTAGCTCGTCATGCGGCACATTGGCTTTAACAGCAAGAATGAACTCAGCATTATCAAGCATGCTCTTGTCTGCAATAGTCGAGAAATATACCCCAAATTTGGTCTTCTCAAGAATGAGTTCCGTAGCACTTTGTTCTAATACACTGCTTAAGCCATGATTGACAATGACCATTGTATTGCTAAAAACATAGGTCAAATTATCATGCTGATAAGTCGGGAATTTAGGCGGACGCTTATTAGGACTGCTAAATGTTGACAGTTCACCTGAGAAACTGATTAATGTGCGGTATAGCAATTCAGGATGGATATGATTAACGATCGCATAATGTTCAAAAATAGGCTGATATTTGTTCAAAAGCTGCAACATTAAAAAATCGGCAATCGAACTTGAAGTCCCTTGAGATTGACTTAATCGAGCCGCAATCGCTTCGGCACGCTGATTAATCATGCCCGTAACTTCAGTGGTCATATTCATCAAGGTTTTAATGTGTTCGATGCCTGTGCATGCAGGAATAAACTTTTTATCTAACCGAATTACGCCTTCCTCTGATACGTCAATAACACGAGCGATGGCAATAGACACATATCCAGAACGATCTTCACTCTGTAACTTGAAACGGCAGTCCAATTTTGCCACTTGTAGCACTTCCATTGCATCTGAGCCAACACTGGTATCAACAATGTTATGATCCTCATAGATGTAACGGGTAATTTGATTCTGCTCAGAAGATGAAATATTGACACCATTACTTTTGGCAACAGGCAGCACGAGGTAGACCAATTGATCAAGTGTTCCTGCTGGGATTGTAATAGATGTCGGCAATGGGCTCTGCTCTGGTAAGCAAACCAGAGTATTATCCGGAAATACGCAATCAATGCGGTCTAAACCAAACTGCCCTAACGGAAGCAAGCCATAATTGACTTCGTAGCTTACAATACCCCAGGCCAGTGGATTATTATTTTTGGCCATACGCGCTTGCTGATGCTGCAAAAAACGCTCTTGCTGCTGCATATGTTGTGGACGAAGAAACATGCCCTCTGTCCATGCTATTGGGCTAAAATCGCTCATAATTTCCCTATTTATTCACAACGATTACTTTTCAGAGTTGTACACTGCTATTTTTTCTATGTTGATAGTGACATCATCATAGCCAGTAGGATCGACGGCGACGACCGATCGCCATCGAGAGGAATCGATATCTCTATAGGCGACTATCACCCCAACAAACCGTGTGTTTTGTCCCAATGTCATCGCATATTCACGGGTTTCTGATGGTTGTAATTCCAACTCATCTTTACGGATAAGATCGGGGCCAAGAACGCTTTCAGCAGACTCATCAAGGGTAAAAAAATCTTGCGTGTCAAAGATAGTCCGTGACGATAGTTCAAATATTTTAACCACCACAGGTGATGGTCGATTATTAATGTCTGGATTAATGTCAGCACTGGCATTAAACGTAACGTCTGTTGATGGAGGAACAACTGCATTAATTGTTTTACAACCAGAGTTAAGTAATAAAAAGCTTACTAATATGATTCGGTATAGACCTAACTTTAATGTCATTTAATAGCCCTTAGTAAATTATAACGTTTTGATTTTATTGTCGTATGCTTTAACAAAATCATCTGATAATGCTGCAGCACTGTCTTGCATAAATTCGTGTTTCAAATCTGAGTGTAAGCTTTTATATAGCTTCCAATGACGCATTTGTTTCTGTCCTGGTACTAACATGTCTGCCAGAGATTGGCTTTGTGTTTTAGATTCAATAGACTCAGGATCTAATTGATTTAATAACCCTCGGATAGCGCCTAACGTCCCAGCCGTTAATGCAGCATCATGTTTTCGGCCATCATTAAATGCCTCGGAAATAGCTTGTTGTGATGATAAAAAGCTGGCACTTTTTCTTAAAAATAAATTTTGGAAAACATCATCAATATTGGCTGAGAATTTTAATGGGTTATTTTCCTGTTGCTGAAAAGTAGTTTGATTAATTCGAAACTCAGTTTTAAGCTTTGAACGTTGGCGTAAAGAATCCATGAGTCCGGTTAACATAGATTGCATGCTCTTACCCAATTCAAACATCAATTCTTCGCTTAGCACCTTTTCATAGTCTTGTTGATTTACTCCCATACCTTGAAAAAAAGCCTTACTTAACACTGATGCTGAAGTAATTTGAGTGTTTATCGAGGGCTTTGATTCAGGTATCACAGGAGCGTCTTTTTTAACGTCTGCTTTTGCTATTTTAGTCTCGACAACTGGCATCACAGGCGCTTGAGCAACTTCCACTTTGGGTTCTGGCGCAACAGTAGAGCTAGGACGTGCTTGAGAATGTTGGCCAAAAATATCCTTATCCCATTCTTCAGGGATAGATAAAGGTGGTTGAAAGTGGTCTTGTAAATCAGCGTTCATTTGCGATAGACCTGCTGATTGTTGCCGAGATTGCTTGAGCAACATTGCAGAATCAAATCCAGCTAAATCAGACTCAAACCCAGTATCAAGAATTGATGAGGATGAAGTCGGTAACGCATGATGATCATCCAAGGTCGTTGCAACAGGAGCATGTTGTACACTGGGTTGCTGATGAGTGTGTTCAGAGGTAGGTAAACTCTGCAATTTAGCACTGATTTCATAATCACCAAAAGTGAATAAATCATCGACCTCAATTTTATGTTCACGATTGCTGCCCAAGGCTTCAACGGCACGATTAACGTATAAACCATTAGTTGATAAGTCTTCAATGTAAAAACCGTCACTGCGCTTAGTGATCCGAGCATGAGTACCAGAAACCACCTTTTCAGGATCGGGTAAATGCCAATTACACGTATCTGAGCGACCTAGCGTCAAAGTATTAATAACTGTTTTTGTTATAATTTGCTCAGGAGATAACCTGTGATAGCTCAAAATCTCTAGCGATAATTCCATTTTTATTACATCTTCCTTCATCAACATACAACGATTGATCAATCACTACAGAGCTATAAACGTTGAACACCATTAAGACGTTCATACATTTCATTACCCCGAGCAAATAACTCTCTGGCAGTTTTCAGATATTGCTTTTCTAGATACACGTTTGCCTGGCGTAAAAATGACGCCGCGAGACGTTTATCAAGCGTCAGTAGGGGATCAAAATCATCAGGTAAATTTGTGGCAAGATCTCTTACTTCTTTATCAAATTCATGTAGATCTTTGGGATCATCAATCGCTTCTAGTCTTGCGGTTAATTGCTCAAATGTATCCCGATAATAAACCTCAGCGGCGTCATACGGATAATCAACAGTTTTGCCTTTTGCCGTCGCATTGTGATATTCGTTCAATGCTTTTACGGCAACTTTTAATTGTGCACCATAGGCAATTAAAGACTTAGCTTCAGGATAGTTTGCAAACACATTTTCACCCGTAGTGATAAGTTCGCTAATTTGATTAATATCGTGTTTCTTTAATGCACTATCAAAGGTGCTTGCATAGAGCGTATATTCTTCATTACTCGCGAGATATACATAATTAGGCTCAACAAAGCTTAGTCCATCAACGATAGCCTTAATATTATTGGTCCCTTGCTCGTTATAACGAGCTTGAGATAATAAAAGACTCAAACGTTCAGACAGAGCATCAACAACCAATTGTTTACTTCGTTCAGCTTGATTTTTCATTTGCAGCAAACGAACTGAATCAGGATAAAAACGCTCTATATCATTAATAACTTCAGCTATTTTTACATAATCCTGATAGAGGCCATTATCACTTTTAGGTAAGGAAGCAATACGTTGTTCAACGATATCCAATACTTCTGATTGATGTGTTTTTAATAGACCATTTTTAATGATGCTTTTAGATTCAGGAATACTGTCAATTCGGGCTAATAAGTCTGAAGCTGGGATAAACTCAAATGCTTGAACTTCACTTTTTGCCTTATTTGTTATCGCCACTTTATTATTCAAGTTATCTAATTGCACTTGATAGTATTGTTGAATTTGAAATCCCCCAATAACCAAAATCGTACCTGCTGCAATGGCAGTTAAAATCGGCCAAGTTTTACGGTGTAAAGTGCTGATTATCTGATCAATTGATGATGCTCGTTGCGCCTTTTTGAGTGCCAAGCCTTTTTTGAGTGTAGGCCACAAAGACATGCTGATATGCTTTGGCTTGACCAATTTATTCTTGGTAACGTCAACTTCATTTGCTGCGACACGCTGATAGGGATGTTTACTTGTAAGCAATTCATAGCTAATGCATGAAAAAGCAAAAATATCATCTTCCGCACAAGCATCTTCGCCAGTTAGCTGTTCAAAGCTAGCATATGCTGGAGTGTAACCTGTTAATGATGAGTCTTGATCTACCTCAGCAAGTGCGTAGCGGTCTTCTCTTTGTTGCAAGTTTTTTGCAACACCAAAATCGAAGACTTTAATATTACCTTGGCGAGTCAGGAAAATATTCGATGGTTTTAAATCTGTATGAACAATACCTTGATGATGCGCATACGATAAGGCTGAAGCAATCTGATCAATGATTTTCATTGATCCTTTGAAATTAATCCCCATCGGTTTGGAACGTTTAATGACTTGGTCTAATGATTCACCGTCTAACCACTCCATTACCATAAAGTGAAAGCCATCATCAGTATCAACATCATACACTCGGATGATATTTGGATGAGAGAGTTTTTGGGTTTGCACCGACTCTTTAATCAGGACTTGTTGAGCTTCGGGTATATCAGATAACTGAGGCAATAATACCTTTATTGCAACAAATGGCTCACTGACATTCAACGACTCTAAGTACAGGTCTTTGGCACGGTATATATCACTCATACCTCCATGACCAATTTTTGATTCAATTAAATATCGATTTTTGAAACATTTGCCAATCAAATTAACTTTGTTAGCATTATTTTCAGAATTGTCTAATCCTGCTATGACAGTTTTGTCTTCAGCTAAGTTATTTGGTGCTTTACTCTTATCCATAAGTACAGGTTAATCCCTTGATATTATCCTAAAGTATGTAAACTAACGTCCTAGTGAATCAAAATAACCACAATATGTTGCAGCAAGCAAACTCAAAAAACAACATTTAAAAACCAGCAAAATAAATTTTATATAAATCAGTTTAAATTAACTACCCATTAGTATGTATTGAAATAAAAACACATTAAAAAGTATGTCTTATTAAGATAAATAAATATCAAATTATCAAAAATATCGTTTTCCTATTGACCCAATAAAACATAATCGGTAATTTACGTCTTCTTTTTAATGGACCACAGTTTTAAAGGATTAAGTCAAATATGAGACCGATCAATCTTTCATTAGCAGGTGTTGTGTTATTAGCACTTACGGGCTGTCAATCAGCACCCGTTACTGTATCAGAACCCATCAAAACATTTTCAATTTCTCCAGAGTGTATTGAATATACCTTACAAACAGATGATGAAATGATTGTAGGATTTAGACCTGTGTATTTCGAACTGAATAGCGATAAGTCATACAGTAAGCTTGATGCGCACATGTCTTGCGTTGCTACTTATTTAGCTAACCACGTCGATAAAGAACTTAACATTCAAGGTTTAACCGACGATAAAGGTACTATAAAGTACAATAAAGCACTGGCACAACGTCGTGCTGATGGAATCGTAGAGTACTTAGTTTCTTTAGGTGCGTCATACGACCAGTTAGTTTCTAGCACTAAAATTATTGAAGATAATGGTGTTAGACTAACCAGCTCTGAGCGTTCAAAAACTCGTCGAGTTGACTTTATCATCACTGACAAATCTTCTTAAATTTTATTTGAGTGATTTGAAATGATATTAAGTTAACATTATTCTCATAATTAAGGTTCAGCTTACTGTTAAGCTGAATCTTAATTATTACAG